>JBILMW010000040.1:0-16209 GCA_044375335.1 Terrimicrobiaceae bacterium | reverse complement strand
CATTCCCTTCAAACAAGGAGAACCTCTGTCCGCCTTCTTCGAATTATACCACCGCCACCGCAGAGAAGCCCTCAACCTCATCCTCAACTCCCGTCCCGCTCTATGAATAGTCCAGCCAAACGCCCTGGGCAACCCCTCCGCAAAGGACGATTTTTCTCCGCAACGGCGGGGGCTTTTGATAGAGGTGCGGGCTTGCCTGTAAATGGAAATGCTCGAGCCACCAGATGACGAACTCGTCCGCCGCACCCAAGCGGGGGATGCCCGTGCATTTGACGAGTTGGTCGTGAGGTTCAGTCCCCGGCTTTACGGGCTTGTTTACCACATGACCTCGAGCCACGAGGATACGAACGACCTGCTGCAGGATATTTTTTCCAAAGCCTACCGCTCTATCAAAGGCTTCCAGGGCAAATCCTCTTTCTACACTTGGATGCATACCATCGCCGTGCACATGGCGATCAACTTCCTCAAGAAACGGAACCGCAGGAAAACCATGAGCCTTGATGATGTGGACAACGGCATCCTCAATGACCCCGACTTTATCGAAGCCACGAGCAATGGCGACCCCAGCCGCGAGGCAAATCTCAGCGAACTTCAAAAAAAACTGAACGAATCCATGCTCAAGCTGTCACATGACCATAGAGCAGTCGTCACTATGTTCGATATTCAAGGCATGCCTCACGCTGAGATTTCCAAAGTTCTCAAGATTTCGGAGGGCACGGTGCGCTCGCGCCTCTTTTATGCCCACCGACAGTTGCAAAATTACCTTCAGGAGTTTATTAACAAGTAACCAGCCGTATGGATAACGAAGACAGTATTACAAAGATTCTCCGACTGAAACGCTACGAACAACCCCCGGAGGAATACTTCGAAAACTTCCTGGCCGAGTTCCAAGCCCGTCAGAGAGCCGAGGTGATACACCGTCCGCTTCTCCATATCGCTTGGGATCGTGTTTGCTCCATGTTTGTCATGCCGCCGGTCCCCAAGCTTGTCATGGCCACTTCCTTCGCCGCAGCCGTTTTTGCTGCGGTTTTTGTTATGGACTGGGCGGATGACAACACGCCTTCAAACCTCACGCTGGCCTCATCCGGCGCGGTGCAACTGGATTCCAAAGCACGCCCCGCGAAGGGTAAAAACGGTTCGGCTGTGCAATATGTCCTCCCTGCGAGACCGGTGAGCTATGCCTCTGCACGCAGCTTTTAATTTTCCGGCGCGTGTCGCCGTGCTCACAGCCGCAACCCTGTTCGCGATGCCCCTCGCGTGCATCCAATCGGCAGAGCCCAGCCTTGCCGAAAACATCACCTGCGAAATACGGAGGATTTTTGAGGAAAACCAAAAAGCCGTTGTGCGCGTTCAGGCCAGCGACTCCATGGGCGTGCGCCTCGGCAGTGGATTTTTCATCGACCCGACTGGATTGATCTACACCCACGCAGGAGTGGTCTTGAACGCTGAGGATGTGAGCGTGACCTTTAACGGAAACTCCCTGCCCGCCCGCGTGGTAACCACCGACGAGCGGAGCGGCATTGCCATCCTCAAGACAGATTGCATCAGCCCGTTCATTCGAATCGGCAACTCCCAAAATGCCACCACTGCCACGCCCGTGATTACCATCGGATTTTCCGAAGACCGTGAATCAAGCGCCAGCTTTGGCATGATCGCCGGCCAAGACCGTCAGCACATGGGCCAATATTTTTCAACCACCCACATCCGCGCCAACATGCCCGTGAGCCGTGGTGAAGGCGGCGCACCCGTTTTGAATCTGAATGGCGAAGTCATTGGCATCCTCGTCGCCCGCATCAATGACAGCGGCTCGTGTCATATTCTGCCAATCCGCGCCGCCGAAAAAATCCGCCACGACATGGCCCGCTATGGCGAACTCCGCCACGGTTGGGTCGGCGTCGAAGTCGAAGACGCGCCCGAACCCGTCAACGGCACAACCGCAAAAATCACCACCCTCAATCCCCTCGCCAACGCAGCCGGGCAAGGCCTTCAAGCCGGCGACATGGTCAATGCCATCGGCTCAACCCCCGTGACAACCAGTGAGGATGTGCTCGACGCCTCCTACTTCCTCACCGCAGGAGAACCCGCCAACATCCAAATAACCCGCAACGGCCAACTCCTGAGCATCGAAGTCACCCCAAAACTCCACCCCCGCACACCGGCCATCCCCCTCCACGCCGAAGGCCCCGCTCAGCCTTAAATCGCCACCCCAAAGACCGGCCCCTTCGCGTCCTGCACGAACCAAAAATTTGGACGATCGTCCAAATTTTTGGTCGGACGCTAAAATGTGGTGGGATGGAATTTCGGCCCGGCATCACCGGGGAATCCTCTCAATGCCGAGAGAAAGGACGAGCGCGCTCCCATGAGAGCCCTTGGATCGAAGGCGATCCGAATCGGCAGTCATAGACAGCCGCTACAAACAGGCGCGGCAGCGCAGGTCGTAAACCAAGGTAGGGTGCCGCGCCGCCGGCGTCCCAAGATTCAGCCGCGCCAGCGGCGTTTCTCTGGATGCAATGGCGGCTCCGCCGCGAAAATGGGTCAGCGGCGGCGCGCCGACCCTACCCTGCATGCACGAGAGCGCGCGGTTGCGCGGTTGCTGTGGTGGGAGGGTAAAAAAAACGGGCACCGGCTTTTCAGCTCGGTGCCCGTTTGAAGTTTTAAAGGCTTCTATTAACGACGGCCGAAGTCGCGGCGTCCACCGCCGCCACCACCGCCACCGCCACGGCGGTCATCACGACCACCGCCGCCACCGCCACGGAAGTCGCGGCGAGGGCCATCGAAGCGTCCGCCGCCGCCACCACCACCGCCTGCAGGACGGTCTTCGCGAGGACGGGCTTCGTTGACTGTAAGGGCGCGACCGTCGAGGTCTTTGCCGTGGAGTTGCTCAACAGCTGCTTGAGCCTCGGAATCGGATGCCATCGTGACGAAAGCGAATCCGCGGGAGCGGCCAGTGAATTTATCTTGCATTAGCATGACTTCGGAAACCGCACCGCACTGCGAGAACAGGTCCTGAATGGCGATCTCTGTCGTGTTGAAGGACAGGTTGCCGACGTAGAGTTTATTACCCATGGTATTTACTATATTTAACGCATTAGAGATCGAGGCCTGTTCCCGACTGCCGGGTTTCAAACTGCCCAGGGAGTCTTCTCTCCGGGATGTCCACCAAATCCTGATCCAATCTGCAATGCCCTTATTCGCCTTTTTTCAGAGCTTGGCAAATAGTATTTGAGAGTATTTTTTTCGAGATGGTTGACGGCGGCGCTTGTAATCGGGAAGTTGGGGGGACATGAGATTTCTGGGGTGTATTTTGTTTCTGCTGGCGGGGCTTGGTTTTTCGCCGGCTGTTCATGCCGAGCAGCAGATGCGTGTGCCGTTCAATTTCCAGTGGGGCGAATCCCCTACACGCGTGGAGCAAAGCCTGGTGGGGATCAAAGCAAAAATCACAGAGCGCAAGGTCGTGGAGGGCCGGACAGTTTTTGTGGTGGAGGGCATCCCGCAGAAGCAGCTTCAGCGCGCCTTGTTTTATTTCCGGAACGATATGTTGAACGAGATCGAGCTCCACTTTGGAGACAGTTCGTGGGACTCGCCGAGATACGATCTTTTCTTCGATGAGGTGCGTCGCAATGTGGATTCCAAATATGGCATCGGCCGCCTGCTCACTCGCTCGCGCAACCGTGAAGGCGATGTGCTGCAGACGCTGGTGGGATATCAATGGATGCAGGGCAGCATCGCTCTCCGGCTTTATCTTTTCACGGCTGAAAAAGACGCGAATGCTCTGAGGATTCTGAGCCTGCACTATAAGGAGGCGTAGTCCCAGGCGCTGATTACTCCGAATGGCGGAGCGACGGTTCAGACAAACTCGAAATCCGCCACGACGGCGTGATGGTCCGAGACGGTTGTTTTTTCTATTCGGTGGGAAACGAGCCTGAGCGGTGGGTTGTAAAAAATATGATCGGTCACGAACGGCATGCGGCGCCAAGTGATTTCCTCGTTTTGAACCGTGCGAAAGCCAGCGCTTTGAAATTGCTCGACCAGCGACTCGTCGGGGGCGGAATTCATATCCCCCGCAAGAAGGAGCGGCGCGTCTCCAAACTCGCGGAGTTTGGATTCCACAATATCACGCTGAGCGGAGTGGGCGTTGCTCGAATCCCCGATCATGAAAAATGCCTGCAGGTGGGTGTTGAGAATCCGCAAGCGTCGGCCATCCAGCGTGGTCAAAACCTCAAGCAAAAGCCTCGGTGAGGCACGGCGTTTTTTACCACCGAACTCGAACTCCAGCTCCGCAGCGGGCAGGTCGGTTTTTTGAAAGCCGGTTAATTTTGTTCGCGAAAAAATGGCAAGCCCGAGGCCGAAAGGAAGCTCGGTGTCGTTTTTCAGGGGATACGAAAAGACAGAGTCGTAGCCGGGAAATGCCTTTCTTAAGACCGTGTAGTTTAGCGGAGGGTCGACTTGCATGCCGCCATCGTGGCCCTGCTCGACCTCTTGGAGACACAGAATATCGGCATCGAGCGTCTTTAAAAATCCAACCACCGCATTCAGATCAAGCACAGGAGGGAAGGGATCGACATCACTCCAAGGCTGGCCGTTTTGCATGTTGAATGTAGCGACGCGGAAGGACATTTGAGATTTTTGAATCGGCTCAGACTCTGTGCGAAGAGTGTCGAACGGGAAACATTGTTCAAATCTTTTTTTTAGACCTTTTCAACACTTCCTTGCCAATTCCAAGGGCTGGCTTTTTTGAAACGCGAACATGCCGAGGATCACGAAAAAAACCAAAGCGAGAAGGGGTTTGAACCAGATGCGCGTCAATTTATAAATGTCGCCGTAGCAGTCCGACCCGAGTCCGATGCATATAAAAACCAGAATCCATACGAGCGGAGTCATGACTTTTCCCCGCACAAGAATCGCCGCAAAGAGAGCAATAAACGGGGAGAGAATGATGTAGGAAACCGCTTCCGTGCGAGGGTTAAAAACCATGAGATAAGCGGCGGACAATGCCGTCACCAGAAAAGGAGCGATCGCGGCCGGGTAGATTTTTTTCAGCCTCCAAGCGAGTGCGAGCGTGACGAAAGCAAATGCGGCGCGGACGGGGAACCATTGTTTATCGGGCAGGTCGAATCCGAAGGTTCGGAACATGGCGGCGATGTCGTCGAAGTTATTGCCCGGCGGAATGCTGGCAACGGTGACCTGTTTGATGCACATGTGCCACTGGTTCAAAACATAGTTCGGATCGTAGTGAATGAAGGACAGGCCGGCAAAAAAGAGCATTCCTACCGGGAGTCTGCACCACAGAGGACGATAGAGAGCACCGAGCAGCAAGAACGGAACGAGACCAAGGGGCTTGGCGATGACTCCGAAAATCAGCCAAGCCGTAGCCGACCACCATCGTTTTTCCGAAACAGCAAGAGCAGCTAGAATCATCGAAGCCGATAGGAGCATGTTAAATTGACCATTTCTTCCCGCAGTGAGCGATGCAGGCAAGGCCAGGACGGTCACCAGACAAAACAAACTCGCCAGGGTGGCATCGGCTCGGAAGAAGCGGCACATGCGCCAGATCGCCCAGCCAAAAAGCCCCAGAGAAAACGCGCGGTAAAAAACCTCGCCGAGGCGGAGCATCAGAGTCGGCAGGAGCGTTTCACTCAAGGGCTGCTTGTTAAACTTCTTGATATCCTTTGGAAATTCCTGCCAGGAAAATGGCGTATAAATCAGGACTGACTGGGGAAAATAAAGAAAGCCCTTGCCTTTCAGCGAATACATATTCTCGGAATTCCACCAATTATAGGCTGCGCGGCTATAATGATGCGTGATGTTTCGCTGCGCGGGCTGGAAGAAAGCGAGGACAGCCACGATGGCGAAAAAAAGGAGCCAGATTCGCTTGGCGTAGGTATCGGACTTCGGACTCCAGAAGAAGGCGTTGAGTTTTTCCATCGGCGGGCGCGAGGCTCTACTGAGGATCGCGGAATGCAAAGCGTGAAATTTGAAAAAGAAAACGCCGCCTGCTTTGACAGGCGGCTTTTTTAATGAGGTTTACCGAATCGTGCGAACGATTACTTGGTCGGAACCGTGGCAATCGTCTGAAGAATGCGGCTGGCGATTTTGTAAGGGTCGCCTTGGGAATTTGGACGACGGTCTTCGAGGTAGCCTTTGTAGCCGTTATTGACGAAGCTGTGGGGCATGCGGATCGATGCGCCGCGGTCAGCCAGGCCATAGCTGAATTTGTCGATGGACTGCGTCTCGTGGAGACCTGTGAGGCGCAGATGGTTATCCGGCCCGTAAACGGCGACATGCTCGTTTTTGTATTTGTCGAAGGCTGCCATGAGATTCTCGAAGTATTCCTTACCACCGACTTCACGCATGTGCTTGGTGGAGAAGTTTGAGTGCATTCCCGAACCATTCCAGTCGAAGTCCTTGCCGAGCGGTTTGCAATGGAAGTTCACATCCACGCCATATTGCTCGCAGAGGCGAATAAGAATGTAGCGGGCGATCCAGACTTCATCGGCGGCGCGCTTGGAGCCTTTGCCGAAGATTTGGAATTCCCACTGGCCCTTGGCGACCTCGGCATTGATGCCTTCGTGGTTGATGCCAGCATCGAGACAGATGTCGAGGTGCTGCTCGACGATGTCGCGAGCGATGTCGCCGACCGCATTGTAGCCCACGCCGGTGTAATAGAGACCTTGAGGAGCGGGAAAACCTTCAGCCGGGAAGCCCAATGGGCGTCCATTTTGATAGAGGAAATATTCTTGCTCGAATCCGAACCATGCCTCGGGATCATCCAAAATGGTCGCGCGGGAGTTTGTGATGTGCGGCGTGCCATCGGGCATCATCACTTCGCACATGACCAGAGCGCCATTTTCGCGGGTAGAATCTGGGAAAACCGCGACAGGTTTCAGCACGCAATCAGAGCTGCCGCCGGGAGCTTGGCGGGTGGAGCTGCCGTCAAAGCCCCACAAGGGAAGTTCTTCAAGCTTGGGAAAGCTGGCGAATTCCTTGATTTGGGTTTTGCTGCGGAGGTTTGCCACCGGCTCGTATCCGTCGAGCCAGATGTATTCGAGTTTGTATTTAGCCATTTTTGTTAGGTGTATTTTTTTGAGCAGACCAGGCCGTCTGGTGTAGCTTTTTTTTCGTTTTTCCCATCTTCCCTTGCGGCGGGGTGATTAAAGCAATCGGGATGCCAAGTATTGCCGTGAAGTTTTACGGAGTGCGATCAGAAAATCGGCGATCAGCTACGGAAGATTGACCGTGAGCGAGTTAAGCCCCATCTCCCTCACGAGTCTGGCGTAGGTTTGAGAGGGCCTGTCGCCCAGATGGTCCACTTCCAAACGCGCCAAATCGCGCTGGAAATCGATGCGATAAAGCCCAAACCGGGGACTGAAGGAGCCCCACTCGTAGTTGTCGGTGAGTGACCAGTGGAGATACCCCACCACAGGCACGCCGGCGTCGAGCATGCGCCGCACTTCGAGAAGGTGGGCTTCGAGATAGGCGCTGCGGGTTATCTTGTCGCGGCGAGGTTCGCCTCCGGAATCATCGATTCGACTGCGCAGGGCCATGCCATTTTCCGCGATGAGAATGGCCATTCCCGGGAAGGCGCTGGCATAATACTGACAGAAGGCGGTCATGCCCTCGGGCAGAAAATGCCAATCCCACCACTTGCAGGCGAGCACATCGAGCATGTGAGCGGAGATGCTCCAGCTTTTGAATTCAAGGTCGGAAAAATCCGGCGCCCGCAAGGCATGGCTCACAAAGGGGTCGTAATAATCGAGCCCGAGGTAATCCAGCGCGCGGGCCCTTGGTGCGCGTTCGGCCTCGGTGAAGAAAAATTCGAACGCCTCGGATGTCGCCGCGCGCGAGGCAAAATAGTTGGCCAACCGGTGCAGACCGGCTCCCGCCATGGCGGCGAGGTCGGTGCGGCGTTGGAGCGCGATGTGAGTGAAGTGCCGGGAGAGCGCCTCCGCTCGAGAGCGAAAATAATCCGCCGCTTCGGCTGGTTTGATGCCGTTCTGCCGGAGGCACAGCAGGTCCAGCAGCATGTTTTCCGACCAATAGACATCGCTGCAAAAGGTGTTCATCGAGACCATCGGCCGTGCCCATCCGCGGGATTCATACAAATCGTGAATCGCATTGTAGGCCCTCACATGCGCGGCCAGCATGCGGTTGTAGGCGCGCAGGCCAACGGGGATTCCTGCCTCAGGCCCACCCGGAAAATGGCGGTTCAGATAGGTGTTCAAAACGAGCATGTTTGGCTCGTTGAGTGTGACATACCACCGCACAGGCGGTTGGCCGAAGTGATCGCAGAGTCTTTGGTTGAGACGCTCGATCGTAAATTGAACGAATTTTTGAAAAGCCCCGGGCGTGCCGTCATCCAGCCAGGCATCCACTCCCAGCCAAGCCGGGTGAGTGAAATGCTGCAGCGTGACCACAGGCTCCATGCCCGCTTCGCGGCAGGCAGCCACGCGGTCCGCATAGGCATCCACCGCCGCTCCGTCAAAAGCCGGCGCTGGCCCAGGTGCGTTCGTGAAAGAGGGCTGCACGCGCGTCCACTCGATGCTCAACCGAAACGCATTGAGCCCCATGCCTCGGGCCAAGTCGAAGTCGCCGCGATACCTGTTCCAGAAATCCACCGCGCGCCCGGTGCGATCCACTCGGCCCGACTTCTCGCAGGCGCCCCAATTGTTCTGTGGCTCGCCGGGCCCGTTGTATCCACCTTCGCTTTGGTATCCCGAAGTGGCGACCCCGATTAAAAATGGTGTGGAATGATTCATATAGAGACTCCCCTATCCTGCGGCGGCGATGCGTTTGCGCAGGGCCTTCTCGCGAAGTTTTGAAATGACCACAGGACGCCTGTCCGGCTCCTCCAGAACGATGCGGCTTATTTCCGCCGCCGCATTCGGGTGGCCGAGGCTGCGCGCATTTCGGGACATTTGCCTGAGCCGCTCGGGATCATCCAGCAAGCGGCGAAGCTTGTGCGCGACGAGAGTGACCTCCGTGCATTTCACGGCGGCACCCGCTTCGAGAAGAACATCGGCGTTGCGCTCCTCCTGGCCGCCAATCGGATCCAGAATCATCATTGGCAGGCCGCAAGCCACAGCTTCGGCGGTCGTCATGCCACCCGGCTTGCTGAGCAAAATCGAGGCCACAGACATGAAATCCGACATCTCCTTTGTGTAGCCAAAGACTCTGAAATCCGCTGGCCGGTCTTTCAACAAATCCACAATCTCGTTCAGCATTTCCTCATTTTTTCCGCAGACGATGATGGCCTGAAAGTCCCTGTCCAACTGCAGCAACTGCCTCACAACAGCCGTCGCCGGACTCATGCCCAGCGCCCCACCGGCAACGAGGAGAGTCGGCCTTCCGGGCTGCAATCCATGCCGCTCCAGCACGGCGTTCGCATCCACAGGCGCTCCAAACTCGGGCTCCACGGGAATGCCAGTCACCTCGATCCGGTCGGCAGGAAGGCCGAGCGCTTCCATGTGGATTTTATCGTCCTCCTGAGCCACGAAATACCAATTGAAAGCCCGCGTAATCCAAAAAGCATGGAAATGAAAATCCGTGATCACCACCCCCAACCGCGCATCGAGTTTCCCGTTGGCAATAAGCCAGGAGATGACACCGGCCGGCATGAAATGCGTGCAGAGAATGACATCCGGTTTGAATTCCCGCACCAGATTGATGAGCGGCAAAGCCTGGGGCAGATCGATCAGCAAGCGCCCCTTGTCGGCAACCCACGGGTCGTCGCTCGTCTCATACCACCAGCCCAGAAACTCCGGCAGCATAGCGGAGAGTTTTTTATAGAGCGTGGAGTAGAACTGCTTGTGGAGGACATTCGTATGGTCGAGCGAGTCATCCGAGAGAACCTCGTCCACATCACTTCTGGCCCGCATGGCGCGTGCAAGGGCATCGGCCGCCTTCACATGCCCAGAACCCACGGAGGCGGATAAAATCAAGACGCGCTTTCCCATAGGCAAGCAACCTGACCGAATTCCCGCCGTCTGCCAAGCCGGAGTCTTTCGTTGACTCTCCCAGATTTCCGGAGAAGCTTCCGCGCGATGGGAGTTTTTCAGAAACAACGCCAAAGCAGAGACCACCGGATGGGTGGATTAGTTGATTTTATCGATCAACTTTTTAAAACCTGCCTTGTTCTGCTCGTTGCCTCCCCGTTTGCCATAGCCAGCGCCGAGCAGGTTGTTCGCGTCGGATTTTTTCCAAATATCACTCACGCTCAGGCACTCGTGGCCTCAAACATGTCGCGCGAAGGCAAGGGCTGGTTCGAATCTCGCCTCGGTGAACCCGTCAAATTAGAGTGGTCGATTTACAATGCCGGCCCTTCAGCGATGGAGGCTTTCTTTACCAAAGCAATCGACATGACTTATGTGGGACCAAGCCCTGTGGTGAATGCCCACGCCCGCGCCAACGGCAAGGAGGTTCGCGTCATGGCCGGCTCAATGCGCGGCGGCGAAGCGCTCGTCGTGCACGGCAATATGATCACCTCTGTGGATGACCTCAGAGGAAAAACCATCGCCACCCCCCAGCTTGGAAACACACAAGATGTCGAATGCCGGGCCTGGCTGCTCAAGCAGGGAATCAAGGTCACGCTCGTCGGCGGCGATGCCCGCGTCATACCAACCGCCAACCCCGACATGCTCCAGCTTTTCACGCAAAAGAAACTCGATGCCGCATGGACTGTGGAGCCATGGGTAACCCGCCTCATCAACGAAGCGGATGGCCGGATTTTCCACTCCGATCCCAAGGCCCTTACGACCGTGCTTGCCGGCCGCGTTGGCTTTCTGGAGGAACGCCCCGCGCTAGCTACCAAATTTGCAGAAGCCCATAAGAGCCTCACCGAATGGATTCGAGCGAACCCCGAGGAGGCCCGCCGCCGTGTCCGCGACGAACTCAGCGCCATAACCCGTCGTGAAATACCCCAAAAACTCGTCGATGAGGCCTGGACGCGCCTTGATCCGAACACATCCATCTCGATCGAACCCTTTGAATCCTTTCTCCAGCATGCGCGCGAAGTCGGCTTCCTGCGCGCCCGCGTCGATCTGAAAAACCTTCTCTGGCAGCCATGAAAAACCCATCACGATGAGCCTCGAAAACGAACTCGCCAATACAGCCCCCGAGCGCATCGAGGCGAACAACATCACAAAATCCTTCACCACCGAGCGCGGCAAAGTTCTCGCCCTCGACAATGTGAGCGTGAAAGTCGGAGAGGGGGAATTCCTCTGCCTCGTCGGCCCCAGCGGCTGCGGCAAGTCCACGCTCCTGAACCTCATCGCCGGCCTCGACCAACCAGACAGCGGCCAGATTTTGGCGAACGGCGAAAACATCACAGGCCCCGGTCGCGACCGCATGGTCATGTTCCAAGAACATGCTCTCTTCCCTTGGCTGGATGTCAGAGGCAATGTCCTCTTCGGCCTCCGCCTCAAGCCAGGCCTCAACTCCAAGGAACGCCAGGAGGTAGCCAAATACTACCTCCACCTCGTGGGATTGGAAAAATTCGAACGCGCCAACATCCATGAACTCTCAGGCGGCATGAAGCAGCGCGTCGCCCTCGCCCGAGCTCTGGCTCCCAATCCCCGCGTTCTGCTCATGGACGAACCCTTCGCCGCGTTGGACGCCCTCACCCGCGAGCATCTCTACGGCGACATCCAGCGCATCTGGGAAGCCCGCCGCAAGACCATTATTTTCGTGACCCACAATGTCCGCGAAGCCGCCTGCCTCGGCGACCGCGTGCTTCTTTTTTCACCCAACCCCGGCCGCATCCGCGCCGAATTCCGAATCGACCTTCCCCGCCCCCGCGACATCAACAGCGTGGAACTCGCCCGCTACTCCACCGAAATCACCACCGCTCTCAAAGGCTTCACCACCGGGCAGGGCAAGGAAGCCTCCGAATGATCCGCAGCATCTCAACACTCGCATTTTTTCTCCTCCTCCTCGTTTCCTGGGAGGCGGCATCCCGATCGGGCTTGTGGTCACCCGTGCTGCTCCCCTCGCCGCTCAATGTGCTGGAATACATGTGGCAGGCGACGAGAGATGGCTCACTCTGGTCGGCGACAGTCGTTACCATGCAACGCCTCCTGCTGGGCTATGGAATCGGACTACTCGTTGGCGTGCCCCTCGGCCTCCTCACCTCGCGCTTCCGCATTCTGCAGGACACCCTCGGCCTTCTGGCTCTTGGCATTCAGACCCTGCCAAGCGTTTGCTGGGTGCCACTCGCCCTCCTGTGGTTTGGCCAGACCGAGGCCGCCATGCTTTTCGTGGTGGTCATGGGAACCCTCTGGTCTGTTCTCATCGCCACGAGCGATGGCGTCCGCTCGATGCCGCCGATCTATCTCCGGGCCGCCCGCACTATGGGCTCAAAGGGTCTCCACACCTGGTTCAATGTCATCCTACCCGCCTCGCTCCCCTACTTGATCGGCGGCATGAAGCAAGGCTGGGCCTTCGCCTGGCGCTCGCTGATGGCAGCGGAGATTTTTGTAACCATCCTCACCGGCTTCGGCCTCGGGCAACTCCTGCAATACGGACGCGAACTCCTGGCCATGGATCAAGTTGTAGCCGTCATGGTCATTATTGTGGCGATAGGTCTCCTTGCGGATCGTATCCTTTTTTCACCATGGGAACGATTCTTCCACAAACGCTGGGGCACGGGCTCGATGAATTAGCACACGCCGCATGATCGAGGTCCGGCACCGAGGCGCCGTCCACCTGCCCGGCCCAGATCTGTGGCTGGATCCGCATTACTCGAAGCCTTTGGCTTTCGTTTCCCACGCCCATAGCGACCACACAGGACGCCACGAGCGCACCATCGCAACCCCGGGCACTCTTCGCCTCATGGAAGCGCGCATGGGCACCCTGCACGGCGAAAAAATCTCCCTACCATTCGACGAGCTGCGCGATTTTGAAAAATTCCGCATGCGACTGCTGCCGGCCGGGCATGTCCTAGGATCCGCCCAGTGTTTCGTGGAGACCGACCAAGGCAGCCTCCTCTACACCGGCGACTTCAAACTCCGGCAGGGAGCAAGTGCCGAGACGACCGCTCACACGCACGCCGAGACACTCATCATGGAGACCACCTACGGGCTGCCGCGCTATGTGTTCCCGCCGTTTGAGGAGGTGATGGCTCAAATCCTGAAATTTTGCATCGAAGCGCTCGAGGAAGGCGCAACGCCGATTCTGCTCGGATACTCGCTCGGAAAATCCCAGGAAATCCTGGCCAACCTGCGCGGCGCAGGACTGCGGGTCATGCTCCACTCCACCATTGCCAAGCTCGTGCCGGTCTATGAATCCGAGGGCATCGTGTTTCCAGAATACGATTCGTGGGATGTCAAAACCGCCGCTGGCCATGTTCTCATCTGCCCGCCTACCAGCGCCGGAAGCAAATCCATGGCACTGGTGAAAAGACGCCGCGTCGCAGCTATCACCGGCTGGGCAATGGATCCCGGCGCCATCCACCGCATGCGTTGCGATGCCGCCTTCCCGCTCTCCGACCATGCGGGCTATGACGACCTGCTGCGACATGTGGAAAATGTCGCCCCCAAGCGCGTGCTGACCCTGCATGGTTTCGCGTCGGAATTCGCCGCCGACCTCCGCGCGCGCGGCATCGAGGCTTGGGCGCTGACAGGGCCGAACCAACTGGATTTGGCAATTCAGATTCCCCGTCCCCAAGCGCCAGCCAAGCCAAGCCCCGTTCAACCGGCCACAACGGGATTCCTAAGATTCTGCTCGGTCGGCGAAGAGATTGCAGCCCTCACAGGCAAGCAGGCCAAAATCCAACTCGTTTCGGCATACTTTCAGGAGTTGCAAGAAACCGATCTGCGCCTCGCCGCACTCTGGCTCTCGGGCGCCGCATTTTCCTCCACGAACCCCGCACCCCACCAAGCAGGCAGAGCCATTATCCGCGCCGCCCTCATCAAGGCCTCGGGAATGCCGGAAGCCGAATACCGCCCACTCGCTCGCGGCATCAACGAGAGTGGCCTCACGGCGGAAACCGTCATGGCCACACGCCACGGCTCCGCAAACCCAGCATTGTCCGAGATTGCAGCTCTTCTGGAAGATCTGCGCTCCGCCCGCTCGGGCGTGGCCAAGATCGAAATTCTGGCCCATTTCTTCCAATCCACACCTCCCATTGCGGCGAAGTTTCTCGTGAAAATCCTCTCCGGCGACCTGCGTATCGGCCTCAAGGAAGGCTTGCTGGAGGAGTGCATCGCCGAAGCCTTCCAAGCAGACCCCGGCGAGGTGCGTGAAGCGAACATGTTCTGCGCCGACTTGGGACTCGTCGCCGTGATGGCACGCAACCGCCGCCTGCATGAGCGAGCGATGCGGCTCTTCCAACCAGTCAAGTGCATGCTGGCATCCCCCGAACCCGACGCCACCGCAGTCCGCACACGGTTTGCGGAGATTCCCTCGCTCTGGATCGAGCCGAAGTTCGACGGCATTCGGGCTCAAATCCATACGAACACAAAGCGCACGGAGATTTTCACCCGTGACCTCAAGGAGATCACCTCCACCTTCCCCGAGATAGCAAGAGCGGCGGCACAACTCGGCCGCGAAGCCATTCTGGATGCCGAAATTCTTGCCTGGCGGGATGGGCGTCCCCTGCCCTTCCAGGAACTCCAAAAACGCCTCGGCCGCCAAGAAGCCGACCTCTTTCTTGCGGACGGCATACCCGTCACATGCGTGGTCTTCGACATCCTTCAACTCGATGGCACAAGCCTGCTCCGAGAGCCACTCCACCGCCGCCGCGAACTCTTGCACGGACTCACCCTGCCGCCTCCTCTGCGGCATGCCGAAATCCTCCACGCCGCCAGTGCTGAAGAAATCGACACCCACTTCCGCGACATCCGCTCCGCCGGACACGAAGGCCTCATCATCAAAGACCCGGCCAGCCACTACCAACCCGGCCGCCGTGGCCTAGCCTGGATCAAACTCAAAAAACGCCTCGCCACACTCGACGTCGTCGTCACCGCCGTGGAATACGGCCACGGCAAACGACGCGGCGTCCTGAGCGACTACACCTTCGCCGTGCGCGACGAAAAAACAGGCGCCCTCGCCAGCATCGGCAAAGCCTACACTGGGCTCACCGACCTCGAGATCGCCACCCTCACCGACGAATTCCTCGCCAACGCCCTCTCACAAACCGGCAACAGCATCGAAGTCGAACCCCTCGTCGTCCTCGAAATCGCCTTCGACTCCATCCGCGAAAGCCCCCGCCACCCCTCCGGCCTCGCCCTCCGCTTCCCACGCATCACCCGCATCCGCCGGGACAAATCTCCCGCAGACATCGACACCCTTTCAACGGCCAGACGGCTTCTTGTAACATAGTTGTTACAAATCTTAAGGTGCATCTTCCGAGAAGAAGCCTCGAAAGTGAAGCTTCTCAAACGATGTCCAGCGCCAACACCTCTTCTCTTTCTTCGCGCTATCAATTTAAGTTTTTGCTAGGGGAAGGCGGAGCCGGGCAGGTATTCACGGCATGGGACAACCACCTGCGACGGACTGTTGCCATCAAGCAGATCAAAGTCGGAAATCTGGAGGGAAATGATGTGCGCGATACCTGGCAGGAGGCCATGTGCTTGGCCACGCTGAGGCACTCCAACATTGTTACGATCTACGATCTGGGCATGGATGGCGAGACGCCCTACATCGTCATGGAATACATTCAGGGCGAGACGCTGGAGCGAACGGTGGAAACCAGTCCACTCGATACAGCCACTTTTATTGAGATTGCACGGCAGTGTCTCGACGGCCTATCCAGCGCGCATCATGCCGGGTTGATCCATCGCGATCTGAAGCCAGCAAACATCATGCTCTGTCGGTTGCCGAGTGGATCGTATCAGGTGAAGATTCTGGATTTCGGAATCGCTTCTTTTCTCCAAGACGGGAATCCCGAGGAGGCAAAAGCTAACGATTCGATCTCGGGATCTATCCACTGGATTGCACCCGAACAAATCGAGGGACATTCCGCCACGGAGCAGAGTGACCTCTACTCGCTGGGCTGCTTGTTTTATTTTGCTCTGACGGGGTTCCCCCCATTCACCGGCAAGTCCACTGAGGACATCGCGAAGGCGCATCTGGACCACACCGTTAGGCACCTCTCCGAATTACGCAAAGACTTGCCGCCCTCCATGGCTGACTGGATTATGGGCTTGATCGCCAGAAATCCCGCCGCAAGGCCTACCAGAGCGACGGAGGCTCTCGAAGACTTTGAAGTGATCA
>JBILMW010000181.1:0-4841 GCA_044375335.1 Terrimicrobiaceae bacterium | reverse complement strand
AACCTCTCCGGAAGCGGAAGCTCCCGCTACCTGCGGACCAACTTCAAAGTGGCGAGCGCGGATGCCAAGATCGGCGACATCATGAAGGAAAACGAATCCCCACTGCGCGATGCGGCGATTACGATTCTTTCCTCCCAATCACCTTCCGCGCTGGACAATCCTAATGGTCGTGAGGCCGTGCGCAAACAACTCATCGCCAAATTCAACAGCCTCCTCGGAGCCGAGGTGGTCGACCAGATTTACTTCTCCGAATTCGTGATCCAATAACGGGGCGTTCCCAATCACGCCCTCAACCATCAACCAGAATATGGCCGGAACTCTTAACCAATCCGATATCGACAGGCTCGTCGCCGAGGCGGCCCAGTCTTCCGCTCCATCGATTTACCGCTTCGACGGCTCACGCTTCCCAACGGCCAATCAAGTTCAGGCCAAGGCGTTCGACTTCCGCACGCCGATCCACTTGGCCGAGGCGGAGATTCGCCGCATTCGGACGATCCATACCGGTTTTATCTCAACGATTTCTGCCCGTTTTTCATCGCTTCTGCGGGCGGACATGAGCCTGAAGCTGGCGAAGCTCACGACCATGCCTTACGGGAAATTTGCGGAGTCGATGAAGAATCCGACCCACATCTCGCTTTTCAAGGTCGATCAGCTCCCAGGCATCGGAATTCTGGAAATCCACCCGCGTTTGGCCATCAGCATGACCAACCGCATGCTCGGCGGCCGCGGGAGCGCCTCGGATGAGGAGCGCTACCTCACTGAAATCGAGATCGCCCTCCTCGAGGAAATCGTGGACATCATCGTTAACGAGTGGTGCCGCCAGTGGAAAGACGAGCGCCAATACAGCGGGCGCCAGATTGGCCATGAGAACAACCCTCGCTTCTTGCAAGCCTGCTCGAATGACACTGTCATGCTGGCACTTACGATCGAGGCCTTGGCCGGCGACAGCGTGGAACTTATCCAAATCGGCGTCCCTTACAACATGCTGGAACCGATTGCGAAGAACATGCACAGCCGCCGGTCGCGCGACATGCAGGTTCCGAACGACGTCAAGCCCCAGCAGTGGCGCAGTTCCTACAACCAGATTTCCGTTCCGCTCATCGCCGACTGGGAAGTGCCAGGCGTCAATGTGAGCGATGTGCTCAGACTCCGCGTGGGCGATGTGCTGGAAATGCCCAAGACCACTCTCAACAACACCCGCGTCCGTATCGCCAACGCCCCACGCTTCAGCGCACAAGCAGGTTGCGAGAACGGCCATGTCGCCATCCAAATAACCTCTGAATCCCAACCTGCCCAAAAACAATGAGCACCATCAACGACGCCAAAAACCTCTCTGTCATTCTCGATGTCAAAGTCGATCTCACCGTCCGCATCGGCTCCTGCATGCTGCCAATGAGGGATGTGGTGGAACTCGGAGAAGGCACCGTGCTTCAACTTGACCAACTCGCCAGCGAACCGGTCGGCCTTTATGTGAACGACAAACTCATCGCACGAGGCGAAGTCGTGGTGGTCGATGAGAACTTTGGCATCAAAATCACCCAGATCGTCGGAGACGCGGCATGAGGAACCTTGCGTGGAGGCTCGCCCTCGTGGCGGTCCTTGCATGCCTCCATACATCGTTGCTGCAAGCCACGGAGGAGTCGGCGAACGGGTCAGGGAATCAGAATGAGCCATCGCCTGAAGCAACACCCGCCATCACAATCAATGGAGCAAGCGACAATTCCACAAAAACCTCGGAATCAGCTCCTGCACCAACTCCTTCGGCTGTAAACAAGCCCGCCTCACCCACCGCGCCGGGAATGGATGAATTCGGCCGCCTGCTGGGTTATGTTACCCTCTTGGCCGCACTCGCGGGAGCAGCGATCTATTTAATCAAGTTTGGCATCCCACTGCACCGCAACCGCTCCAAAGAGGAACGCAAACTGCAGGTCTTGGAAATGCGCCCCCTTGGCAACCGCCAGTTTCTTATCGTGGTCGGATACGAAGAAACCCGTATGCTTCTGGGAGTCACACCCGGAAAAATCGATTATCTCTGTCCGTTGGACTCGCCTTCCACGGCCGACCGCGATTTCAGCCGCATGATGGAAAGTGCGGAAAAAAAAGGCCAGACGACATGATGTTTTTAAAACCCCATCTTTTTGCAGCCTTCGTTTTGATCTGCGTCCTCGGAGCGCTCACTATCCCTGCGCACGCACAGACTCCCGCGCCCGGACCAACGCCATTTCCGCCGCTATTGAGTTCGCCGGCGGCTCCTGCCGCTCCCCGCGCGCCGACGGCTCCAACAGCTCCGCAGGTTTCCGCTCCAGGCGCGCCATTGATCAACCTCCAGGTAGGAAATGGCAATGACAGGCAAAACCTGAGCACGGCGATCCAGATCGTCATTGTGATGACGCTGCTCACGCTGGCGCCATCGCTCATCATGCTGATGACGAGCTTCACCCGCATTGTGATCGTTTTGGGATTCGTCCGCACGGCACTCGGAGTTCCCAGCGCTCCAGCGAACCAGCTTCTCATTGGCATCTCGATTTTTATCACTTTTTTCATAATGGCTCCGGTGTGGCAGCAAATCCAAGAGCAGGCCATCAATCCCTACATGAGTGAGCAGATAAGCTCAAATGAGGCGATGGACCGCGCCGTCGAGCCGATCCGGAATTTCATGCTCCGCCAAACGCGACCCGGCGAAGTCGATTTCTTCCTCGACCTCGCAGGCATGGGCCGCACCGACCTCAAGGACCTTCCCATGCGCGTGGTGCTTCCTGCGTTTGTCATCAGCGAGCTCCGAACCGCCTTCCAGATGGGATTCTTGATTTTTATTCCCTTCCTGGTCATTGACTTCCTTGTTGCATCAACCCTTATGTCCATGGGCATGATGATGATGCCGCCTACGATGGTGGCGCTTCCCTTGAAGCTTCTGCTCTTCGTTCTTGTGGATGGTTGGCAGCTCGTCGTTCGTTCTCTGGTTCAAAGTTTTGCCTCATGAATCAAGAGACTGCCATCGAAATGCTCCGCTCGCTCATCACGGTGTCCCTGCTCGTGACGACTCCGATCATCTTGGCGGCGGTCATCGTGGGCGTGGTCATCAGTCTTTTTCAAGCCGTGACCAGCATTCAAGAACCTACGCTGAGCTTCGCTCCGAAGCTGATCGCAGTCGGTGCAATCATCATCATCGGAGCCCCTTGGATGCTCCGCCAACTGATGCAGTTCACGGTTTTTTTCATCAATAAAATCCCGGAAATGACGAGATGATCACGATCCATGTCGAGGATATCTACCCCGGATTGCTGATTTTTCTTAGAGCCAGCGGACTTTTTCTAATCCTACCGGTTTTTTCAGGGAGTATGATTCCTTCCACGGTGAGGATCGCCATGGCGGCAATACTTGCCTACTTGCTTGCCCCGATTTTCGGTGATTTCGGAGGAGTGCCTGGACATTGGTTTATTGTGGTGATGCAAGTCATCCATGAAGTCCTTACCGGTCTCCTCATGGGATTTGCGGTGCGATTCCTGCTCTACGCTTTGGAAATGGCGGGTGAAATCATAGCTGTGCAGATTGGACTCTCGATGAGCACGAACATCGACCCCATCACACGCACCTCGGCGACTCCGCCGAACACGATGCTTTTTTCCCTCGGAACCGTGCTTTTTCTGGTGACCGGTGCTTATCAATTCTGCCTTCTGGCCTTCGCGCGAAGCTTCGAAGTTTTTCCCCCAAGCGCGATTTTTGCGCCCCAATCGTTTGACACGGTGCTTGCCGCGAGCGGACGAATCTTTCTCCTCGCCGTTCAAATTTCCGCGCCACTTCTGGCGATCAGCTTTCTTGTAAACATGGCTTTCTCGGTCCTCGGCCGCGCCGCGCCGAGCTTGAATGTCTTCATGCTCAGCTTCCCTGTTCAAATTCTCGCCGGGCTCACAGTGTTTTCCATGACGCTCGGGCTCACCATTCAATACATCCTCCGCGATATGCAACACCTGCCGGAGTTGATGCTTCATTTTCTGAGGTAAGACTGCGATGGCGAACGAAAACGACAACGCAACAGAGAAACCGACAGAGAAAAAGCTGTCGGAGGCCCATAACAAAGGGCAATTCGCTCAGGCTCCTGAGATTCAGGTCGTATTTGGTCTGGTCGCGGCCTACTTCGTTTTTCTGTTCACGCTGGACAGCCAATCCCGCTACATGACCGAGATGGTGGCCAGCATCCTCGGCAACCTCGAAAAATACCAGATCATCAGCGATTTCATCCCACAATGGACCGGCATGGCCTTCCTGACCATGTTCGGACTGCTGGCTCCGATGTTCCTGGCCACAACGGTCGCCAGCATCCTTGCCGGTGGACTCCAAACCCATTTCAAAGCCACTCCTGAAGTGGTGGGCTTCAAGTTTGAAAAGCTCAACCCTGTAACAGGATTCCAGCGCGTATTCAGCAAGCAGGGGCTCGTCAAACTCTTCGTGGAATCGGGAAAGTGTCTCGTCGTAGGCGTCCTCATCTACGGCAGCGTCAAACAAATTCTCGCCGACCCGATCTTCTTCACGCCAGTTCCCGTTTTCCGCATCGGGAGCTTCATCTACGACTCCACACTCTCCCTTTTCTTCCGACTCGCCCTCGCCATGGGCGGACTCGCCCTCCTGCACTACATCTTCCAACTTAAAAAAACCGAAAAGGATCTCATGATGACCAAGCAGGAGATCAAGGACGAGAATCGCCAAGCTATGGGCGACCCAAATGTCAAGATGGCCCAACGCGCCATGGCCCGCCGACTGATGCAAAAACAGATGCTTGCCGATGTGCCGAATGCCGATGTGATCGTCACAAATCCCACACACTACGCGGTAGCCCTGAAATA
>JBILMW010000180.1:0-4842 GCA_044375335.1 Terrimicrobiaceae bacterium | reverse complement strand
TCGACGTCTTTGCTAAACTGGGCTGCGCCGTAGAACACGCAGGCCTGGCCGCCCATAAGCAGCGCCTGAACCTGATGTTTCTGGATCGTAGAAAGGACTTGTCGGATCGGGGTCGGGATCAAGGCTACCTCCCATGGCTAAGTATTGAGCGAAGATTTTCTCGCTTTCCCGGAAGCGCTCCAACGGGGTGAGCTTTGCCCACTCCTGCCACTCTTCAGGCCAGTCTTCAAATTTCATCGCGAGAGCACAATAGCGCGGGAGGCGGGGTTGTCGAGTGTGGGCTGTCTGCTTGGTCGGAGGCGCATTACAACCACCCACATTCCTGAAGTTACGAAAATTTAACACAAAACGCATTCTCCAATCGGCGGCTACCGGCAGACTCCTGCTGTCATGAAACACCTCTCCTACTTGTCACACAAAGCCATTGCCTGTGCAGCGGCATTTGCCATCACCTCCGCAACGGGCGCATTTGCCGCCGATCAAGAAACCACAACCTCACACGGCCTAGGCTGGCATCCCTTGCTGCTCAAAGGGCCGGTCGA
Organism: Terrimicrobiaceae bacterium; assembly: GCA_044375335.1. GTDB lineage: Bacteria > Verrucomicrobiota > Verrucomicrobiia > Chthoniobacterales > Terrimicrobiaceae > UBA967. Next base: position 4,300 of record JBILMW010000180.1, on the reverse strand, counting down.
AATCAAAGACGGCCAGATTCTTTCGGGCACCTCGGGAACGATTGGTGGAGAGCGCCTGCCAGCGCCGGATGACGACCGCTCGAAGCCGTTCAACGACTGGTGGAATGGCAAATACATGCTTGGCGGCGGCGGCAATTTCGGCTTTGACCTGCGCCGCAAACTTGCGACTGAGGGGGTTTCGTTCAACGGCAACTACCAAGGAGCATTCTTCGGCGTCATTGATAGCGAAAAAGGTGCCCGCGGATTTTGGGATCAGCAAATCAACTTCGGCAACGAGATCAATTTCGGAAAGCTTTTGAAAAACGAAAATCTCGAAGGCGTGTTGGCGTTTTCCAGCTTCCGCTACCGCGATTCGACCAAGGATTCGAACCCCAACAATTTCGTTGAGGCGCAGTCCATGTTCAACCCCTCCAACTGGCAATCCGGCACGCAGTTCCGCGTTTTGTCCTTCGGCGCAGAGATCGGCACCAAGGGCATGCTGCCTATCAAAGACATGGTGGTCTTCCGTGGAGGTTGGCTCCAGCCACAGAAGGAATTCGTCGACCAGCCTCTCTCGAAGCTGTTCCTCAACAATGCCGTGAACAGCGCCAAAGGCATCGGCGGAAACATTCCTTTCTCGTCCAGCTTTTCGACTTGGGGCGGCACGCTCAAAGTCCAGCTCCACGAAACCGTCTATGTGAAAAACGGTCTCTTCATGTCATTCCCGCAGGCCACCGCCTCGACGAACCACGGCCTTGCTTATCAAGGATACGGCCCCGCCACAAACCAGAACGGCCTCTTCTACATGGGTGAAACAGGCTACACGCCCAAGATCGGCACATCTGAATTGCCGGGCAAATACGCGTTCGGCGGCTACTTCTACGGCACACCTGCTAACAAGACGCGCTCGTGGAATGGCACGAACGACGCCGGTCAATACGGGTTCTATTTCCAAGCCGACCAGATGCTCTACCGCGAACCTTCTGCTGAAGAGGCTCCCGCGCCAAAAAGCGATGGCAAATCGGTTGTGAGCGGAAAGTCGGTCGCAAGTGGAAAATCTTTCAAATCAACCGTGCAGCCATCCGCTCCGAAGCTCTCCAAGCAAGGCCTGAACACCTTCAACCTCCTCAGCTTCGCCCCCGGATATGCGGTCAAAAATGTTTATCCCTTCTACTTCCAGAGCGGACTCGTTTACACAGGACTCATCCCGCACCGTGACGAGGATCTGGCCATGATCTCCATCGGCTATGGGGCCTACCAAGGCGATGTGAGCCCAGCGGTGGACGGCTACACGGCTGTGATCGAAGGCGGGTATCGTTTCCAGATCAACGGCTGGTCTTACATCCAACCCTTTGCTCAATACTTCAGCCACCCGAACGGTAGCGGAACAGCCGCTGTTCAAAACGCTGCGGTGCTCGGCTTCACGGCTGGTCTGGTTTTTTAAACCCGACCTTGCCATACAGAGGCTCGTCGCTTCCTGTGGAGAGGGCCTTACTTTTGACGAGCGGAATGTTTTCGGGCGCGGCATCTTTCTTGCATGAGAGATGCCCGCCTCAGAGCCAATAGATCGGCCAGTTTCCTGCGAATCTACGGGATTATTCCTCGTCCTCGTCGCTCTCGCCTTTTTTGTAGGTGAGGCCACGGAGTTTGCCTTCGATGAAGGCATCGATGTCGCCATCCATCACCGCTTGGATGTCGCCAGTTTTCACGCCGGTGCGGAGGTCTTTGACCATCTGGTAGGGCTGGAAGACATAGCTGCGGATTTGGTTTCCCCAGGCGACATCGCCTTTTTCGCCGTATTGGCGGTCCACCTCGGCGCGTTTTTTGTCGCTTTCGATTTGGAAAAGTTTCGCCTTGAGGAGTTGGAGGGCGAGTTCGCGGTTGCGGCCTTGGCTGCGCTCAGCCTGGCAGGCCACGACGATGCCGGTGGGGATGTGCGTGAGGCGGCAGGCGGTTTCGACTTTGTTCACATTCTGCCCGCCTTTTCCGCCGGCCCGGAAGGTGTCGAGCTTGATGTCCGCCTCGTTGACTTCTACAGGCACATCCTCGATTTCCGGCACGGCATCCACACTGGCAAATGATGTGTGGCGGCGCTTATTCGAATCGAAAGGCGAGATACGCACGAGGCGATGCACGCCGCGTTCGGTCTGCAGGTAGCCGTAGGCGTTCTGGCCAGTGACGCGCAGCGTGGCGGATTTGATGCCTGCCTCATCGCCGAGTTGGATGTCTGTGATGGCGCACTCGAGGCCGTGGCGTTCCATCCAGCGCTGATACATGCGCAGCAGCATATCGGCCCAGTCGCAAGACTCGGTGCCGCCTGCTCCCGCATTGATGGAAAGGAAAGCGGGGCAGTTATCATAGGGCCCGGAGAGCAGGGCGGTGATCTCGAATTTATCGAGGTCTTTTTCGATCGCGGAAAATTCTGCCATCACTTCGGCGGCAGCGGCGGCTTGATTCTCAGGCGCCTCTTCCATTGCGAGTTCACGCAGCACATCGAGATCGGCAGCGCGGGACTCCAGCGCCTGCATGGGTTGAATCTTCGAGCGTAGCGAGGATACCTCGGCGACATCGCGCTGGGCGCGTTCGCGGCTGTCCCAGAAATCCGGCTCGGCCATGCGTGCCTCGATTTCAGAGAGTTTTTGGGTCAGGGCCGCTAAGTCAAAGAAACCTCCGCAACGAGGCCAGGCGGCCCTTGATCGCGGAGGTGTCCAAATTCTGAAGTTCTTCGTTCATTGAGCAGAAGACCCTACAACCGCATGCTGCCTCTTTAAACTTAATTCTCGAAACAACGCCGCGGGCGGCAATCAGTTTGTGCCCGTTTTCTGAGTTGTGGGCGCCGACGAATCCAAGCGGTAAATCGTCTCGCCTTCTTTCATGACCCCGATCCGATCACGGGCGATGATTTCGACATATTCGCTGTCGGTTTTGAGAAGATGCACCTCGCGCTCGCGGCGGGCCTTTGTGAGTTGCTCGTCGGCGAGGAGGCCTTTTTCCTCGGCGAGTTGGTTGGAGAGCGAACGGTGGCGGAGGATTTCCGGATAGAACGCGGCGACAGCCACGGCTGCAAATCCTGCAATGATAAGGGCAATCATCATGCGGTTGGCCTTGTGCCAAACCTCGGGGTTCTTGCGGCGTTTTGATCGGAGCGGCTGCACAAATCACCTTTAGTCGATTCCCGGACAAATTCCAACCACGATGTTCGCTCTCACTTTTTGTCGGTGTCCCCGAGGCCGAGAAATTTGATGAAGGGCAGAAAAGCAGCACCAAGGAGCGCGACCACGGCCTGCGCTCCAAACCCACCCAGCGAGATAAGTGTTGCCGCTGCCGAGGGCGTTCCAAAAAAAGTTCCGAGAAGGACATTGAACAACGCCTCGCGCAGTCCGAGCCCGTAAAGAGCCACCGGCAACATGGTGAGCGTGTCCACAATCGGCATGATCGAAAAAAGACTTCCGATTCCGAGTGACGAGCCAAACGCCTTGGCACTGAAAAAATATCCCAGGAAGTGCGCTGCCAGCGCTGCCAAGGCGAGCGCGCAACCGATCAGCACCGCGCCGGGCCGTTGCGCCATCTGTTGAAAAATCGCACCCGATTCCAAAAGGTGCGGGCTGAAACGCGGATGCCGCCGCTTCACAAAATCCCGCAAAGAGGGAATCGTCGTCATCCACCACAGACCGAGAAGGAGAATGGCGCCACCAAGGAGCGAAGCCGCCGAAAGCACAATGCCGCGCCCGAGTTCGCCCGCCAGAAATGTCTTGTGGTTCCATGCAAGCGTCGCCGCCATGAAGAGCACCAGCGCGGCCAGTCCGCACAAGCGGTCGGCAAGAACCGAGAAGGCGGACGCCATTTTTTTGTCCGGGAAGAGACGCATCAAATACAGCGTTCGCACCGCATCACCTCCTGCCGAGCCTGGCAGTCCAAGGGAGTTGAAAAGTCCAACTGCCGAAAAGGCCACCGCGTCGCGCCAGCGCACTTGCAAGCCGAAAGCCTTCAGGATCACCCACCATCTCGTTGCGCAGAGGATCTCGCTCAGAGCCGCCGCGCAGGCCGCGCCAACGAGCCAGGCGAAATCCGCCGATGCCAACGCCCGCGCGGCATTCTCCCTCAAGGAAGCATCCCCAAAAAGCTTCGCAAAAATGAAAAGAGTGACCGCCGCTTGCAGAGTCGGAAGGAGATATTTTTTCATGAGCGGCGCGCGGCGATGTCTTATCACACCGCATGCGGCGCAGCATCCGAAAGATTTGTCCGCACGGATTCGCTTGCGCATCCCGCTTGCGATGGCCAGAAGATTCCCATGCGCCAGATTCTGACCGCCTTTGCCGCC
>JBILMW010000039.1:0-16288 GCA_044375335.1 Terrimicrobiaceae bacterium | reverse complement strand
GCCACAGCGCACATCGAAGGCATCGCGGCAAAAGCGATCATCTTGAACAACCAGCATCTCGGAATGGTCGTCCAATGGGAGGACCGCTTCCACGGTGGCAACCGTGGCCATACCTTCCTCGGCGATCCTCGCGATCTTCAGCGCATCTACCCGGACTATGTCGATATCTGCAAAGGATTCGGCGTGACCTGCGAAAGAGTCATCCACAAAAAAGACCTCCCCGCTGCCATGAAGCGCATGCTGGAGTCCAAGGAAGTTTACATTCTTGATGTCATGACGCCCTACACCGAGCATGTGCTCCCGATGATACCGTCCGGCAAGACCTACAAGGACATCATCACCGAATAAACAGCCCGGAAAATTCCAAGTTCAAAAAAACGGAGTTCGTCGAAAGATGGGCTCCGTTTTTGATTTCATACCCTGCCAGACATGTTGAGGGGGATTTACGCTTTTTCGATGTTCTGAACTGAGCGGAGGGTCACATCGCCGATTTCGAGGTCGAGGGCTTTGGCGGCGGTGCGGAGGAAGCGTTCGGTGGCGTCGGTGAGGGCGACATCGAGTTTTCCCAGTCGCTCGGGGGGGGCGTTGAGGGTGTTTTTTTCGAGAAGGGCTTTGACGGCGAGGGCGCAGTTTTCGGCAGAGTCCACCAATGTCACGCTAGGTCCGGCGGTGCGGGCGATGGCTTCGCGCAGGAGCGGGTAGTGGGTGCAGCCGAGGACGAGCGTGTCGATGCCAGCGGAAAGGAGCGGGGCGAGGTAGCGGGCGAGCATGAGGTCGGTCACCTTGTCTTCGAACATGCCTTCCTCAATCAGCGGGACAAGCAAGGGGCAGGCGACGCTGATGACCCGGATGTCTGCGTCGAGCGAGTTGATGGCGTGTTCGTAGGCGCCGCTGGCAATGGTGGCGCGGGTGCCGATGACTCCGACGGTTTTGTTTTTTGTCGAAGCGACGGCTGCCGCAGCTCCCGGGGCGACGACGCCTTGCACGGGAACTTTGAACATCTCCTTCATGCGGGGAACGGCCAGAGCGGATGCGGTGTTGCAGGCGACGACGATGATCTTTGCACGCTCGGCGAGGAGGAGACCGCCGATCTCGATGCTGTAGCGCTCGACGGTGCGGCGGCTTTTCCCGCCGTAGGGAACGCGGGCTGTGTCACCGAGGTAGAAAATATTTTCCGAAGGCAGGAGATTCTGCAGCGCGGCGGCGACGGTCAGACCGCCGATGCCTGAATCGAAGACTCCAATGGGGTCGGTGGATTTTTCAGTTAGCATCCGGTTTGGTTTCCTGTGCGGTGGAGTCGCTGGTTTTAAGCGAATCGGCAGCGCGTTGGACAGCTTCGTTCAGCATGGGATGCATTCCAAGCGGTGAAATGTTCCGGCGCAAGTCGGGGACGGATGTTTTGTCGGTGGCGGAGGCGACAGCGGAAGGCGCTCGATAGCTGGTTTCTCCCGAGACGGCGCTGCGATAGCGGCCCACGCCTTCGAGGATGGCCCGGGCGAAGGCGTCGCGGTAGGCGGGGGATGCAATGAGTTTGCCATCCACCGGATGGTTCATGAAGCCGCCTTCGAGGAGCACGCCGGGAATGCGGATGTCTCGGATCACGACGAAGCGCGCGCGCTTGATGCCCCGGTCGGTGAGGCGCATGTGGCGGAGCATGGAGGAATGAAGAGCCGTGGCGAGGGCGATGTTCTCGGCATCCTGTCCATGGCCGGGGTGCAGCTTGAGATCGCTGTAGCTGAAATTTTCCTCATCCATCGAAGGCACACCACGCGGGGCGAGGGCGAAGGTCTCGATGCCGGAGGCTCCCCCGCCACCGCTTTTGTTGAAGTGGACGCTGACGAAGATGGCATTCGTAAACCGGTTGGCAAAAGCGGCGCGGTCTTCGAGCGGGATGAAGACATCGCTCGAGCGCGTCAGACGCACGGTGTAGCCATTTTGCTCCAGCAGGCGCTTGGCGCGGAGCACGACATCAAGGGCGGCCTCTTTTTCAATGCCGCGCTGGCCTTTTGCCCCGCTGTCGTGTCCCCCGTGGCCGGCATCCAAGATCACGGTGCGGACGGCGTGGGCGTTTTTAATGAGGCCCGGTCGCATGACGGGTTCGATGATTTTTGTGACATCCATGGCCGAAATCAGAAGCCGCCCGCCCTTCTGCTCCACAGGGAAGCAAAGGATGTATTTCACATTGTTGATGTAGATTTCGCGCGTCCCGGCGCGGCCGCGAATGGTTTTCGAGGCTCCGCTCAGGGTGAATGCGGGGCCGTTCACCAAGGGGGCTCTCAGGCGGTAGAATTTGGAAACATCTTCAATCGGCACATGGCGGCGCCCCTCGTGCATAATCACCTCCCACGCGCGGGCGGGAATCTGCATGGCGAGAAGAAGAAGGAGCAGGCCGAAGATTCGTTTCACGAGGCTTGGTGTGGCGGGCCCGGGGTGCGCGGCGTTGTTCAGGTCCCGGCGCGCGGGCGCATGTGAGGAAAGAGGATGACATCCCGAATGCTTTCGACGCCGGTCAGCATCATGACCAGGCGGTCGATGCCGATACCGATGCCGCCTGCGGGTGGCATGCCGTATTCGAGAGTGGTGAGAAAATCCTCGTCGAGCTTCTGGGTTTCACCACCGCTCTGGTGCTCGAGGCGCTCGCGCTGGATGTCGGGGTCGTTGAGTTCCGAATAGCCGGGCGAGATTTCCTGGCCGTTGATGACGAGTTCGTAAACATCGACGACGGATGGATTCGTTGCGTTTTGCTTTGCGAGGGGGACGAGTTCCTTCGGGCAGCGGGTTACGAAGAGGGGATTCATGGTTTTTTCCTCCACGAGTTTTTCGAAGACATGCTGTGTGACCTCGAAGTCCTCTTGGCAGTGGGTGACATCGATCTTGTTCTCGATGCACCAGGCGCGGCGCTGCTCTGGCGTGCGTTCATACCAGTCGGGCACGATGCCTTTGATGAGGTCTGCGTAGTCGGTGCGGCGCCATGGGCGGGTGAGGTCGATCGTGCGGAGGACATTACCCTCGGCGTCCTTGTGCTCGATCTGAAGTGTGCCGCAGACTGTCTGGGCGACATGGCAGACCATTTCCTCGACGAGTTCGGCCATTTTTTCGAAGTCGGCGCAGGCCCAGTAGGCTTCGAGCATGGTGAACTCGGGATTGTGGCGGCGGGATATGCCTTCGTTGCGGAAGTTGCGGTTGAGTTCGAAAATTTTGGAAAAGCCGCCCACAAGGAGTCGCTTGAGGTAGAGTTCCGGCGCGATGCGGAGGTAGAGGTCCACACCGAGCGCGTTGTGGTGGGTCTTGAAGGGGGCAGCTGCCGCGCCGCCAGGAACCGCTTGCATCATGGGTGTTTCGACTTCGATGAATCCCCGATCCTCCAGGAAGCGGCGGATTTCGCGGACGATGGCGATGCGTTTCTGGAAGACCTCCATCGACTCCGGATTGGAGATGAGGTCGAGGTAGCGTTGGCGGTATTTGATTTCCGTGTCCTGAACCCCATGCCACTTGTCGGGGAGGGGGCGTAGGGATTTGGAGAGGACAGTGAAGCTGGTCGCCTTGATGCTGGGTTCACCGGTTTTGGTGACAAAAGTTTCGCCCTCGACGCCGATGAAGTCGCCGATATCGAGGTGGTCGAAGACGGACATCGTTTCCGCGCCGACTTCTTTGGCATTCAGGTAAACCTGCATGCGGCCCGAGCTATCCGAGAGATCGATAAAGTGGCTCTTGCCCATGTTGCGATGGGCTGTGATGCGTCCGGCGGTGCGAACTTTTTGTCCCTCGGCAAATGCTGCGCGGATTTGCCCGGGTGCGCCTGTGGTCTCGTAGGCTTGGCCGAACGGATCGATGCCGGCGGCGCGGAGGGCTTCCAGTTTTTGCCTGCGGACGGCAAGGAGTTCGTTTTGGGAATTTTCTTCCATGGCGGTAAATTGACTGCGGTCTTGTCCGGTGGACCTAGACCGGAGGTTGAAAAATGAAATAGAGCGCGGCGGCTGCTGCTGCCGTGCCGATGAGTGCCGCTGCGGCGACGGCGAGAGGGCTGAAATCCTTGCCGTTTTTATTGCGCGGGATAGGCGAGGAGCTTGTGAAACTCTCCGGCCGCACGCTCTTGCTGGCAGGGTTTTGTTCCTCGGAAGAAGAGGCCTCTGCTGTGCTGGCGGAGTCTGCGTTTTCAGAGAGGAAAAGGCAGGCCACCGAACCGAAACGCACTTCGTCGCCGTGTTTGAGAACGGCGCTTTGGATCTTCGAGCTGTTTACAAATGTCCCGTTTGTGGAGTCGAGGTCGCGGACATAGAAATTCGCGTTCTCAAAGAGGATTTCCGCATGACGGCTGCTCACGGAGTCATCCGGAATGTGCAGTTGGTTTTCAGAGATGCGACCGACGGATGTTTTTTCCTCCGGCAAGTCGTGGGTGATCTCGGTGCCGTCGGGGAAGAAAATCTGAAGCTTGGCCATGGCGGGATTATTAGGCTGAGGCTTTCGCAGCGGCAACTTCTTTGGCGAACTCGGCAAAGAAGTAGTCGGCATCATGCGGGCCGGGGCAGGCTTCGGGGTGGTATTGAACGCTGAAGGCGCGGTGTTTCAAGTGGCGCAGACCGGCGACCGTGCCGTCATTCAGGTTCACATGGGTCACTTCGACATCCTTGGGAAGAGAGGCGGGGTCCACCGCATAGCCGTGATTTTGCGAAGTGATGGCGATTTTTCCCGTGCGGAGGTCTTTAACGGGTTGGTTGCCTCCACGGTGTCCGAACTTGAGCTTGAAAGTGCTTCCCCCGAGAGCGAGAGCGAGAATCTGGTGGCCGAGGCAGATGCCGAAGAGCGGTTTTTTTCCGATCAGGCCGCGAACGGTTTCACGGGCGTAGTTGAGAGCCTCAGGGTCACCCGGGCCGTTCGAGAGGAAAACCCCATCCGTTCCCAGCGCGAGAACCTCCTCGGCGGTGGCTGTGGCAGGAAGCACAGTGACATCGAATCCATTCTGCCGGAGCGAGCGGAGGATGTTGTTTTTAATTCCAAAATCCAGCGCCGCGAGCGTGTGGGTGGCGGGAGGCAGGTCGGTGAAGACATTGCCTTTTTCATCGGCATCAACCTCGGTTTCCGAGCCTGGGCGGATGATCCACTCACGGCTCAAGCGGCTTTCCTTGTCCCACTGGTGTTTTTCGGTGGATGTGACTTCTTTGACAAAATCCACCCCCTCGTAGGAGGCGTTTTTGGCCATTTCAACGGCCTTGGAGGGATCAGTGGTCTCGGTGGTGATGCATGCCCGCATGGATCCGCGAGTGCGGAGATGGTGGGTGAGGGCACGCGTGTCGATGCCTTGAATGCCTTGAATGCCGTGTTTTTTCAAATATCCGGCAAGGTCGGAATCCGAGCGCCAATTGCTGACGACAGGGCTGAGTTCTTCGATCACGAAGCCGCGCACTTGAGGCTTGTCGCTCTCCACATCGATGTCATTCACGCCGTAATTGCCGATTTCCGGATAGGTCATCGCCACGATCTGGCCGCGATAGGAAGGGTCTGTGAGGATTTCCTGATAGCCGCTCATCGAGGTGTTGAAGCAAACCTCGCCAGTAGCCGTGCCCTCCGCTCCGAAAGACTCGCCATGAAAAACCCGTCCATCCTCTAGTGCCAACAATGCTGTCATGGTGCTTTTTCTACCACGCGACGCACGGCGGCGTAACCTCAAAAAACACGGGCCAGATTCTTTTTCACCACATCGGCCGTTTTCTCGATGTCTGCTGCAGAATGGGCCGTGCACAGGAAGCCGGCCTCGAACTGCGATGGCGCAAAGTAAACGCCGTCCTCGAGGCACCCGTGGAAGAATTTCCCGAAGCGCACGCGGTCGCTGCCCATGGCCTCTTGGAGATTCCGCACCGGACCCTCGTGAAAATAGAGGCAAAACATCGAGCCGATCCGCTGGAAGGTGAGGGGAAGCCCCTGAATCGCCTCCCGCGTGGCCGCCTCAAAAGCCGCGCCTGTTTTTTCCAAGAGAGCCCAGCCCCCGATGCGTTCCATTTCGCGCAGTTGGGCAAGGCCCGCCGCCATCGCGATGGGATTTCCAGAGAGTGTCCCTGCTTGATAAACGGGGCCATCCGGCGACAGGCAGTCCATGATTTCCGCCCTTCCGCCAAATGCTCCCACCGGCAGGCCGCCGCCGATGACTTTCCCCATCGCCGTGAGATCGGGAGTGATTTTGTAAATCTCCTGAGCGCCACCCGGAGCGAGACGAAAGCCGGTCATGACCTCGTCGAAAATCAAAACCGCGCCCTCGCGTGTGCAGATTTCCCTCAGGCCCTCGAGGAATCCCGGTTCTGGCAGATACAGGCCGGCATTGGCAGGGACTGGCTCGATAATCACCGCCGCGATCTCCCCCGGATTCGCCGCGAAGGCGGCCCGGATGGCTTCGGCGTCGTTGAAGGGGAGAGTGACGGTGAGCCTTGCGAGCGCCTCCGGCACGCCTGCGCTGTCGGGGTTGCCATGGGTGAGCGCGCCGCTGCCGGCTTTGACAAGGAGCGAGTCCACATGCCCGTGATAGCAGCCCTCGAATTTGATGATCTTGGATCTGCCGGTGAACCCTCGGGCGAGGCGTATGCAGCTCATGGTGGCCTCGGTGCCGCTGTTCACCATGCGCACTTTCTTTACCGAGGGCACCATGCGGCAGATTGTCTCGGCCATTTCGACCTCCAGAGGATTAGGAGTTCCAAAACTGAGTCCGCGCCCCGCCGTTTCACGCACTGCCTCGATGACAGGCTCGGCCGCGTGACCAAGGATCGCCGGGCCCCAAGTTCCCACGAAATCGATCAACTCGCGGTCATCCACCGTGGTCAGTCGGCAACCACTCGCCGACTTCACAAAAAACGGCTCGCCTCCCACGCCCCGGAATGCCCTTACAGGCGAGTTCACCCCGCCGGGGATGCGTTTTTTTGCGGCTTCAAAAAGTTGTCGGGATGTGGTCATGGAAAATCGGGTTTGAGGGCGTTGATGGTTGACAGCGCTGCGGTGAAATACAAGATCGATGGTATCTCATTCCCGTGCTGCTGCGATGCGCTCGGGAAGCATTTTTCAGGAAAACCATGGCCACCATTAAAATCGACCCGACCCTTCATCAGCAAAAGAAGCCCGACTGGATCAAGGTGCGCCTGCCCTCGAATCCGGTCTTCTTTTCCACCAAGGGTCTGATTTCGGATCTTCGCCTCCACACGGTTTGCGAAAGCGCGCAGTGCCCGAATCGTTGGGAGTGCTGGAGCGGAGGAACCGCCACTTTTATGATCGCCGGCGATCGCTGCACGCGGGCTTGTGGATTCTGCGCCGTCGATACAGCGAAACCCTTCGCGCTCGAGGAAGACGAGCCGCAGCGTGTCGCGGAGGGTGTGAAACGCCTCGGCCTCAAACATGTCGTGATCACCGCTGTGGCGCGTGACGACCTCGCCGACGGTGGCGCCGATCATTTTGGCAAAACTATCGAAGCCATCCGTGCGCTGGACCCGAAAATCGTCATCGAAGTTCTTGTGCCGGATTTCAACGGCAAGGACGAACCACTCCAGCGCGTTCTTCAAGCCGGGCCCGATGTTTTCAATCACAATCTTGAAACCGTCGAGCGCCTCACCCCGCTTGTGCGTTCCCGTGCGAAGTATCAACTCTCACTCGATTTTCTCGCCCGTGCCCGCGAACTCAGTCCCGAACTGATGACCAAGAGCGGCATCATGCTCGGTCTCGGCGAGACGGAGCCTGAACTTTTTCAGGCGATGGACGACCTGCGCGAAGCCGGTGTCCGTGTTCTCACGCTCGGTCAATATCTCCGCCCCACGCCGAACCACCTGCCTGTCGTTGCCTATATCACTCCTGAGATGTTCGACCACTACGGCGACATTGCGCGCAACAAGGGCTTTGAATTCGTCGCCAGCGGTCCGCTTGTCCGCAGTTCCTATCACGCGGCGGATTTCAACCCGGTTCAGCGTTGACCTGGAAAATCATCGCAGCTGGCAGGCCTGCGCTCGATTTCGCCAAAATCGGTATTGAGGAATACCTCGGGCGCTTGGGGGCATTTTCCAAAGTTGAGTGCCACTTTGTCAAAACCGGTCCCCGCCTGCACGAGCGGATGCTCGAGCTTTCCGATGGTTGCCACCGGGTGTTTCTCGACGAGCGAGGAAAAACCTTCGCCAGTCGCGCCTTTTCCGCCGAAATCCAAAAGCTCCGCAACCGCTCGGTTTCGCGTTTTGCACTCCTTGTCGGCGCTTCCGACGGATGGGATGAAATCACGCGCTCGCGGGCCGACCTGCTGTGGTCGCTCGGCCCGCAGACCCTCCAGCACGAACTCGCCCTGCTCGTGGCCCTCGAGCAAATCTACCGCGCCGAAACAATCCTCGCCGGGACGCCCTACCACAGAGATTGAGCCTCTGCTGAGGGCATCACCCCATACGCAAATTCTCCGCAGCGACTAAAAACATGGTCGCAACGGATGAACTCTTCTCAATTCACAACCAAGGCGGCGATCCTCGGCGACTACCCGCCAAGACAGTGCGGCATCGCCACATTCACCCGCGATCTGCGCGAGGCGCTCAACTCAAACCGCCCCGAGTGGGACTGTCCGGTGGTGACCGTCACAGACCCCGGCAATAATTATCAATACCCGCCGGAGGTGCGGTTTGAGATTCCGGAACCAGATGCCGCCGGCTACGAGCGCGCGGCGGATTTTTTAAATCTCTCTCACGCCGATGTGCTCTGCGTGCAGCATGAATTCGGCATCTTCGGAGGTCCGGCTGGCGGGTATATCGCGAATCTTCTGCGCCGCGCCCGCATGCCAGTCGTCACGACGCTCCACACCGTGCTCGCCGATCCCACAGCCGAGCAACGCAGGGCTTTTGCCGATCTCATCGATTGCTCCGGCAAGCTGGTGGTCATGACGAACCACGGAGCCGAAATGCTCCGCGACATTCATGGCGTCCCGAGCGACAAAATATCCGTCATTCCCCATGGGATACCGGATATTCCGTTTGCGGATCCGAATTTTTACAAAGATCACTTCGGTGTGGCCGGTCGTCCAGTGCTTCTCACCTTCGGCCTCCTCTCGCCCGGGAAAGGAATCGAGTATGCGCTGCGGGCTCTGCCGGAAATCGTCCAAGCACACCCCGATGTCGTTTACATTATTTTAGGCGCCTCGCATCCCAATCAAGTCCGCCGCGACGGCGAAAACCACCGGCGGGGCCTCGAGCAATTGGCTCGTGACCTTGGCGTGGAGCGGAATGTGATGTTCGTGAACCGGTATGTTGAAAACACAGAACTCTGTGAGTTCATCGGCGCCGCAGACATCTACCTCACGCCATACCTCAACGAGTCGCAAATCACCTCCGGCACGCTGGCGTATTGTTTCGGAGCGGGCAAGGCAGTGGTCTCGACACCCTACTGGCACGCAGCGGAGCTTCTTTCAGAGGATCGTGGGGTTCTTGTTCCCTTCCGCGACGCGAAAGCCATCGCCTCCGGTGTGCTGGAACTTTTCTCGAATGAAGCCCGCCGGCATGCGATGCGGAAACAGGCCTACCTCATGGGTCGTGGAATGGTTTGGTCCGAGGTGGCGGCGGAATATGCCAGAGTCTTCGAAGAGGCCCGCCAGGGGTTTCAGGCACGCGGCAGGCGGCTTCCTCCAAGGGGGTCGGTTTATGGAAAGACCGAACCACTTCCGGCCTTTCGCTTCTCGCACCTGAATCGGATGACCGATTCCACCGGCATCTTTCAGCATGCCATCTTTACCATTCCTTGGTTCGAGCACGGGTATTGCACGGATGACAATGCGCGGGCGCTTTTACTCACGGTTTTACTTGAGGAACTCGGCGCATGCGATGAGTCCATCGCCCGCATTCAGTCAACGACGGCCGCGTTTCTTCACTTCGGGTTTTCGAGTGTTGGCGGGCGTTTCAGGAATTTCATGAGCTTTGACCGAGGGTGGACTGAAGAGCGTGGGTCCGAGGATAGTCACGGGCGGGCCATCTGGGCGCTGGGCGCAGTCGTCGGCCGCACGCGCGTTGCGGGGCTGCGTGCATGGGCCGCCACGCTTTTCGAAAACGCGCTGCCTGCCGTGGAGGACTTCACTTCACCGCGTGCGTGGGCGTTTGCGATTCTCGGCCTGCATGAGTATTTTCGTTCCTTGCATGGAGACCTCCACGCCGACCGTCGGCGGGATGAGATGGCTGGCAAGTTGTTCGATCTTTTCCAGCGCAATGCCACCGCCGAATGGCCCTGGTGTGAGGATATCGCCGCCTACGACAATCCCCGGATCGCTCAGGCCTTGATCCTTGCGGGACGCTTCACCGGCAACGAGGAAATGAAAAACGCCGGACTCGCTGCGCTGCGCTGGCTCATGGATAAGCAAACGGGCCTCGATGGTTGCTTCCGCCCAATCGGCTCGAATGGTTTTTGGAAGCGGGGAACGGATCCCGCCCTTCACGATCAGCAGCCCCTTGAGGCCGCAGCCGCTGTGAGCGCCTGCATCGAGGCGCTGAATGCCACCGGCGATCAGTTTTGGGAAGCCTCAGCCAAGCGCGCGTTTGAGTGGTTCCTTGGAGCCAATGATCTCCGCCTTCCGCTCTACGATCCCTCGACAGGCGGCTGCTTCGACGGACTGCATGACAACCGCGTGAATCAAAACCAGGGAGCCGAATCCACCCTCTCGTTCCTGCTTGCCCTCGCCGAGATGCACGCCCTGCGGAAAAACTCACCAGCTACCGAGACCAATGTCATATCTTGAATCCCGAATCCGCCGTCTTCCTTTGGTGATCGGTCCCGATCCCCGCCGCGTGCTTTTGCGGCCGTTCATTCCATCGCTCATCGTTAAGCCATTGGCGGCGCAGGAAACGAACCCCCGCGTTCTTAGCCTCTTTTCACGCGTCATGCATCTCGATGAAAATGCCGTGCAGACCAAGTTGGCGGAGGTCTTGGCCGAATTTCACGAGCGGCACCAAAAAATCCGCGATATTTTTTCTGAGCGCTTCGAGCAGATCCGCTCCTCTTTGCCTACAGATCTCGAGTTGAGCGAGTCTCGTCGCCTCTTGCTGGGTTCCTATTTCACCAACGAATATTCCCTGGAATCCACCGCGCTCTTCAATCCCGGCATGGTCGCCGCTCCTGACCAGTCGGGACTCAAATCCGGCGAGTTGCGATTTTTCCTCAGCCTCCGGGCCACAGGCGAGGGCCATATTTCATCCATCACCTTCCGTTCGGGCATCGTCGATCTGGAGGGGCAAATCCGCCTCGATCCAGTCTCCCGCTATGTCTGCCAGCCCCGTCCGCAGCCCGCTGCCCGATACGACACGGCGACATTCTTGAGGAAGCTTCAGGAACTCGGTGTGGAGTATGTCGATGCCCGCAGTGCCATGCATGGCCTTCCAGAGACCTTTCTCATGCAGGATTTGCTCAACCATGTCCGCCGACTCCGGACAAGTGCCGATGAGCCATCGGTTCGCCAGGCCGGTGAGCGCGCCCTCATGCTCGCGAGGGCCAACTACACAGTGCGGTTCACTGATGGATTGGATATCTCGGAGAAAATCCTGTTTCCCTTTGCCCCCAGCGAGGTGAACGGCATTGAGGACGCCCGTTTCACGCGCTTTCAGGAGGCGGATGGTTCGATTTCCTACACAGCGACCTACACCGCCTATGATGGAAGTGTCGTGCTCCCTCAAATCCTGCAGACACGGGATTTTCACGAGTTTTCCATCCGCACTCTGAACGGCCCTGCCATCCGAAACAAGGGGCTCGCGCTCTTTCCAAAAAAAATCAACGGCCACTACGCCATGCTCGGCCGTCAGGACGGTGAAAATATCCACCTCATGTTCTCCGACCACCTCCACTTCTGGTATGAATCCCAAGTTCTCCTTCGTCCCACGCAGGCATGGGAATTTGTTCAGCTCGGAAACTGCGGGCCTCCGATTGAAACAAGCGCCGGTTGGCTTGTCATCACGCATGGCGTTGGTCCCATGCGGAAATACTGCCTCGGCGCTGTCCTGCTCGATCTCAACGATCCCTCGCGGATTCTCGGCCGGTTGCGCGAACCGCTCCTGCGCCCTGCGCCCGACGAGCGTGAAGGCTATGTGCCCAATGTTGTCTACAGCTGCGGCGCGCTCCTGCACGGGGAGAACATCATTCTGCCCTATGCCGTTTCGGATACTTCATCGCGCTTTGCGGTGGTTCCGCTCGCCGACTTGTTGAATGAGATGAAAACCTGAGCCGATTAGATCTCCGGGGATTCCTTGGGATCCCCAAACAACCGGCGATATCCCTCAGCCCAGATTGCATAGCCCAGCGGCATCGTGAAGAGGATTCCGACGCAACACGCGAAGACGCCTGAAATGGCCAGCAGCGTGTAGATGAGGACCAACCCCGCCACATGGAACCACTGACGGTGCACAGTCGAAATGGCGGTGCGCATTGCCTCCTGCCAACCGATGCGGCGGTCCAATATCAATGGGAAAACAAAACCCAGCCCGACCGAAAGGTAGGCCATGGGAATGATGAAAAGCAGCGCCCCAATCACAGCGGGTAATTGAGAGCCGTATTTCTGCGTCAGGAAAAAACCAGGCGCCAGCGTGAAGAGAGCCACACTCACCATGATCGCTCCCCAAGCCACACCTGCCATGAGGATTTGCAGCCAGACACCGCTTGAGAAGCCAGCAAAGAGATCCGCGAACTCGGCTTTGCCACGCCCGTTTTTTATGAACATCCACAAAAATCCGCCCGAGAGAATCGTGGTGACTGTCGAGGACAGAATCGAAAAGAATACCCCTACGGCCAGGGCGATGATTTTCAACATCTGTTCCTCGCTCCCGCCAGACTTCATGAACATCTGCAGCACGCTCTGGGCGAGTTCCGAGACGAACCACAGCGAGACATTCACCACGAGGAACACAAAAGTTCCAAGCATGAGGACGCCCATGTTTTTCTGGAAATTCTCCCATCCGCTGGAAAAGCACTCGCGCATCACAATGCGGCCGCCAGCGTTTGTTGGTGCGGTCGCGGACACCTCTGGGACTGGCTCCGCAGTCTCCTCCGGCGGGGGCAGGTCGGTGAAAGTCGAGAGAGGTTCCCAGCTCGTCATGGGCTCCCGCCAAGCCAGATCTGTCGGGAGGAATCGGCCGCTCTTGAGGCCGTCAGCGACATCCTGGTCATTGAATTTTCCGATATTTTCGCGGTCGCGGTTGATGTGGATCATCGCCATGGCCACCTGCCTATCGATTCACCTCGGCCTGTTCAAGTGTCGATCCGGCGCGGCGTTTCGAAAAAAAAGTGTCGCATTGGCGAGAATAGGCGTTGACAGGCGGGCGGCGTGTCTCTTTAGTTCACACATTCTTAAACACGCGATGTAGAACCCCTCCGCACGCGGCGTTTCACTGACACACTGTCGCAAGATCTCGTTGAACTTCCTTTCTCAAAGTTCACGGAACTTAACGGGCTCCCGACACACCATCACCTCGAGATTCCACACCTGGACAGGGAATAAGCGTCACAGGCCCTTTCTCAAAACCCAATCATGACAGAAGAACAGCAAAACCCGGATAACGGAGCGCAAGCCACCGGTTCCGAAGGCACCAAGGCAGCCCCGCGCCGCCGCCGCACCTCCACCCGCACTCTACGGATCGGCCGCGCCCGCAGGCAAAAAAAAGCATCGGATTCTCCCGAGTTGCCTCTGACAGAGAATACTCCCGCGCCCGTTGAGGCTGCGCCGGTCGAGGCGCCAGCCGCTCAACCCACGGTTGAAGCCGCCACTCCTGTCGCACCTGAACCAGTCAAGCCACCCGCTCCAGCGCCTCAGCCCGCACCCGTGGCCGAGAAGCCTCCACAACCCCCGCAGCCACCGGCTCCGATCGTCTATGCCGAGGGCATCGTCGAAGTCAGCGGCAAGGGTTTTGGCTTCCTCCGCGAGGCACGCCGCAACTTCACCCAGTCGAACAATGACATTTTTGTCACTCCCGAGATCGTCCGCAAATACGGCCTCCGCGACGGCATCTGGATCAAAGGCGAAATCCGCCGGGGAAATCGCGGTCCGCAGATGTATAAGCTCACCGAAATCGAAGGTGCAGACCCCGAGCAGTTCCAAAACCTGCCGGTTTTTGAGGAACTCAGCGTCATCAATCCCAACCAGCGAATCAAGCTGGAGACCGTTCCCGAGCGTTTCACGACACGCGTCATCGATCTCGTTGCGCCAGTGGGCAAGGGTCAGCGCGGCCTCATTGTTGCACCACCCCGCACAGGAAAAACCACCCTTCTTCAGCACATCGCCGACGCCGTGGTGAAAAACCATCCGGAGATGAAACTTCTTATCCTCCTTGTGGACGAGCGTCCCGAGGAGGTCACTGAAATCCGCCGCACCGTTCCGACAGCCGAACTCATGGCCAGTTCGAACGACTCGGATATCAAAACCCACACACGCATTGCCCAGCTCTGCATCGACCGTGCCCGTCGCCTCGTCGAAATGGGCAAGGATGTTTTCGTTCTCATGGACTCGCTCACCCGCATCGGCCGCGCGTTCAACAACGCCCAAGGGGGTGGGGGACGCACGATGTCCGGTGGTGTGGATGCCCGCGCCTTGGAAATCCCGCGCAAACTTTTCGCCGCAGCCCGCAATACTGAGGAGGCCGGTTCGCTCACCATCATGGCGACCGCGCTCATCGAGACGAACAGCCGCATGGACGAGCTGATCTTCCAAGAGTTCAAAGGCACCGGCAACATGGAGATCGTGCTCGACCGCAAGATCAGCGACCAGCGCATCTACCCGGCGATCGATATCTTCCAGTCCGGCACGCGCCGCGAGGAGCTTCTCATCCCCGAGGAGGATCTCCACAAGATCAGCGTCATCCGCCGTGGACTCGCCGGACACAAGCCGATCGAGGCCATCGAGCGCCTTCTTTTTTTCATCCGGAAATATCCAACCAACGAGCAGTTGCTCAAAAACCTCCCGGGATAGGAAAAACAACACGACATGCCATTCTCAGCGCTTGGATTGACCAAGCATATTTTGCAAGGCGTCCAGGCGATGGGTTACGGCGATCCGACACCCATCCAGCTGCGCGCCATCCCGCCGGCCATCGAAGGCCGCGACCTCATCGCCTCGGCCCAGACCGGCACAGGTAAAACCGCCGCCTTCGCGCTGCCCACGCTTCAGAAGCTCGGCTCGCACGGCCGCCTCCGCTGCCTCGTTCTTGAGCCAACCCGCGAACTCGCCATGCAGGTGGAAACCGCCATGCGCGACTTCAGCCGCTTCACCGATCTCAAGGTCGGTTGCGTTTATGGCGGCGTAGGCTACGGCAACCAGCGCGCCGCGCTCAAGGAAGGCCTCGATATCCTCGTCGCCACACCAGGCCGTCTTGAGGATCACCTCCAGCAGGGCACTGTGCGTCTCAATGATATCGAAGTCCTCATCCTCGACGAGGTCGACCGCATGCTTGATGTCGGGTTCCTGCCACCCATGCGCCGCATCATTGCGAAGGTTCCCAAAAATCGGCAGACACTCTTCTTCTCGGCCACCCTCCCGCCGGAAATCGCGGAGCTCGCCAACTTTGCCCTCCGAGATCCCGTGCGCATCGAGATCGGAGCCGCCCGCTCAGTGGCTTCCATCGTTAAGCACGGCGTTTACATGGTGGATCCGAGCCGCAAATTCGACCTCCTGCTCGCCCTGCTCACCGCAGTCGATTACCAGAGCGCGATCATCTTCAGCCGCACCAAGCACGGTGCCGACAAGATCGCTAAAAAACTCCGCGCCAACAACCACTCCGTCGCCGTCCTGCACGCCAACCGCTCGCAGAACCAACGCATCGAAGCCCTCAGTGGCTTCAAATCCGGCAAATACGAAGTCATGGTCGCAACCGACATCGCCGCGCGCGGCATCGACATCGCCGGAGTCAGCCATGTCATCAACTACGACATCCCCCAACACCCGGAGGACTATGTCCACCGCATCGGCCGCACCGGCCGCGCCAACATGTCGGGGGATGCCTTCACACTCGTCGCACCCGACGAGGCAAAAAAACTCAGCGCCATCGAGCGCTTCATCGGCCAGAAAATCGAACGCCTCACGCTCGAGGGATTCCAAGTCCCGCCGAATGGCGAAAACGCCGCACCCAAACCACCCAAGCCCGAAGTCCGCATGGACGGCCGGAAATTCTTCCGCCGTGGCCGTGGTCCCCGCAGCTAAAAGGGTGCAGGACAAAAAAGTCACGAATTCTCGCAGAGCGTGTATTTTTTTGGCTTGTGTATTGTCTAGTTACTAGACAAAATTATTAACCATGAACCCAAGCTCTTCTCATCAATCCAATCGCAAAGC
>JBILMW010000179.1:0-4888 GCA_044375335.1 Terrimicrobiaceae bacterium | reverse complement strand
GCTTTTCGGATTCTACGGCATCGCCAACGCCGTGGGCTGGAACGACCGGGTATCTGTGGGGATCGTGATCCTCTCGCTCTTCAGCGGCGCCTACATTGCAGAAATCATTCGCGCCGGCATCGAAAGTGTGGGTCGCTCCCAATGGGACAGCGCCCGCGCGATTGGTCTCACGACCGCGCAGACTTACCGCTTTGTCATTTTTCCACAGGTGCTGCGTCAGATTTTGCCTCCCGTGGCGGGTCAGTTTTCTTCGCTCATCAAGGACTCCTCGCTGCTCTATATCATCGGAATTCCGGAACTCACCTTTGCGGCAAACCAGATCAATTCGGCGACCTACAGCACCTTTGAGAGTTTTGTTCCGCTCGGCATCTGCTATCTTGTGCTCACACTGCCAGTTTCGCTCTGGACGAAATACTTGGAATCCAAAGTGCGCTATGAAATGTGAACGCATCGCTTTTATTGTCTGCCTGCTCCTGACCGGATGCGCTTCTGTGGAGCATTTCGACAAGGACGCGCCGCCCGAGTTCATCACCATTGGACGCGCCGAGTTTTTTCGAAGCGGACCAGCTCAGGCATTCCCGCCAGAGAAGCTCGAAAAAGAGATGACACTGAATGTTCTCAAAAAGGACTCAGGCTACGCATTTGTGCGCCTGCTCGACAACCGCACCGGCTATGTCGCGTTCAGCGATCTCCGCGCCGCGCCGCCTGTGGCTCCGGGCGTGCCATTCGATCCCGTCATCGTGGAGGAAGTCGTCGAGGTTCCCTTGCCGGACTTCGGTGTCATCCCCGACGAAATTCCTGAGAAACTTCGCAAAAGATGAAAATCATTCTGCGCGGTCTCACAAAGACATTTGGATCCCAGACCGTGCTGGATGCGGTGGATTTCGAGGTCGACTTTGCCCACACCCTCGCGCTGATCGGACCATCCGGCGGAGGTAAGTCCACACTCCTTCGACTGCTCGCCGGCCTTGATTCCCCCGATGCGGGTGAAATCCTTGTCGATGGCAAGCCACTGCCCCGGGACGAGGAGCATCTCAGACTCCACCGCAGCCGCACCGGTATTGTTTTTCAGTCCTTCAACCTCTTTCCCCACCTCAGCGCACTCGGAAATGTCATGCTGCCACTCACCGAGGTTCACCGTCTCGATGTAGCAACCGCTCGTGAGCGGGCGATGGATGTCCTAAAGCGCTTCCATCTCGCCGAACACGCGGCCAAGCAGCCCGCCCAACTCAGCGGTGGCCAGCGACAGCGTGTCGCGATTGCTCGGGCCCTTGCGGTGGATCCCGCTTTTCTCCTTTTGGACGAACCCACCTCGGCACTCGATCCGGAGATGACTGCCGAAGTCCTCGATGTGATTGCCGAGCTGCGTGAGTCCGGAAAACCCATCATTCTCGTCACGCACGAAATGGGCTTTGCGCGCCGCTCGGCCGACCGCGTCGCCTTCATTGCTCAAGGCGGCGTGCTCGAGTGCGCTGCAGCGGAGGAGTTTTTTCAGCATCCTCGCCAACCTGCTGTGAAGCAATTTCTCGAGCGGATTTTGAAATACTGAGCCAACGGGTTCTTCCCTTCAATTGCTGCCACCTTTTTCCTGTTCATCCCGTAAATCCTGTCTAAAAACCGCTCCACGACACCCATGCCAAAAGAACGCATTCGTCTCAACGATATCGACCAGTCTAAATCCCTCACGCAGGAGGAATACAAGAGCCAGGTGAAGCAATATCAACTCGAGCTTCTCAACATGCAGCTCGAGCTTCATGAAAAGCAGATTCCGATTGTGATCGTCATCGAGGGACCCGACGCCGCAGGCAAGGGCGGAACCATCAAGCGCCTCACCGAGCGCCTCGATCCAAGACTTCTTCGCGTTTATTCCATCAACAAACCCACGACCGAGGAATTCGCCCGCCACTACATGTGGCGTTTCTGGTCAAAGCTCCCGCCTCGCGGAAACATGGCCATCTACGACCGGTCATGGTATGGCCGCGTGCTTGTCGAACGCGTCGAGGGCTTTTGCTCCCAATCGGCCTGGCAACGCGCCTATGGGGAGATCAACGAATTTGAAAAAATGCTCGTCGATGACGGCACCGTGCTCGTGAAGTTCTGGCTTCATGTCACCAAGGATGAACAACTCGTCCGCTTCAAATCCCGCGCGGCGGACCCCTACAAACACTGGAAAATCGGTGACGAAGACTGGCGCAACCGCAAACGCTGGAACGAACACATCGAAGCTGCCGAGGACATGTTCGAAAAAACCAGCACCGACCTCGCGCCTTGGACTGTCATACCTGCCAACTTCAAGTGGTATGCCCGCGTCAAGGCACTCAAAGTCCTCAGCCGCGCCCTCAGCAAAGCCCTCGGCCGATAAAAGGCGCTTTGCATTCGATCCTGCGTGTCAGCCCAGCGGAGTGGGATACTCCCCTTTCGCCGTGAGTTCCGCCAAGGCCGCTGCCACCAGAGGTCGGTCCTCGCGGTAGGTCACTCCGAACCATTGGCTCTCCACGGGCACGAGTTGCACGGTTGCGGCACCGCTTGAGACCATGTCCGCCACGGCATTCGGAATGTAAAATTCTGACTTCTCCTCGCCTCCACGGGCTTTCAGAAAATCTTTGAAGCCCGCTTCCAGCAAAGGAAACACCTCTGGAGTGAAGCCCCAGCAGTTCATGGAAACACGCTCCGCGCCGGTGAATTCCACGCTTTCCGCCAAATCCGTGATGCCGTGCGCCGTGCGCTGGATTTGCGTGTGCTCGCGCACCGTCTTGAGCAATCCATCCGCATCCGCCTGACAAACCCCGCGCGACACACTGCCGTGATCGGAGAGCGTGGCATCAAGTCTGTAGCCGCCCATGCAAAAACGGGTCCCTTCTTTTTGATGAGCCTGCAAAAATCCGCCCACAGCCGCAAAGGCATCGCGACCATAGAAATCATCCGCATTGATCGCCACGAATGGAGAATCGACCACATCACGGGCAGCAAGAATCGCGTGCCCCGTGCCCCAAGGTTTCGTGCGCCCCTCCGGCACGCTGAAGCCCTCCGGCAGATCGTTGAGCTGCTGAAATGCATAGCCCACATCCAAGCGATCCTCGTAGCGGCGGCCCACGCGATCCTTGAACTCCTCCTCAAAATCCCGGCGAATCACAAACACAACCCGGTCAAAACCGGACAGTGCCGCATCATAAACCGAGTAGTCGAGAAGCGTCTCTCCGCCCGGCCCCACGCCATCCATCTGCTTCAACCCACCATACCTGCTGCCCATGCCGGCAGCCAAAACAAGTAATGTTGTATTCATAGTAAAAAAAATCTCGGGCCGGCGGGATTCGAACCCGCGACCTCCTCGTCCCGAACGAGGCGCTCTACCAAGCTGAGCCACGGCCCGATTTGAACATCCTCATCGCACGAACCTTTTCTGTCCTCAAGCTGAAAAAGGGTAGCTACACGAGTAGCAAGCAGGCGGCCTTTCCATTGCAAACGAGAACCCGCTCCGTTTTCTTTTTTCGCCGTGCGCTTGGGCGGTTATCCGTTAAGACTTGGCTTTCATATGAACGATGCGGGCTCGGTTTTTTTGGGTAGTGGATTTGCGGCGAAGTATCCTGAGGGCGGTGGCAATTTCTCTGTGCCGCTTCAGTGGGCATTGGGCTTGAAGCGCCTGGAGGTTGATTATTTTTGGTTGGAACTCATGCCTGCCTCGGGGGATGCGGAGTTGGATGCGCGTTGCATTCGGATTTTTGAGGAGCGCATGCGCCAGTATGGTCTGAAGTATGTTTTGCTTTACCAGCGCGAGGCGTCCGAGGTGCAGGATATCGCGGGCTTTGATTTTCACGGCATGTCGGAGCGTGAATTTCGCGACCGCCTTGGCGGACCCACCACTTTGTTGAACCTGAGTTATTCGATCAGGCCACCGCTTTTGCAACTCTTCGAGCGTCGCGTTTACATCAATATCGACCCGACGGAGATTTGCTTTTGGATGGACAGGTTGGAGCTGGGGCAGTCGTTTCATACTGAGTTTTGGTCAATCGGCCTCAACATGCATTCGCCCGAATGTCGTCTTCCCAAGCCGCTCCCGGGGGTGGAGTGGAAAACATTTTACCCCATCGTGGACACGGAGCTTCTGCAACCCTCCCCGCGTCCTGCAACGAACCGTTTCACCACGGTTGGTCAGTGGTATTGGGAGGGGTGGCTTGAGATTGATGGAGTTTACCGCGACTACTCGAAGCGTGCGCAATTCGAGCCGTATCTCGATGTGCCGGCTAAGGTGCCGGAGGTGGATTGGGAATTGGCGATGCACATGAATCCGGATGATGCCGAGGCCGACCGGTTGCGGGCGCACGGGTGGCACCACGTTTACCCGCGTGATGTCGTTTGCTCGCCGGAGCATTATTTTAACTATCTGCGCGGCTCGCTGGCCGAGTTCACACCAGTGAAAGTGGATGATGTGACGCGGACGGGCTGGATCAGCGACCGGGCAGCGGCTTTTCTGGCGCTGGGCCGCCCGGTCATCACGGAATCCACCGCAGCCGAGAAATACCTGCCTGCCGAGAGTGGTTTCCTGTGGATGCATGACAAGGCGACCGCCGTAGAGTGTGCGCGCCGCGTTCTTCTGGACTGGGAGAGTCTTTCCCGCGCCGCGCGGGCTTGTGCGCTCGAGTGCTTTGACTCCGTGAAAAACATTCGCCGCATTCTCGGATGAAAAATGTCCGCCCTTGGACCGCTGGATTGACTCGCGGAAGTGGTGCGCAATGATGGGGCGATGGGTAAGTTCAAAGCAGCCAGCTATCATGTGAACGGTGTTTTCAAGGCTTCCGAGGTTCTCTCGGCGGCCCTGCATTTGAGGGAAACGCTCAAGACGCCGGCGCGCATGGCTTTTGCCTTTGTCAGCGCGAACTACATGCCCCAT
>JBILMW010000178.1:0-4894 GCA_044375335.1 Terrimicrobiaceae bacterium | reverse complement strand
GAGCGCGTGGCCACGCACTTCGGCATCGCCGCAAACGGTGGCCTTGTTTTGAACCCGGGCCGCGCCGGAGATGTGGGCGTTGCCGGAGATTTTTGTTCGGCCGGTGACGACGGCCATTTGAGAAACGCAGGCGCAATCGCCCACTTTGGCCTCGCCCATCACGCAGGCGCTGCCACGCACCTGACCGTAGTCCCCCACCCATGCGCGACCCGCGACCGAGACTTGCTTGCCGTCGATTTTTGCGAGGCCGGTGATCTGGGCATTTCCGGATATGCGCGACTGACCCGCCACCAGTGCCTGGCCGGAGATCATGGCGTTTCCGCAGACCACGGCTTGATCCGTGACCCGCGCATCCCCGGAGACCTGGGCTTTGCCATAAACCTTGGCGTCCGCATGCACCCAGCACAGGCCGGAGTGCGAGAGGTTCTCCTCGCTTTCGATCCAACCGCCGAGGCACCCTGATTGGATGAGCTCGTCGAAGTCCGAGCGGATATCCTTCAAGGCGCGGATGCGGCGAAGTTTGACGCCTTTGAAGGTGATACTTTCGTTGGTGAGAAGATATTTCAATTGGCTCATTCCCTCGAGCGACTTACTTTCTGTAAAAACATTACGATCAACTTGATGGACGGGCTTTTCTGGATGGGCGGTGCAAAACGATCCTCTGCGTGACGCCGGCATTTTTTTGACTTTCCAAGCGTTGCTCCTCGAAGTAGCGCGTCAGAAGCGAGGCGGCTGCTGCGGCATCAAGCTTGACCGTATCATATTTTAATTGAATTCGTTCCGAAAACTTTTCGGATTCAACATAAACCTTCCCCTCCTTCAACAACTCGGCCAGAACGCTGGTTAAATACGCATTTCCGGCTCCCAAAAGGACTTGGTATCTTGAAATCACATCTTGCAATGTATGTTCCTCCTCAGCCAATTCGGTGTGGTTTGCTTCGATCTTGCGCGTGAGAACCGGTATGGATCGCAAATTCAACTCATTTGCCGAAGCGGCGGCGGTTTTGACGGGAGCGCCAGCCGAGGAAGCGGAAGCAAAGAGCCTTTGCGTGTGGGGAATCGGCGTTCGGACCGAACGCTTTCTTAGGGAGACATGCTGCGACAGCCTGCTGATAAGTGTTTTTCCAGAAAATGGTTTTGCGATATAGTCCGAGATGCCCAAACGCAGAACCTCCTCCACGATGTCGCGACCGGTTTCGGATGTCATGACGATGAACCGGGTGTCGGCAAAACCCAGTTCGGCTTTCCATTTTTTGAGAAACTCGATGCCATTCATTGCCGGCATCCTCAGGTCGAGCATGACCAAATCCGGCATTTCGCGCAGGCAGCAATCCAACCCCGCCACGCCATCGCTGGCCAAATGGAGTTCAACCTCGTAGGATTCCAACTCCCGGGCCACCAGGCTTTGAACCAACTGACTGTCATCAATGCAGAGCAGTTTTGGTGTCGAATTCATTGATAATGCGGAAGATCAACCACGAATATGACTGCCAGCAACAAATACCAACGCGGACGATGGATGCCAGAATATTTTATTTCTATTCGGCATTGAGTATTTTCGACGCCGCCTCGAGCGGGGAGACCGCTGAAAAATCCGCATAAAGTTGGAGGAGACCCTGCTGGTCCTTGGCTGTGCGCATGAGTTTTGGTGACACACTGCCAACCAACCAATCGCTGGCACGGAGGAGGCGTCCGCTCGGATAGGGGCCACGGAGGAGCTCGAGTTCCGCGCGGGCAATGTCGAGCGGCTGCGAGGGAAGGAAGGCGTTAATGAGGAGATCCGTGACACGGTCGCTGCCGATGAGGGCGACGGGTTTGGAGAGTTCGGCGGCGCGGAGGTTCCAATGCCGACGCCAGTAGGGATGATCGAGATTTTCGAGGCAGGCGCGGAATCCCTTCGCTCCAGAATTCCTCATGGATTTCCGCAGGGTATCGAATCCTGTGGCGACAGCCGCGAGAGCGCCCAAGCGGCGGTGCGGATGGTTGGAGGGGCGGATGCCGGAGAGCTTCCACATTTTCCGATCCAGCACGATCCGGGACATCGCATCTCGAATAGTCCACCACTCGTCCCACAGGGGCTTGAGATAACGGCGCGTCACCTCATCGGCATCGTCAAAGGAGCGGGGCTCCAAAAACCCCGCGAGGCCGAAGAGAAGGGCTTCGCCGGAGACACCTCCCGCGCGGCGCAGGCCGGCGCGCTGGGCGGCTAGGAGAAATGGTATCGCGTTGTTCTTGTAGCCGAGGCCGGCGGCAATCGCATGGAACATGGCGGCATCGGCTCCATGCAATGCGACGGCGCGGGCATGGGCGGCGTGCTTGTTGCGAAGCCGAAATTCCGCCGCCTCGGAAATCATTCGCGAGGCTTCATCCAACCCCACATGCTCGGCAGGCCTGATTTCATGCGGGTCGGCGGGGGCATCCACCGCCAGGCGCGCTTGGGGGACGGCGCGGTGCTCAAGGGTTCGAGCGAACGCCTGCTCGCGCGAGCCCTCGATAAAAAAATGCAAGATGACGCCGGAGAACGAGGCATTGAGGGCATGGCCGTGCCGCTCCCAATCGCGGGCCTCGCGGTCCACCTCGATATCGCCGGTCTTTTCCCCGGATTTTTCAAATTGGACGACCGCGCCCTTGAAGTCGGGTCCGGCCTCGCGGTTCCACTCGCCGAAGTGGAGAATCTCGAAGGCCTCGCCATCCGTCGTTTGCCACTTCGTGCCGTATTCGCCATTGAAGAGGCGGGCTTGGATTTCGATCTCCCCCTGGCGGACGACGCCCTCGCGCAGGCGCGAAGACTCGCAGGCGGACTCGTAGCGGGAACCGTCGGGCAGTGTCACAGGTCGGGATAGGGCAGGTTGGGAATTTCGGCCGGGATTTTTGGCAAGCTCGGAGCAGGTTTGACCAGGGAGGAATCCTGAGGCGCGCCATTCTCAGATGGAATGCGCGAATCCGGCATGGTGGGGGCGGGCTCGACGGGAGCTTGAGGTGTCTCCCCCGCGACCGCGACTCGCCGCATGGCGGCGGTGGTCTCCAAGTCCAGGCGGCGGCGCACCTCGGGGTCGGTGGTAAAGGTCAGCGCGCTTTGGAAAGAATGCACGGACGCCGAGGCGTTGCGGGCGTCGAACTGCGCCGCGCCGAGGGCCTCGAGGAACATTCCGTTGCCGGTTTCGCGGGCCGCCTCATAAAGCGGGAGGACGGCGTCGAGAATGTTGCCATTGGCATTGAGTGTGATGCTGCGGAAGCGGCGCCAAGGGTTAGGTGGACGGTTTCTCGGATCGTAAAATTGATTCCAAACCGCATACGGGCGGTAGAGTGGATCTCCAATGACCACGCCCATCCAGGAGAGGGCGCGCATCGACATGTAGGCGCTCTCAGCCAGAGTCAGTCCGCTCATCAACCGGTCCTGAAAAACATCAAGATTCGCCGTGAGCGAGAGGTAGGGCTCATAAACATTGCCCAGCGTGGCTGCCGCGCCGCGTGCAATGAGCGGACCGCACCAGTTGCTCGTCGTGCTGCGAAGCGTGCTGGCACTGTAGGAATGCAGGTGGACGGCGATCGCGCCTGGCTTGAATTGAAAATCCTGCCGCGCAAACGGGCCGCAGGCATCTCCCGCATACCAACCGAAATAAACAGCCGCATCGGTCACGGGGAAGTCATCTCCAAGCGTTGAGGGCAGGTTGTCAAAAATCGTTGGCACACCGCGCTGGCGGAGGATTTCCACCAGATGACGCATCCAATTATCGCCCTCCGTGTAGCCGCCGCTGGTGATGTCCCTGCCATCGATGTAGGCCCAACCCCAGAGGCCGTCCTTTTCAGCCATGATCGAGTCGTCAATCATGGCCCGCACCATGGATCCGGTGGGCGCATCGAGGCGCGCGGGGAGGAGCATTCCGGGAAAAACCGAGTCATCCAGAATCTGTGTGAAGCGGCCGAAGTAGGGATTCTCCACGACACTTGCAGGCGTCCAGTCCCTCAAGCCCAGCGCGGCAATCTCGCTATCCACCGAAGCGTCGTTGCGCGAGGAGATCGCCGGCGGAATGTTACGCGTATCCGCAGGGGGAGGAATCGAGCGGTCTGCCGCGATTTTGAGCGGCATGCCGCGCATGATCGCAACGAAGCGGATCGATGTCTCAACAACCGCCTTTTTGTTACTTGGGAGGCGCATGGTTTTCCACCAGCCGTTGGATTCCATTTTCTCGCGAAGCGGGGCGGCGATGGTGAGTTCGAAGTCGGCGCGGGTGATTTCCTCCGAGGCCGGGCAAGCGAGGCCCAGAACCTGCGCGGGTGGTATGCTCCTTCTTTCGGCATAGTAGCGCGCAAGCTCGGCGGACTCCGGGTCACTCGAGTTGAAGAGAACCAGAGTGGCCGCAGAGAGGCTGTCGCCCGCCGCAGCATTAGCGAGCGCGAGGCAGAGCAGCGAGGCCAGCAGGAGGATGCGTTTAGAAATCGAGGCGAAGACCATCGTAGGCGAGTCGAACATCCGTCGGAAGGCCAGCCTCGGTCTCCGCGTGACCGAGTTCGTGGCACATGTGGATGAAATAGGTTTGGCGGGCACGAATGCGGCGGGCGGCTTCCAGAGCGCCTTGGACGGTGAAATGCGTTTGGTGCGAGTGGTGCCTGAGTGCGTCGATGACGAGCACTTCGACATCCCTCGCCGCTTCTTCGGCCGCAGGCGGCACCTCGGCGCAATCGGTGTAGTAGGCAAACAGGCGGTGGCCGTTTTTTTCAAAGACAAAGCCATTGGTGGTCATGCGACCGTGGGGCAACTCGACGGGCACGATGTCGAGCCCTCCGAGCGAGAAGGGGCCATCCACCACGCGGGGCTCGGGGCGGATGTAATTCGGGAACCTGGCCGAGCCGTCGAAAGCGTATTGGAAGACGCGGGCAAGGCTTTCGAGGG
>JBILMW010000038.1:0-16453 GCA_044375335.1 Terrimicrobiaceae bacterium | reverse complement strand
GCTCAATGCTGACCGGAAGTTGCTCGAAGACAGGTTCTGCATCCATGTAAGCATGGATAGCAAATATTTACAGAGACGCAATAATTATCTTAGCGCTTATGGGTCAACCTCCGGCTTGACCCAAGACTGAACGACTATGCCAGCACGCCGCATTGTTCCCATCACGCCGTGCGCCGCCACTTCAAGCAACGCCTTGCGCGTGCACGACCGAGACGGTGATGCTCCCCTCGGACGCCGCTTCGCGGCTGAAAAATGGGTTATGCGGGACGATGGACCCTCCCAGATTCACGAATTCGCGCTTCCGCGCGGGGGCGCGAAGAGGTGGCCGTGGTTCTCTCAATCGTGAATTTTATCGGCGCCGAGTTCGAGGGGCACGCCGCCCGCTTGCCTCAATGCGTGTGCGAACAAATGCAGGCGTATTCGGCGAGTTTGCAATCTGGGCAATTCGAGAGGTTGAGCGTGAACTTTTCGACCATCGCTTTGGCGTCGGGGGTGCTCTTGATTTGGACGACGACCGGGAAGTTGTTTCCCTCGGGGACGGTTTGCTCGGAGAGGAAGGCTGTGTCGGTTTTGGCGAAGGTCATTTTGACAGGCGCGGAGCGCTCGCCGGTCGTGACGGCGATGACTTGCTCGGCGGGCGCTATGGCTTTCTCGTTGTCATCGACAAAGGTGATCTGAACTTTGCGGTCTGCCGTGACGAGGAATTCCGCGTGCGGTTCGATGGAGGTCAGGATGCGTCCGCCGTTCGGACCGGCTTCTTTCTTTTCGTGGCTATGGTTTGGCCCCGCATGGAGCGTGAGCGAGCTAAGGATGGCGATGGCGAGTGGGAGGATGCGTGTGGTTTTCATTTTTGGGTGTTTGGTGAGATTTTATTGCGAAGCAGCGGCTTGTCGCGTGATGGCGCGGAGGGCGGCCGACTTGGCGAATTTGAAGAAAATCAAAGGCGTAATCAGGAAATCCAGGAGTGTCGATGAAATGAGGCCGCCGACAATGACGACTGCGACCGGGTGCAGGATTTCCTTGCCCGGCTCATTCGCTGCCAGAACGAATGGCAGGAGCGCTATGCCGGCGGAGAGTGCTGTCATGAGGACTGGAACCATTCGCTCCAGTGTGCCCCGTTCGACCATTTGGCGAGTGAAGCCTTCGCCCTCGTGGCGCATGAGGTGCAGGTAGTGCGAAAGCATCATAATGCCGTTTCGGGCGGCAATGCCTCCGACAGCGATGAATCCGACAAGTGTGGCGATGCTGATGTTGTCTATGACCAGCCAGGTGAGGACTAATCCTCCAAGGAGGGCGAGCGGGATGTTGAGCAAAACCTGAAGCGCCAGTGAGAGACTTTGGAAGTATCCGTAGAGGAGAAAGACGACTATCAAGAAAACGCCGAGGCTGAGGATGGCTATGCGCCAAGTGGCATCGCGCTGGGCTTGGAATTCGCCCTCGTAGGTGACGAAGTAGCCTTCGGGGAGCTTCACTTTGGCGGAAACCTCGCTCTGGAGCCTGTTCACAAGCGCGCCGACATCGCGCACGCTCGGCTTGATGGCGATGGTAAAGCGGCGCTGGCCATTTTCGCGGAAGATCACATTTGGGCCTTTGGCTTCGCGCACATCTGCCAGGGCGCTCAGAGGGAAGTAACGGCCACTCTCGGCTTGGATGGGAAGTTGGGCGATGCGTTCCGGCGAGTCCCGCCAGGCCAGAGGCAGGCGGAGCACAAGATTGATGGCACGCTGATCCTCCCGCAGTTCGGCGATTTCCTTGCCCCCGATGAGTGTGCTCAGGCGCGTGTTGAGGTCTCCAGGTGCGATCCCATAGCTCGCGCAGCGTTCGCGGTCGGGCTCGATCCGTAGCTGCGGGATCAAGGATTGCTGGTCGAGTTTGGCATCCTCAAAGCCGGGAATTTTCTTCGCGAGGGTTTGAATCTGCGTGCCGATATCTCGAAGGGTGTCGAGATCGGGGCCGAAGACTTTGATGGCCACCGGTGCGGAGACGCCGCTCATCATGTGGCCGATGCGGTCGGCAAGCGGGCCTCCGACAACAGCAAAAACTCCGGGAACCGACTTCACCCGGGCTCGGATGTCATCGAGAATTTCTTTGCGGGAGAGCTCTTTTTTTCCACTCCCTGCTGTGCGGAAGTCCACATCGAATTCGGCGGTCGAGACGGGAACCACATGGTCGCCGCGTTCCGCCCGTCCAAGGCGGCGCCCGACTTTCTGCACTTCGGGCACGGAGAGTATTTGCTCCTCGATGACATCCGAGATGCGGTTCATTTCATCAAGGGAAGTTCCAGGTGCTGATGTCGCCGCAATAAGCGCCGTCTCCTCTTTGAAGGAGGGGAGAAAATCCTTCCCCATTTTCGGGTAGAGGGAGAATGCCGCGAGCACGGCCACTCCAAGGCCGGCCAAAACCGGCCAGGGATGCTCGAAGCCGATTCGCAGGGCGGTGGCCTGCAACCCCCGTTTCATGACTCGCACAATCCAGGCGTCCTGATGAGCAACTGCTGGCTTGGGATTCAGCAGCAATGAGCAAAGGACCGGAATCAAAGTGAGCGATACCAGAAATGAAGCCAGCATGCTGACGATGGTCGCCACGGCAATCGGTGTGAATAATTTTCCCTCAACACCTGTCAGTCCCAGCAAAGGAACGAAGACCAAAACAATGAGGAGTGTCGCGTAGAAGATGGAACTCCGCACTTCGCGCGAAGCGCGGGCTATAACTTGAATACGAGGCGCTGGCTCGGGCTGGGCTGCATTCTCCCGCAGACGCCGAAAGACATTTTCCACATCCACGATGGCGTCATCCACCACCATCCCGATGGCCACGGCCAAGCCGCCGAGTGTCATGGAATTCACGGAAATCCCAAACCACTGGAAGGTAAGCATCGTCATTCCGAAACTCATGGGAATGGCTGTGAGGGTGATGAATGTTGTTCGGAAATTCAGGAGGAACAAAACCAACACCAAAGTGACCATGATGGCCGCCTCGACGATGGCTTTTTTGAGATTTCCAATCGCATTGTCGATGAAGCCTTTTTGCTGAAAGAGCACGATGGTCTCGACGCCTTTCGGTAGGCTTGGTGCGAGTTCGGCGAGGGCCGATTTCACTTTCCCGGTGAGTGCTCGCGTGTCGAATCCCTGCGCCTTTGTCAGGGACATGATGACGCCGTAGGTCGGAGTTTTTTCCGGGGCTTGGCTTATCGTCGCATCGCCGCGCATTGGCTCGATGCCCCAGACGACCTGCGCCACATCGGCAATGCGAACAGGGCGGTCGCCGATGCGTTTGATCGCGGTCTGTCCGATGGCGTCGAGATCGGTCGTCATGGCCAGATTGCGAACCATGATTTCCGTCGCACCAGTGCTCAGAAACCCGCCAGTGCTGGTATTCGCCGCTTTGGCTGCTGCATCCTCAAGTTCCGCAAGCGTGACCCCATAAGCCTGCATTCGGTAGGGGTCGGGCTGAATCTCCACCTGACGGATGCCGCCGCCCATGTTGAGGACTTCCGCGACACCGGAGATGTTTTGGATGCGGCGCTTGATGGTCCAATCCGCGATTGAGCGCACTTCGCTTGGAGTCAGATGTCCCGGTTCGCCCTTGGGAATAGTCGATCTCACGCCAACGAGAAGAATTTCTCCCAT
The DNA here is from genome assembly GCA_044375335.1 of Terrimicrobiaceae bacterium. Taxonomy (GTDB): domain Bacteria; phylum Verrucomicrobiota; class Verrucomicrobiia; order Chthoniobacterales; family Terrimicrobiaceae; genus UBA967. The sequence continues at coordinate 12,824 of JBILMW010000038.1, read as the reverse complement.
GAGGGAAGCTGCGGGAGTCATGAACGGCTGAATCCCATTGGGCAATTGCTCCCTCACGGCCTGCAGGCGCTCCTGCACGAGAAGCCGGTTTTTTTGGAGATCGGAATTCCAGTCGAACTCGGCATAGACGAGGGAGAGTGAGACATCGGAATTCGATCGCAGGCGGGTCAAGCCTGCAACTCCCATGAGTGCCGTCTCGATCCGTTGCGTGACGCGGGTTTCGACCTCCTCGGGAGCCAGTCCCGGAGCCTCGGTAAGAATGACAACAGTCGGCTTGGTGAGGTCTGGAAGCACCTCCACGGGCAGGCGGATTGCCGTGAAAATCCCAAGCGCCAGAACGAGGGATGAAATTCCCAACACGAGGCCGCGATGTGCCAGCGACCATTCGATGAGTCTATTCAGCATGGCGGCCTTTCTTGCGTGAAGCGACGATGACCAGCAGCACAAACAAGCCTCCGCTGACAAACATCCAGAATCGGCTTGGTTCGGTTTTTTGAGCGGCTTCAGAAGGTGTCTTGGTTTGCTGGGTCAACTCCGAGCCGTCCTCCGCATGCTCATGCCCATGCGCCGCGTCGAGGGCCTCTTTTAGCGATAGTGTTCCTCCGCCGGCAAACGCGAGCGAGTAGGCCCCACGGGTCACGATCTCGTCGGCGGGCAGAAGACCGGACACGATCTCCGCGCTGCTGGCGTTCATACTTCCAACAACAACCGGAGTTTTGACGAAGGCATTTGGGATTTCAAAGTCCTTCACATAGACGAAGCGGTTCGAGGCATCACCTTGCAATGCGCCGCGGGGAATTGAAAAAACGCCCTCTTTTTTCCCAACGAGAATCGAAAACTCGGCGCGCATTCCGGGACGAAGGGCGAAATCGGGATTGTTCACATGGAAGGCAGCCTCGACCGTGTCGCTCGCGGCATCCGCCACTGCCCCCAGATGCTCTAATTCCGCTTCGAAAGTTCTTCCCGGCACGGCTGAGACGGAAATTTGCGCGGTTTGTCCCTGTTTCAGTTGCCCTGCCAAATGCTGAGGCACACGGGCGATTGCATAGACTTCCGAAAGATCCAAAACCTCGGCCAGCACCTTCTCGGGATCAACCGGTTCGCCCGGCGCGATGTGCGTCTCGCTTACGAGTCCCGAGATCGGTGAGGGGAGCGGGATCGTGGGCGGTGGGTTGCCTGGCTGCCGACTCTCCACCAGAATGGCAGTCTGCCCTTTTTCAATAGGGTGGTCGTTTTTGATATAAACTTCGAGGGCGCGCCCCGGAATCCTGCTGCTGATCACCGCGCGATGGCCGGGATAGACTTCGATTTCTCCCAGTGCAAAAACGCTCTCCTCAAAGGTCGTTTCCTCGACGACTTGAGTTTCGATGCGCAGGTTTTTTACCCCGTTTTCATCGAGGATGACGGTTTTGCTTGGGCCTGCGGCTGTGGCGAGGAGGGAAGTGGCAAGGAGGAAAAGGATCGGTTTCATGGATTGGTCTTAGTTTCGCCGAGGGCGCCGAGCCACTCGCTGTAGGCGAGGAAATACGCTTTGCGGGCTTCGAGATCGGAGAGTTCGATTTCAGCGAGGCGGTCACGCGCTCGAAAAACGGCTTGGAGGTCCACCTCGCCACGGCCATAGGCCGCCTCACAGTCCCTAATATGCTCGTTAGCGGTGGGAAGAACCTTGGCGCCGAATTCCGAAGCGGACCGGAAACGGAGGGACATGACGCGATAGGTGAGAAGAATTTGGTTCTGCACGGCGAAGCGGAGGGACTCCAATCTAGCGCCCATGCGTTTGCGCGCGGCTTCCCTTTCAGCAACCTTGCCGGAGCCGCTTTGCCAGAGGGGCAGGGGAATGCTGAGCTTCAGGCCTGCGAGTGCCTCGGGCTCGATGCCCGTGGGGTCGTCTCGGAATCTTTCTCCTTCCACAAAGACTCCCACGCCCACATCGTCCCAACTCGTCGCTTTCGAGAGCGATACATGGGTTTCGCTCGATCGCGAAGCCATCTCGGCGAGTTCCAAGTCCGCCCGCATCCCCGCAGGCCTTGATACCGGAACAAACCTCGGGAGGCTGAGCTTTTGATTGAGGGTAAAACTGATGTCCGCTGGCAGTCCGAGCCATTCGCTCAGTCGGGCGGAGGCTTCCATTTCCAAGCCGCGCAGAGTTTCTGCCTTTGCTTGGAGATTGGAAGCGGACAGCTTTGCTGCCTGCAAATCGAGTTTTGATCGGAATCCGGCATCCAACCCCTCGGCCACGGTTTTTGTGAAAGCCTCCGCCAACTCTGCCTGCCGAGTTGAAATCACGAGCACCTCGCGCGCAGCAGTGAGATCATAGAAGGCCTTTCGAACGGCCAAGGTGAGTTGCCATTCTTTTTCCCGCACTTCCAATCCGGCCATCTGCACATCCAAATCGGAAAGCTTGCGCTCCAAACGAAGTCGCCCTGTCAGGGGGAATCTCTGCATGATTCCAGCAGTCACTCGACCCTCGAAATCCTGACCGGCGGCGACCTCGGCTTCGAATTCAGGGTTCTGCAGTCGCCCGGTTCCGCGTGCCCGTCCCTCAGCCTCCTGCAGGAGAAACCGCGCCGCTGCGAGTTCCTTGTTTCCTTTTATAGCCAATGCCACCGCAGTGTCGTCGGTGAGCGGAATTGGGGATGGTTCGGCCCGTAGCGATGGGACGGCGGTCCCAAGAATCAGGCAAAAAATGGCGGCTGCGCACCGCAGTATGGAATTCGATGGAAAGGGCTTCACGCGAGTTTCAATAAGAGTGGATTGCCCAATCCCTCACGCGTTTTGATTTTTTGCGAGAAAAATGCGGAGCTTCTCCCCGGCGCGGTAGCATTTCGGAATTTCCCGCCAAACGCCGGAGCGAAAACTTTCGAATTCCGGTCCACCCCGATTGGCAGACGCCAACTTGGAGAGATCGCGTTCAATAGAATCAATGGGCTTCATACATTCATTAAACGCAGGAACTGCCTCGAAGAGCTCAAATTTTCTTTAGTAGCGGCCAATTTTTCCTGCGGTGCAAAAAAAATCCCCCAGCACGAAGGATTTCCAATCGAGCTTTCTCGCTCGGAACGCCGACGTCCTCGTCGGTCTTGATTTTGACGATAACCGGAAGTTGTCTCCCCTCGGAGCAGCCTGCTGGTCGCAATGCGGGGTGATAACGGAGACTTCAAAAGCGTGCTCACTTTTCGCTCTCAAACGGTGTAGGCTTGCGATCTATGGATTCCATTACCCATGCCACACTTGGTGCTGCCGTTTCGCAAGCCGTGCTCGGGCGTCAAGTTGGCCGCCGCGCTGCACTGTGGGGTGCTGCTATTGGAACCCTGCCCGACCTGGACATCATCGCCTTTCCTTGGATGGATACCCTATCGCGCCTTGAGTGGCATCGAGGTCCCTCGCATGCGCTTCCGTTCATCCTTGCGGTTTCGCCGATCCTCGGCTGGATCATCGCCCGCATCCACAGCGGAAAAGTCAAAATCCCCCGGGCCTCGTTTGCCGCATTCCTTGTTCTTGCCACCCATGTGCTCATCGACGCTTTTACGGTTTATGGCACATCGGTCCTCGCGCCCTTCAGTGGATTTCGCGCGGGCCTGAACAACCTCTTCATCATCGACCCTCTCTTTACCTTGCCGCTTCTCCTCGGCCTTGCCATTGCGCTGGCCGCAAAGGAAGGCACGCACCTGCGACGCATCGCTAACTCCGCCGGTCTCGCACTCGCCGCGCTCTATGTTGCGTGGAGCTTCTGGGCAAAGTCCGCAGCGGACTCGGTATTCGAAAAAAACCTCGCCGAACGCGGTATTCCCACGATTCGCTTCACTTCGTCTGCAACGCCATTCAACACCATACTCTGGCGCTGTCTGGTGGAAACCCCCGATGCCTTCCTCATAGGCTACCACTCGCTCCTCGCCCCAGAGCGCCCCATCAAATTTCTCTCGATTCCGAAAAATCCCGCTGCCGAGGAGATGCCACATCACCGCACCCTCGAGCGTTTGTTATGGTTTTCGAACGGCTTCCTTACGATCGAACCCATCTCTGGCGGCTTTATTGCGAGCGACTGGCGCTTCGCGGAATTCCAATCGACGCCCGGTGCCCGGCCTGCCGCTCTATTCGCGTGGAGAATCGATAATGACGGCACAGTGACGCCCCTCCGCGCAAAATTCGACGCATCTGAACGCCTCCGCGAGATTTTTGACGCGATGTTTTGAAGGATTCCTGCGCGATGCAGGGCCTGAAAAACCTCCCGTGGCAATGCGGGGAAATGGCTTTAGCTTGGTCTATGACCTTGGCGAACCAGTTGACCGTTTTGCGGATTCTTTTGATTCCGGTGTTTGTCTTTTTCAGCATTTCCTACGGGCAGTCGTTGGATGCCGGGAGGCCGCTCGAGTGGCAGCGAGTGGCGGCGATTCTGGTTTTTATTTTTGCGGCGGTGACGGACGGGTTGGATGGCTACATTGCGCGCCATTGGAACCAGCGCAGCCGCTTGGGAGCTGTGCTTGATCCGATCGCGGACAAGGGGCTTCTGCTCACGGCTATTCTTACGCTGAGTTTCGGCAACTGGAATCAAGCGTTTCCCCTTTGGTTTCCCGTGCTGGTGATCGCGAGGGATGCCGTCATTTTGGCGGGGTGCGGGGTTTTGTATTTTTTGAACCAGGGGCTCGATGTGAAGCCGACCTGGACCGGGAAGGCAGCCACGGCCGCGCAAATGGTGGGCATCGCCTGGATGATGCTTCAGTTGCCGCATTATCTGGCATCCGTCTATGTAGCTGGTATTCTCACGCTCGTCAGCGGGGTGGATTACTTGATTCAAGGCAGTCTCCAGGCCCGCCACCACGCCAAACCTCATACTTCATAAATGCGAAATGTCGCCATCATAGGCCGTCCGAATGTCGGAAAGTCGGCCCTCTTCAATCGTCTTGCGGGACGCCAGATTTCCATCGTCCATGACCAGGCCGGCGTGACCCGCGACCGCATTGGCTCGATCTGCAAACTCGGACAGGCTCCGTTTGAGATCACCGATACCGGCGGCATTGGATCCGAGCCGGACCCTGACTTTGCCGAAAGCACGCGCGAGGGAGCTTTCATCGCGATGGGGAGTGCGGATGTGATTCTTTTTGTAACTGACTCGATCGATGGCATGACGCCTTTGGACGGAGAGCTTTCAACAATGATCCGCACCGCTGCGAGGCAGGTCATTCTCGTCGTGAACAAAGTGGACACGGAAGGGCATGAGTCACGCTCCTTCGAATTTTCGCGTCTGGGTTTTAAAAATCTGGTGACCGTCAGCGCGGCCCACGGGCGAGGCATCGGCGAGCTTGTGGATATGATCGAGTCGCTCCTGCCCGAGCCGGAGCCCGAGTTGGAGGCCCATGAGATGCCACCTCTCAAGCTCGCCCTGATCGGCCGTCCGAATGTGGGAAAATCCTCCCTTGTGAATCAAATCCTCCATGACAATCGCACGACGGTGAGCGATATCGCGGGCACCACGCGGGATACCATCGATGTCGAGGCCGACTATGAGGGGCAGCACTACATTTTGTGCGACACGGCTGGCATCCGCCACCGCTCGAAGCACAACACCTCGGTCGAGGTCTTCAGCGTCATGCGTTCGGAAAAAACCATCCGCCGCGTGGATATCAACATCCTCGTCATCGACGCCACAAGCGGTGTCACGGCGCAGGACAAAAAAATCGCCGGTCTCATTCAGAAGGCCAAGAAGCCGGCCATCATTGTCCTGAACAAATGGGATCTCATTGAGAAGCAGACGAACAACGACCCCGAGTTGCTACGGGAGCATGTGGATCGCGCGAAGGCGGAATTGTTTTTTCTCGATTACGCTCCTGTTGTGATTCTCTCTGCGCTGACCGGCGAAAACATCCGCCGCCTTTTCACGATGGTTGAAAAGGTGCGCCAACACGCCACGCGCCGTGCGGGAACTGGGGAGCTGAACCGCGTCCTTCGTGCTGCCATGGAGCGCCAGGCACCGCCATCCCGCGGGTCGCGCCGCTTCAAACTTCTCTATGCCACGCAGGCCAAAGAAAGCTCTAACTCCCAAATCGCTCCGCCTCTCTTTGTCCTCTTCGTGAACGATCCAAGGCTTCTGCCGGAGAGTTACCAGCATTACCTCTGCGCCCGCATTCGGGAGGAGTGGGAATACCCCGGTTTGCCAATCCTCATGCGCCTGCGCGGTCGCGAAGGTGTCACGCAGGAAATGAACGAGTGAGATTCCGGGTATTCCTCTAAAAATCGTCGTTTGGCGAGGTTTTCAGAGTTGCTTCGGGGCAGTAGATCGAAACGGGTTCGCGTTTCCATATGGCACCTGAGCGGGCTCGTTCCTCAGGGGTGGTAAAAGTGTAGTTGTCGAGGACGGCGCGGACGAATTTTGGTGGTTTGTCAGGGAAGGGATTTTTTTCAAGAAGGGCCAAAACTGCCGGCGAGCCTTGCAGTAGGCGTGTCAGGAAATTCGGAAACCACGGGGTTGTTTCGATCCTGCCAAGGGCGGCGAACCACATCTGCCAATCGAGCCGGGGTTGGTAGGGGGCGATGACGGGAAGCGGGCGGTCCAAGGTGCCGGGCTTGTAGCGGAATTCGTAGGTTCGCCAATCATGGCCGTCGTCACTCCCCTGAACAATGATCTCGCGCCGTTGCGTGGTCATTACGGCGAAAAGCCCGTAGCCATTCAGCGAGCGGAGTGGTGCCACTTTGGAATAGGCCTCCGCCAGAGGTGCCAAGAAGGGAGGCATGGTGCGGAAGGAGGCGACCAAGGGAACCAGAGACAAAACGAGCAGTGGCACAAGGACTGGAACGCGAATCCAAGGTGTGACACAGACAGAGCGCAGGCTTTTTTGACGCAGAAATCCCGGCCAGCACCGATCGTCGAGAAGGAGAAGGCAGAGCGCGATTGTGAGAATGTTGAAAAACGCAAAGTTCCCGGTCAGCGCGATGCCGATCTGGAGGGCGATGGTCGCGCAGGCAGCAACCAAGCGGGGATTCCTTGGCAGGAAAAAGGCAAACGGCAGGACCAGTTCGATGACAAACAGGATCGCGCAGGCGGCCGTGAGAACATCAACCGGAAGGTGGTGCGCAAACCATGCGAGGGGATTCGGCAGGGGCTGCGTCAAAAAATGGAAATCCAGCGCCCGCAGGCTCCGCCAAGTGTCGTCGCCACTCGAGAGCTTCACCACGCCCGAGCAGAAAATCAGGCGGAACAGCAGCGCCACAGCCGCGAAGCGGGCAAGACGAGGAGGCTCTGAGAAGACCGCATTCGGTTTCCATTGCCAGGGGGCCATGAATACCGCCAGAAAGCCTGTTTCGATCAGCAGAGCGTCCCATTGAAAACTGTAGAAATCCTGCCCCGCAGTGCAAAGCGAGAGCATGACGGCCCATAGAACGAGAAAACAAAGCGGTTGGACGACGCCAAGGAGTGCGACAATGGAAGCGGCGATGCCGATATCTGTAAGAAGAAGGAGCGTTTCCAGGGTGGGAGAGAGCCAGACAAGCGAAGGCAGCGTCCAAAAAGCGGATGGGCCGAACCGGGCACCGACCGCTTCAAAAAAGGGAGCGACAGGCAGGATGCCATCCGGTCCATGGAGACCGGCGGCCTGGTGTCTGAAGGAAAGCAGGGCGATAAGGAAAATGGCGGCCAGAATCCGGAGGAAGAGGCCGTTCGCCACGGCAAACGAGGGCTTTTGCGTGGAGGCTCCCCAGAGCAGGGCGGTGAGGCGTGAAAAGAGAAGTCGGTTCCGCGCCACAAAGGCATAGGCACCCTCGGAGATTCCCGCAAAAAAACGGCTGCGCTTGTAGAGGGCGAGGCCCGCCTGCGCTGTGATGGCGTGTGGAGCTGTAATTTCCAGAACCGCTGCAGCGCCAGATGCGCACGAACCGTCGGGGCGGATGAGCTGAACTGCGCGCTCAAATTCCTCTTTTGAAATCTGCGGGTAGAGAGCCTCCGCCTCGCTCGCCGGCATGTAGTGGACCGACTCGCCACTGAGGCCGCTCCAACGCTCGATCCACTTGCGGCAAAATCCGCAGGAACCGTCGAAGACGAGCACCGGGCGGGTCATTTTTTCAAAAGCTTTGCCAAGGCGGCAGCGGGATTTTCCACTGTGTTGGCGGTGATGGTGAGTGAGCGAATTTTCGTGGAGGGCAGGCGGAATTTGAAGTCGCGGAAGGTTCGTTCGAGAACAGTCATGAGGCCGCGAGCGCCAGTTTTTTCATCCCTCGCCAGCGCGGCGAGTCTGCGCAGTGCATCAGGTTCGAAGCGGAGGCCGATGCCATAGGCGGCGAACGAGCGTTCGTATTGATGGATGAGACTGCTCTCGCTGCGGCTCAGAACATTGAAAAGGTCGTTCTCATCCAGGGCGTGGCAGGCGACGCGCACTGGCAGGCGGCCTACGAATTCGGGCTCCAGACCGAAGCGAATGAAGTCCGCCGTGCTGATCTGCGCGTGGGCTTTTTCCAAACCAAGTTGGGGCGAGGTCAGGCGGTCGCGGATAATCTGGTCGATGCCGACGAACGCTCCGCTGGCGATAAAGAGAATATGGCGTGTCGAGATGGTGTCGGGCATTCCCGGTGTGTTGCCTCGGGCGGCACTCATGGCGGACTGGAGTTGACCGGTCACATCATTCGGCGACAGCACTGGCACATCGCCGTCTTCCATCAGTTTGAGGAGATTGGTTTGGACGCCCCGCCCGGAGACATCCCTTCCACCGCCGTCGGATGATCCTGCGAGTTTGTCCACTTCATCGAGGTAGATGATGCCATGGGAGGCGCGTTTGATATCGCCTCCGGCGCGGCGTATGAGGTCGCGCACGAGGTCATCGACATCCCCGCCGACATAGCCGGTTTCGCTGAATTTCGTGGCGTCGGCCTTCACGAAAGGCACGCCGATGAGATCAGCCGCCGAGCGGATGAGGTGGGTTTTGCCGACGCCGGTGGGACCAAGCAGGAGAACATTTTGTTTTTGATAGAACGGAGCCTCCTTGCCCTCGAGCGTGAGGCGCACATGCTGGAAGTGGTCGCAGAGGGCCACACCGAGCACTTTCTTGGCCTCGTTTTGGCCGATGACAAAGCGGTTGAGATGCCGGGCGATATCCGCCGGCTTGAGCGTGAAGGAAAATTCCTGCGATGGCGCCGGCTTGCGGCGGACCGAGGCTTTGGAGATCTGGGCTTCGTTGACGCGGCGGAGCTTTTTAGGAATGCCCGCCGTGACGGGACCGAGTGTGTTTGGTTTCATGAAATGTTCAGTTCCTTGTCGATGGCCACCAGTCGGTGGTAAAGCGGCATCAATCCCTCCGGAATGATCCGTGTGCCGCCAATCACGGCGATGAAATTGGAATCGCCCACCCAGCGGGGAACGATGTGGATGTGCAGGTGGTCTTCGACACCCGCTCCGGAGGCTTTTCCGAGGTTCCAGCCGACATTGAATCCCTGCGCCTTCACGGCGATTTCAAGCAACCTCTGCGCGTGGATGCTCAGGCGCCATAGGTCGAGAATTTCATCCTCGGTGACCTCCGACATTTTACAGACCTTCCGGCATGGAACAGCCATCAGATGTCCGGCGGAGTAGGGGTATTTGTTCATGACAAGAAAGGCGGTGGGCCGCCTCGCCACAACAAGATGAGCCGGGTGGTCATCCGTCTCCGCCGCCTCTTTTAAAAAATCAACCCCGCTGCGGTGCTCGGCCTGGAAATACTCGACCCGCCACGGCGCCCAGAGCGACTCGATGGTGTCTTTGGGAAATTGCTCGTTCACAGCCGGAGGATGCCCCGTCCGCTCGGGGGAGGGAAGGGATTTTCATTCCGAAGCAGGCGTCTTGACGATCCCCCGCCCGAGTAGCACCCTCCGCGCATGCCACTCGAAATTCTCCATCGTCCCCGGCGCAACAGGCGCTCCGACAACATTCGCAGACTCGTTCGCGAAACGGCTCTTCGGCCCGAGGATTTGATTTGGCCCCTGTTTATTCACGACGCTAAGGAGGATGTCGCCATCGATTCGATGCCGGGCGTCTCGAGGCTTGGCGAGGAGTCCCTGATGCGGGCTTGCGAGCGTGCCATGGAATTGCGCATTCCTGCGGTGGCTGTTTTTCCGAGCATTGATCCGTCGTTGAAAAATCCCATCGGCTCCCACGCCTTCGAGGCTTCCAACATTCTTTACCGGGCCCTTTCAGAGGTGAAAAAACGGTTTCCGCAGCTGCTTGTCATCACTGATGTGGCGCTTGATCCCTACACCGACCATGGGCATGACGGATTGCTTTCCGCAGACGGTTCCTCGGTGGAAAATGACACCACCGTCGAGGCTCTGTGCCGACTTGCGGTCATGGAGGCTCAGGCTGGCGCGGACATTGTGGCGCCCTCGGATATGATGGATGGCCGCATCAGCGAAGTGCGCCGCGCGCTGGATGCCTCTGGTTTCCAGCAGACAGTCATCATGTCTTACGCCGCCAAGTATGCATCGGCCTACTATGGTCCATTCCGCGATGCTGTCGGCAGCAAGATCGGCAAGGATGCGATCAGCAAGTCCACTTACCAAATGGATCCCGCCAACTCCCGGGAAGCTCTCCGCGAGGTTCGTCTCGATCTGGAGGAGGGTGCCGACATCGTCATGGTCAAACCCGCCGGCGCGTATTTGGACATCATTCGCTCTGTTCGGGAGAGTTGCGACGCGCCTCTCGCCGCCTACCAAGTGAGCGGGGAATTTTCTCAAATCCATGCGGCGGCACGCCTGGGCTGGCTCGATTACAAGCGCACCCGGGACGAGGCGCTTCTGGCTATTAAACGCGCCGGGGCGGATATGATTCTCACCTATTTCGCAGCCGAGGTTGCCGCCGAGTTGCGATGAGCTTTCTGCGAACCTATCGACTGCCTTTGTTCATCCTTCTGGTGGGAGGGATTGTTTCGCTCCTTGCGTTCCAATACGACCTGCCCATCCGCCAAGCCATGGTCGAGGCCCAAGGAGCGAAGTGGAACAAAACAAAGGAAGCGAAAATCTACGGCAAGATCCGTGTCTGGGGTGACTGGCCACCAATCATGGTTGCGGCAGCCATTGGATTTCTCATCGCAAAAGCGCGCGGCAAACAGCGTTGGAGCCGCATCATTCTTGCAGCTATGATTGCTTCCACGCTCGCCGGAATGATTGCGAATGCCTCGCGCCTCACGACGGGGCGGCCCCGTCCGCGTGAGATTCCCAAGATCGAGCATGGCTTCTATGGGCCATACCATAATGGGCGGATTCTTGTTGGCGTGCCGGCCTACAATTCTTTCCCCTCCGGTCACACGGCTACGGCGTTTGGATTCGCCGCCGTGTTTGTCTTCGTATCCCCCGCGTGGGGATTGCTGGCTCTCATCGGCGCGACCGGTGTGGCGTGGTCGAGTATCGCTATCGGTGCGCATCATCCCTCGGATGTCGCCGTTTCGATCACTCTGGCTTTTCTGGTCGCCTGGTTTGTGTGTCGCTGGATGAAACCGGGAATTCCTGCATCACCCAAGACAGAGCCTCCTCCGGCGTAGTCACCCGGCCCTCGAGCTGCATCGACTCCACGGCATCGAGAATTGTTTTGAAGAACGGGCCTGGTTTGTAGCCATTGGCAATAAGGTCCCGTCCAGTGATGAGGGGAGGAGGGATGAGTGGCGCGTTGGAAAACTCGACCTGCTTGGCGCGCAGAAAAACATGGTTGTCGAGCAGACCGTGGGATCCCAGGCAATCCACGCGGTGAAGCTCCATCTCGTCCTCGATTGTGGGACGCGCAAGGAAGCGTTTGAGAGTGGCCACGCGCATGTTTTTCACATCCTTGAAGGACATGTGGTTTTTCACGCCGATCACCGTTGCTTCGGTTTCCGCGTTGGAAAAACGGAGGCGCTCGAAGATGGCGGTCGTGATCTGTGCGCTTACGCCCTCATGGCCATTGAAACGGATGCGCCCAGTCTCATCACGGCGGAATGTGGCAGGCTTGCCCGTATCATGGAGCAGAACAGAGAACACCAGAGCCACGGACACCTCGGGCGGCAACAGCGACAACATGAGGCGGGTGTGCACGAAAACATCGCCCTCGGGGTGGAAGTCGGGCGGTTGTTCGCAGCCTTTCATGTGCGTCACCTCGGGCAGCAAGATTTCCAGGAGGCCGCTGGCGTCGAGCAAATCAAAGCCTCTGACGCGCGAAGGATGGGTGAAAATTTTCACCAACTCGTCCCGCAGGCGCTCGGCGCTGACGACGGTGATCTGAGGTGCCATGTCGCAAACGGCCTTCCATGTTTCCTCTTCGATTTCGAAGCCGAGGGATGCGCTGAAGCGCACGCAGCGGATGAGGCGGAGTTTGTCCTCGGTGAACCGTTCCACGGGATTTCCAATCGAGCGGAGGATGCCTGCCTTCAGGTCGGCTTCACCTCCGACATAGTCGATGACTCGTTTTTCCAAGGGATCGTAAAAAAGGCCGTTTACTGTGAAGTCGCGCCGCTTGGCGTCGCCCTCGGCAGTTGTGAAAGAAACCGACTCGGGGTGGCGGCCGTCCTTGTAAGTTCCATCACAGCGGAATGTCGCCACTTGAAACTCGAAGTCATCCTCGAGCACGACAATCACACCGAATGCAGCGCCGACGGCGACCGTGCGGTGGAAGAGCCTCTGAACCTCATCTGGCTTAGCGCTTGTGGCGATGTCGATGTCGTGCGCCTCTTTCCCGAGCAGCATGTCGCGCACGCATCCACCGGCGAAAAACGCTTCGTGCCCGGCCGCTCTCAGGCGCTCGACCAGGCGCGTTGCAGTGGCTTCCATGGCGGGCTACTTCAGCGCCGCCCAGACACGGTGAACATCGTCGTTGTCATCGAGAGCCTGCAAAAACTCGCCCA
>JBILMW010000177.1:0-4954 GCA_044375335.1 Terrimicrobiaceae bacterium | reverse complement strand
AAGTTTTTCTCCACTGCGGACCAGTTGATCGTATTCCACCAGGCCTTGAGATAATCGGCGCGGCGGTTTTGGTAGTTTAGATAGTAGGCGTGCTCCCAGACATCGCAGCCGAGGATCGGTGTGCCAGTGCAATCGGCGACGCCGGTCATGAGCGGGTTGTCTTGATTAGGCGTCGAGCAGATGGCGACCGACTTATCGGCTTTCACACAGAGCCAGACCCAACCGCTGCCGAAGCGGGCGAGGCCGGCGGCTTCGAATTTGGCTTTGAAGTCATCGAAACTTCCGAAGGCGGCGTTGATGGCATCGGCGAGCGCGCCGGATGGAGCGCCACCTGGGGATGGGCCCATGAGATTCCAGAAAAAGGTATGGTTCCAGTGTCCACCGCCGTTGTTGCGCACGGCTCCACGGATTGTTTCAGGCACAGCAGCGAGATTGCCGATGAGTTCTTCGAGGGACTTCGAAGCCAGTTCCGGAGCACTCTCGAGAGCCTTGTTGAGATTGGCAACATAGGTCGCGTGGTGTTTGCCGTGATGGATTTCCATCGTGCGGGCGTCGATGTTGGGTTCAAGTGCCGTGGCGGCGTAAGGAAGAGAAGCGAGTTCGAATGGCATAGTTTTTGTGAATTATGAGCCGTCAAAATAGCCACGACGGCGAGACATTCAAGCGGGTTGTTTCACCCATCGGTTGACTCCGCCAAACAGGGAGACTAAAAACGGCATCCTTGTGAGACCCACTTTAGAAAAACTCGAGCAAATCTATCACCGCCCCCTCTTTGATCTGATCCAGGAAAGCCGCCGCGTATTTCTGGAATTCTGGCCGAAAAACGAAGTCCAGCTTTGCACGCTGCTTAGCGTGAAGACAGGCGGTTGCAGCGAAGACTGCGGCTACTGCGCCCAGAGTGCACATTACAACACAGGACTGCAGAAAGAGCGCCTGATGACCACGGAAGAGGTGATGCCTGTCGCTGAGCGCGCGAGACAAAATGGTTCTACCCGCTTCTGCATGGGCGCGGCGTGGAAGGGCGTTCGCGATGGCGACCCCAAATTTGAGACCATGCTCGAAACTGTGCGTGAAGTCAGCAAGCTCGGCATGGAGGTCTGCGTCACACTCGGCCAACTCGGTGACATCGAGGCCCGCAAGCTCAAGGAAGCCGGACTCACCGCTTACAACCACAACATCGACACCTCGCCCGAGCACTACAAAAAAATCGTCAGCACGCACACATTTGAAGACCGCCTGAGCACGATCGGATCCGTGCAGCGTGCCGGTCTGAGCGTTTGCTGCGGCGGCATCATCGGCATGGGCGAAAATGAAACCGACCGTCTCAAAATGCTCGAGGTCCTCTGCTCACTCGACCCCGAGCCAGAGAGTGTGCCAATTAATTGCCTGACCCCCATCGAAGGAACGCCGCTCGCCAAGACCCCTCCGATCGATGTCTTCGAGCTTGTCCGCCTCATCGCCACGGCGCGCATTGTTCTTCCGAAGGCAAAAATCCGCCTCTCTGCCGGCCGCGACCGCCTGACCCGCGAGGCACAGGCCCTCTGTCTCTTCGCCGGAGCAAACTCCATTTTCTACGGCGACAAGCTCCTCACGGCATCGAATCCCGGAGTCGACGACGACCGCGCGCTCTTGGAATCCCTCGGCCTCGAACCTCAAGCCCCCTACTCAGACCAACCACAACCCGCCTGCACATTATGAAAATTTCCATCGGAAGCGACCACGCCGGATTTGAATACAAGGAAGCCATCATCGCCCACCTGAAAAAGGCGGGCCACGAGGTGGTGGACTACGGAACAGACAGTGCCGAGAGCACGGACTACCCACTCTTTATCATACCCGCTGCGGAAGCTGTGGTGCGCCAAGAAACCGAGCGCGCCATTGTGGTAGGCGGCTCTGGAAACGGCGAGGCCATCGCTGCGAACAAGGTTAAAGGCATTCGCTGCTCGCTGTGCTGGAGCCACGAAACCGCCGAACTCGGCCGCCGTCACAACAACGCCAACGCTCTCTCCATCGGCCAGCGCATGATCCCTCTCGAGCTTGCACTCGAGATCGTGGACATCTGGCTTGCGACACCCTTCGACGGTGGACGCCACGCCCGGCGTGTCGCCGAACTCGATTGCTACGAGGCCGGCGGCGGTCACTCGGGAATGCTCGCCGTTTTCGATCGCAAGACAGGCATCTAGCGCGAAGCGCTGTTTTACTATCGATCCTCACGAGTGGCGGCATGTCGCAATTCCAACGCTACATCGGCATCGACTACTCGGGGGCGGCAACTCCCACCACTAGCCTGAAGGGCTTGCGTGTTTATTCCGCAACGCCCACACAGCCACCAAGAGAGGTCAGCCCGCCTCCCGGTCGCAGCAAGTATTGGACCCGGCGGGGGATTGCCGAGTGGCTGTCCACCGAACTCCATGAGGGGCCTCCTGCCCTTGTCGGGATAGACCATGCGTTTTCCTTTCCGCTTCGCTACTTCGAAGCTCATCGCATCCCGCACTCTTGGCCTGCATTTCTCGAAGACTTTCATCACCACTGCCCCACAGACGGCGATGCGATGACTGTCGAAATAATCCGCCGTGGACGCGGAACATTGCGCCTCGGCGATTCGCGTTGGCGGCGACTGACAGAGCTTCGTTGCCGGGCAAAGTCGGTCTTTCATTTCGATGTGCAAGGAAGCGTGGCGAAGTCCACCCATGCGGGCCTGCCTTGGCTTCTGCACCTGCGGCGGCAACTCGGCCAGCGCGTGCATTTCTGGCCGTTCGATGGATGGACACCACCGCCTGACCGATCCGTCGTTGCGGAAATTTACCCTTCGCTATCGAGCAGGAACTTTGCCGTCGAGGATCGAACCCCAGACCAGCACGACGCCTACAGCGTGGCGCGATGGATGCGGGAAACGGACGCCCTTGAGGAACTCGGCGGTTATTTTCATCCCAAGTTGAGCTCCGCCGAACGCGTCCAAGCTGAGACGGAAGGTTGGATTCTTGGCATGCCTTGAACACACTTGTCCTTGCCCGTAGCGCCGGTCTGCCGCAAATTCCCCACCTCTAAAATGCCCAGCGTCCATATCAAAACCTACGGCTGCCAGATGAACGAGCGCGACTCCGACCAAGTGTCGAAGATGCTTGCTGAGCGCGGATATCAACTCGTCACGGATGAAACAGACGCCGATGTGATTTTGCTCAACACCTGCAGTGTGCGCGATATGGCTGAGCAGAAGGCTATCGGCAAGATGGGCATGCTACGCAAGCTTCGGCGGAACCGTCCGCATCTGGTCCTTGGATACCTCGGTTGCATGGCCCAAGCGCGTGGTGAGTCGCTCTTGCAAACCTCACCGCATGTCGATCTCGTGGTGGGCACTCAGAAATTCCACCGCGTGGCGGACTATGTGGACGACCTCCTGAAAACCCGCATGCATGCGCTGATCGATGACGAGCGCCGGGCGATTGTGGACACCGAGGAGGAGGCCGACTCCCAGAGCACGATCCGCGAACAGGAGGTCGAGGCGGGCCAGGTCACGGCGTTTGTTTCGATCATGCAAGGCTGCAACATGCACTGCGCGTTTTGCATTGTGCCTCAAACGCGAGGCGAGGAGCGCGGGCGGACGATTGAGGAAATCACCAACGAAGTTCGATCCCTCGCGGAGCGCGGCGTAAAGGAGGTCACGCTTCTCGGTCAGATCGTGAACCTCTACGGCCGCCATGAATTTCCCAAGCGCGACGGCATTTCCCCATTCGTTCAGTTGCTGGAATCCGTCTGCGCAGTGGATGGCATTGAGCGAGTGCGCTTCACCTCCCCCCACCCCATCGGCTACCGCGATGACCTGATCGAAGCCTTTGCGCGCCTCCCCGAACTCGTCGAGCATGTGCATCTGCCGCTTCAGAGCGGTTCCGATCGTATCCTGAAAATAATGCGCCGAGGCTACACGGCGGAGAAATTTCAGAAACTCGCCGAGCGCATTCGCGCCGCCCGGCCCGGCATGGCGATCACGACGGATGTCATCGTCGGCTTCCCTGGTGAGACAGAGGAGGACTATCAGCAAACCCGCGCGCTATGCGACGCCGTCTCGTTCGACAACGCTTTCATCTTCCGCTACTCGCCGCGCCAGAACACGCCGGCGGCAACGATGGAAGACCAGGTTTCTGAAGCCGTCAAAGAGGCCAGAAATCAAGATCTGCTCCAATTGGTAAACCGTCATGTAGCCGACAAGCTGAACGCCCTCGTCGGCACCCAAACCGAAATCCTCTGCGAAGGCGCAAGCCGCCACAACACCGAGCGCCTCACGGGCCGCACCCGCACCAATAAAATCGTCGTCTTCGAGGGTGCCCCCCGCCACATCGGCCAGATTTTTCCGGTCAAAATAACCCGTGCCAGCGGATCAACGCTTTACGGTGACCCGGCGGTTTTGGATTAACCACAGAGGACACCGATAGCATTCGGTTAGTTTTTGCGGTTCATCGCGGCGGTGAACCAATCTACCTGCGGTGCGGCTTTGGCGGAGGGTTTGCTTTGGAAGCTGCGTCCACCGCTGCTGCGATCATCACGCGGGCCGCGAGACTGGGCGCCGATTTCGGGATTGGTCTTCAGTGAGAGGCTGATCCTCTTTCGACCGAGATCGACCTCCATGACGGTGGCCATGACTTTTTGCCCCACCTTCAAGACATCCGAGGGATTTTTTACAAACTGGTCGCTGAGTTGGCTAATGTGTGCGAGGCCGTCTTGGTGCACTCCCAGATCGATAAAGGCACCGAATGCGGCGACATTGGTCACGATGCCGGGGAGCTTCATGCCAGGCTTGAGATCTTCAATTTTCATCGCCTCGTCGGAGAAAGCGAAAACCTCGAACTGCTTGCGCGGGTCGCGTCCGGGTTTGGCGAGTTCTTTGAGGATGTCTTGCAGCGTGGGAAGACCGACCTCGGGTGTGATGTATTTCTCGAGCTTGATGGCAGCGCGGCGG
>JBILMW010000176.1:0-5020 GCA_044375335.1 Terrimicrobiaceae bacterium | reverse complement strand
ATTTCGACGGCGCGGGCGTGTTCCACCAATTGGCCTTGAGGGTCGACGCGGCGCATTTTGTGGACGGCTTCGGAGATTGGGACGGCGCAGGTGGCGTGGTTTTTGTAGCTGACCATGAAGCCGAATTTTCCCTCTTCGAGGAGTTGGACGGCTTTGATGCCGAAGCGCGTGCCGAGGATGCGGTCGAGCATGGTTGGGGCGCCTCCGCGTTGCAGGTGGCCGAGCACGCAGGTGCGGACCTCCTTGCCTGTCCGCGTTTCGATTTCGCGTCCCACGACTTCGGCAACGCCTCCAAGGCGGCTCTCGCCATTGACGGTTTGTATTCGGCAGACTCTGCCATCACGCGGTTTTGCTCCCTCGGCGACGACGACCATTGTGCATTTGGCACCCTCTTTTTCGCGGCGCAGGACCTCGGCGGCCACTGTGGAAAAATCAAAAGGTATTTCCGGAATGAGAATGATGTCCGCTCCTCCAGCCAAGCCGCCGTGAAGGGCGATCCAGCCTGCGTGGCGGCCCATGACCTCGATCACCATTACTCGTTTGTGGCTCGTGGCCGTGGTGTGCAGGCGGTCGAGGGAACTGGCGACGCATTCCACGGCCGAGTCGAAGCCAAATGTCATGTCGGTGGCCTCAAGATCGTTGTCGATCGTTTTGGGAACTCCGACGACCGGCAGTCCCGCGTGGTGCATCTGGAGTGCGGTGTTGAGGGATCCATCGCCGCCGACGACGATGAGGCCGTGGAGATTTAGCGTCTGAAATGTCTGGCGCGTTTTGCCGAGGACCTCGGCCGGTATGAAGGAGCCCTGGCGGCCGTTGCCGCGTGAGATGAATTGGCCTTTGTTGACCGTGCCGAGGAGTGTGCCGCCGAGGTGCATGATACCTGCGGTGGCGCGGCGGTTCAGCACGACATGCGTTGCCGGCGCGAGAAGGCCCTCGAAACCATCCTGAAAACCGATCAGCTCCCAGCCGAGTTTTTCGGAGGCGCGGCTGGCGGCGCGCAGCACGGCATTGAGGCCGGGGCAGTCGCCGCCGCTTGTCAAAATGCCGATGCGTTTGCGCTCCATGGAGACGCCTTAGAGGCTTGTGGATTTCTTCGTCGGGCGGCCTTCGGCGGCCCAGGCGTCGTAGAGACTCCAGCCCTGATTGATAAGGGCGTGGCCTTCGCCAAAGCGGTTCGGGGAATCCAGGAGCACAACATTGATGCGGCGGGGGGTGATGAATACCGTCTCGCCGTCGCGCTGGGATTCCGGCGGGCGCTCGGAGGAGAGGATGAGGCAATCGCCCGCGCGGCGGGTGCGGCCGGTTTTCACACCGTCGATGCCATCCTTGCCGAGGAGTTCGTTCGTGTTGTTGATTTCGATAGGTGTGTCGAGGCCGCCCCGGAAGATATGAATCTGGCGGGATTTTTGGGACACATAGAAAGCGAAGCCTGCGTTGTTATAGGCGTAGCGGACAAGGCGCGCGAGGTCCTCCGCTGTCGAGTAGGGAGTGGCGATGTCGGTGCGGTGATCCATTCCCGAGGGATTGAGGAAAAGGGTTCGCTTCATGAATAGCGTTCGGGCGAGGGCGTTCATGTGGGCGACGAAATTTTCCACGGGCGGGAGTTCCTGGGGATTGGCGATCTGCGCGCCGATGTGGTTCGCAAGCGTGTGGGCGGCGATGTTGTCCGAGGCCAAGAGCGCACAGTAGATAAGGTCGCGCAGGCTCACCGAGTCGCCGGGTTGAAGTCCGACGGTGCTCACTGCGCCATCTGCCGTGGCGTTCGCGGGCACCTCTGCAAGTGCGGCGAGGTCGGCTTTGCTGAGATCCGCCCAGTCGAGAGCCAAGAGCGCTGTGGCGATCTTGGTCAGGCTGGCGATCTGGACTTTCGCATTCTTGTTTTTGGAATCCAGAATAGTGCCGGTCTGATTGTCGATGATGATGTAGCTCTCAGCGGCTTGTGAGGTCCAAAGGAAGGCGCTGAGAACAGTGGTGATGATGAGTTTTTTCATTGCGCTTGCGGCGAGGAAAGTAGGTTTGCGCGCACGATAGCGGCAGGGGATGCCGTTTCAAATCCTTTTCAAAAAAGAAGGATTACTCCGGCGCGCGGACATGGTATTCACGCTGGATGCGTATTCTTTCCGGCATTCAACCTTCGGGAACCCTTCACCTGGGAAATTATTTCGGCATGATGAAGCCTGCGATCGAGCTTCAGGAACAGGGTGAGGCGTATTATTTCATAGCGGATCTCCATGCGCTCACCACGGTGCATAATGCCGTCGCGCTACGGGCGAATGTGCGGGAGTTGGCGGTGGACTTCCTCGCCTGCGGACTCGATCCGGCGCGGGCTGTTTTCTTTCGTCAATCGGATGTGCCCGCCGTCACCGAGCTTTCATGGATTCTCAGCACGGTGACTCCCATGGGTCTTCTGGAGCGGTGCCACTCGTTCAAGGACAAGACCGCCCGTGGACTGGCGGCCTCGCATGGATTGTTTGCATATCCGGTGCTTATGGCGGCCGATATTTTGATTTGTGACAGCGACTTGGTGCCTGTGGGGCGGGATCAGAAACAGCATTTGGAGGTCACGCGCGACATCGCGGTGAAGATGAACGAAACCTTCGGCGAGATTTTCAAACTTCCGCAGCCGAGCATTCGGGATGAAACCGCTGTCGTGCCGGGTCTGGATGGGGCGAAAATGAGCAAGAGCTACAACAATACTATCGAGATGTTCGCCTCCGAGGCTGCGTTGCGGAAAAAGATCATGGGCATCAAAACCGATTCGACACCGGTCGAGTCTCCCAAGCCTATCGAGGGTTCCGTGATTCTCGACATCTACAAGCTCGTCGCGTCGTCGGGGGATTATCAGGAAATGCTCGATGCGTTCGTGAATGGCGGCACCGGTTATGGGGATTTGAAGAAACGGCTCTTTGCTGGAATCTGGGAATACTTTGCGCCTTTCCGTGTGCGGCGTGAGGAGATTTTAGCTGATGCCGGTCTCGTCGACCGGGTCCTTGCCGAGGGAGCTGCGAAGGCCCGCGAGGTATCGAATCGCGTTATGAAGCGCGTGAGGGCAGCGGTGGGGATCGGCGAGGCTTGATGTGTTCCGTTTATTGTTTTTGCCTCTGCTAGTTTGCAGATCATTCTACCGGTTATGAACAAAACCTTGCTTGTATCCACGCGCAACGCCCACAAGGTCGCTGAGATTCGGGAGATTCTTGGTGCCGGTTTCGAGGTGTTGGACCTTTCCGCAATCGCCGGGGTGGGGGAAGTGGAGGAGACGGGTGTGACTTTTGAGGAGAATGCCACTCTCAAGGCCTTGGCTGTGTCGGGGCATTTTGACGGGTGGGTGATTGCGGATGATTCCGGTCTCGAGGTTGATGCCCTTGGAGGCGCGCCGGGCGTTTGGTCGGCGAGATTCTCAGGGGACGGGGCGACGGATGCATCAAACCGTGCGTTGCTTTTGGAGAAACTTGAGGGCGTTCGAGGCAAGGATCGTTCGGCTCGTTTCCGCTGTGTCATCGTGCTGGCGCGGGCGGGTCGCAAGCTCGCCGCGTTCAGCGGCTCGGTCGAGGGCGTGATCATCAATCAAGAAAAAGGCTCGGGAGGATTTGGCTACGATCCGCTCTTCGTTCCGGAGGGCCATTGCGAGACCTTTGCGCAGCTTGGCGCCGATGTGAAAAATGCATTGAGCCACCGAGCCAGGGCGCTTGCGGGCCTTCTGGCTTGGAGCGGATGGAACGATTGAAACTTTGCGCGCTTGTCGGGCTCGCACCCACGGCTATGCTGTAGTCCTGTTGCCATGCATCAAGGTTCCCTTGCCCTCCTCCTGCACGCCCACCTGCCTTGGGTGAGGCATCCAGAACATGAAGAATTCCTCGAGGAGGACTGGCTCTTTGAGGCCATCGTCGAGTGTTACATTCCGCTTCTGAAAAACCTGCGCCGCTTGGTGGCCGACAAGGCGCCCGTGAAGCTCACCTTTACGCTCACTCCTCCACTTTGCGCGATGTTGCGGGATTCCCTCCTGCAAGGGCGCGCCGAGAGATATCTGGCGCGAGGGGTCGAATTGGCGGCGATGGAGATCGAACGCACGGCGCATGACGCCGCGATGCGCGATGTGGCGCGGCATTATCACGCCCGTCTCTCGGAAGCGTTGGATTTTTACACACGGGAAATCAACCGCGATATTGTCGAGGCATTCGCCCAGCTTCAGGCGGATGGCATTATTGAAATCATCACCTGCGCCGCAACGCATGGCTTCCTGCCCCTCATGGAGGTCGTGCCGGAGTCGATGCGGGCGCAAATTCTCATCGGTTGCGACTACCATCGCGAGTGCTTTGGAGTGGCTCCCGAGGGCATCTGGCTTCCCGAGTGCGCGTATGTGCCCCGCGTGGACAGCCTCTTGCAGGAGGCGAATCTGCGGTGGTTCGTCGTGGATGCCCATGGACTCATGTATGGCGAGCCGAGGCCACGCTTTGCAATTTACGCGCCGTATTTCACGCCCGCAGGGCCGGCGGTTTTTGGACGCGACCGCGAGTCGAGCAAACAGGTCTGGAGCGCGCGCGAGGGCTATCCGGGAGATCCGGCCTATCGTGATTTTTACCGAGACATCGGCATGGAGTTGCCGGAGGACTACCTCCGCACCGTGCTGCCCGACATGGGCTGCCGCCGCAACACGGGCTTCAAATACCACCGCATCACCGGCTCGCCAGACAAGCAGGTCTACAATCGCGCTTGGGCGATGGCTGCGGCCGATCACCACGCTGGGGACTTCCTGAACGCCCGCATCCAGCAGTTTGAGCATTTGAAATCCATGCTGCCTATCGATCCGGTCATCTTGAGCCCCTTCGATGCCGAGCTTTTTGGCCACTGGTGGTATGAGGGGCCGGAATTTCTCGATCTCTTTTTGCGCAAGGCGGCCTACGACCAAAGCACATTCCGACTCACAACGCCGGGAGCCTATTTGAAGGAAAATCCCACGCAGCAAATGGTGAGTCCATCGCCTTCGAGTTGGGGAAACAAGGGTTATTGGGAAGTCTGGCTC
>JBILMW010000175.1:0-5074 GCA_044375335.1 Terrimicrobiaceae bacterium | reverse complement strand
CGCCTCTACATCATAGGCGGCGCCCAACTCTACGCCGCGCTCCTACCCCGCTGCTCGGAACTCCTCCTCACCCGCATCGACCGTGAAGTCGAAGGCGATACCTTTTTCCCCGAGTTCGAGAATGATTTCGACGCCGGCGAGATTTTGGAATCCGGGAACGGCTACGAAATCCGCCGCCATCTCCGAAAGTAATCGATCACTTTCCCTCAAACCTGCGCCCTCCGACTCACGGGCGTCGATTTTCCATTTCGCAGTATGTGTGGCTGAAACCAAAACCATGCTTTGAAGACTGACTCAAAAATTCTTCAAGGCCCCCAATACGCCGACCAGCATGGCAGAGTTGGGGGATGCAGATTCCTTTCGGAAGGCTGCCAAGTTGCTGCGCGCTTCCCTAAAAAACCTGAAATCAGAAAAACCCAGGCTCTTCTTCGCTCTTCTTGGGAGCGTGCAATTCCAATATTTTCCAAATCGGGTCTGCTGCTGTTTTGATTTCCTCTGATGGGCTCCAGATCGAACGAAGCACCCGCAGTCTTTTGTTGCTTTCGGATTCCGGTTGCTGCGGCTTTTTTTGTTCCTCTACATACTCATGCCAGCGGCGCAACTCGTTGTGCAGAGCGAAAAACCTCCTCTGCCACTGCTCTTCCTTCTTCTGTGCTTCCGCGATCCATTCCACCAAATCCAGTCGATCCACCGAAGCCAAGCGCGCTTGGGCTTTGCTTTCTTCTGTTTCAACTCCTGCAAGAATCGTATGCCAGACAACAATATACACATCTGTCCACGCAACGCGTTTTGCTTTGCAGCACGCGTTGCAATACGCTTGGTCTTTGATCACTCCAGATAAAACTCGACTCCCCGATAGCACCGAACCTACGCGATAATGGTTCATACAGCTGTCAAACTCCTTCGTCTGAAAATCCAAAATATCCGCACCGCAAGTCTTGCAACCGATCGCCTTATCCAAAAAAATCGTATCAAACATTCCCATGCGTAAAATCATGCATCAACTTTGCACTGCCGCAAGTGACAAAATCGACACATTCGAAGTCTGGCGCGTAGGCGTTCCAGAATCATCTTAACCGTCAATGGATTTTTGACAGAATAAACAGAATTTATAGGATTGGAGACAGAGAAGTGGGGATTACTGGATTTGAAGTCAGCACATTCGATAACTCTAAAATTGAATCGCTTCCACTCACTCCGTGGGCTGTCCTCGGCAGTCTTTCTCCGCTCCGCTTCGATTCGGTCGAAAAAAGCGTTTCTGCGAGAGATGCATACAACTTTGTATGCGTTTTGGTTCTGGAGACCGCGCCCGCTTCTGCAAGACATTTCAGATGAGGCAAAAAACATGGTTTAACATTTCTCTTGCTGTAAGCAAAAAAAGAACCATTGTAGTCACATGATTGCAACTCTTCGTGAATCCAAGACCCGCTTGAGCGAATTGGTGAACCTTGCCAATTCCGGTGAGGAGATTTTGATTACGGTTCATGGTCAACCAAAAGCCCGCATTCTTTCTTTATCGGAGCCCCGATCCGATACCGCAGATTGGTTGCGCGAGTTGAGCACTCTCCGCTCGAGTTTAGGCCAACCCTCCACATCTCAAAAGCCAAGTGCACTTGATGAAGTGCGGGAGGATCGTTGGTGAAAGCAGCCTACTGGGACACTTCCTGCGTGCTGGCACTCTATGCGCCGGAGGAAATATCATCCCAAGCTGCTAATTTGGCGTCTTTAGAAAAGGGGCAAATCCATTCCAGCGCCATTCTGGAATTTGAAATGACTTTTGCCGTCCACGCCAAAGAGGCGAGGGGCGAGATTCCGAGTGGGAGTTCCGCTAAAGTGCTTTCCCAGTTTCAAGCCGACCTCCAGCGAGGGCGCTATCTACTTGTTCCGTTAGGCATTGATATCAAATCCTGCACCAAGGACATCGCCGCGAGAACCATCCAAGCGGAGCCGCCGTTTTTTTTGCGAACACTTGACGGGATTCATATTGCCACTGCCTTGAAACTGGGCTCCTCGGAGTTGATCACGGCAGACAGAAAAATGGCCGACGCGGCTACACGGCTTGGTATCAAGACCAAATTCCTCAAAAAAATCGCCTCTGAGTAGTTTTTCCGCTTCCAAGTCTCCACCTCCAGCGTCGGATTTGAAGTTATCACATTCAGTCATTCTGAAATTGACGCGCTTCTGCTCACCCCATGGGCTCCTCCGTGCAGTCTTTCACCGCTCCGCTTCGATTCTTTCGAAAAATCCCATCTCAATCCATCGTTAGGATTTTTGTCCCCTCGAAGTCGAAGCGGAAGCGCACTTATCCAGTGTTTAGTTTCAAGGATTCCAGTTCCGTTATCCGCGCCTTCGAAAAGGAAATCCGCCTCGGCTATTGGCCCCATGTCGATTTCAGTTGGACCGACACCGTGCGCACCGCCAACGAACTCAGCGCCGTCCATTCCCGCGACCTGACCATCCGTGCCATGGATCTCTTACTCATCGCCATCGCTTGCGAGACCGGAGCGGACGAATTCCTCACCTTTGACGAAGATCAAGCCAACCTGGCCCGCGCCGCCGGCCTCCCCGTTTGGAAAGGCAAAAAGGCCCAGCACGCCTGAAACCAAGCCTGCCCGACCGCTCTCGCTGCTCTCGGTTGTCATCCAAGCTCACCAGCGAGCGTGTAGCGGCAGCACTCGCCGACTTCCCATGAGCTATCTCCTAGATTTTCCTCCGCGTTCTCTGTGACCTCGCTGGTTAATAAAACTTTTGTAGGTAACACTATAAAGCTTGTTATCTAAGAGAGCGGAAAGCGTCCTCGCCTGAGCAAAATGTCGGAGTCATTGGATTCAAAATGAGTTTGACATCAAGAGACTCGCTTATAATTTTAAAGTGGCTTGACTATATGAGACTCACTCCATTCCAGAGGCAGGGCATTCTCGAACTTTCCCGTAAACATTTCGGGTCTCAGTGTGCGGCTTTTTTATTTGGATCCCGAACAAACGATGAGTTGCGGGGTGGTGATATTGATCTGCTCATAGAGGCTGATTCCAATCGGCAAGTTGAATATTCAAAAAGACTTGCCTTCCGCAGCGAACTCAAGTGCCAGATCGGAGATCAGAAAATTGATGTCATTTTTGCAATGCCCGACGATGAGCGCCCGATTGTCCGAGAAGCCAGGCGCGAAATGGTGCGACTATGAACTTCCTTTGCCATAAAAAATGGTTGTCTGCACTTGATGAATGCGATGCGCATATTACTCGGATTCAACATGCAATCGACCACTTGGATCAAAAATTACCTCTTACAAAAGAGGTCTACGATTTTTTGAGTGATAGTGACATTGCCTACATTGACCAAATCGTTTTTCGATTTTCGAAGCTTCAAGATACGATTGGTAACAAGATTTTTCCATTAGGCCTCGTTCTCCTTGGAGAAGATATCGAAGCGCGTCCCTTTATTGATTTATTGAATAAATTGGAGGAACTGAGACTTATCCCATCCTCATCCAAGTGGATGGAGTGGAGGGAGCTTAGAAACGACCTTACTCATGAATATCCAGATATTATTGAGGACAGGATCGATGCCTTGAATAATCTAAAGACCGCGCTCTCTGAAATTTTGCAAGTGTATCAAAAAATCAAAACAATCGTCGCCAATACATCCAGTGTTTAGTTTCAAGGATTTCAGTTCCATGATCCGCGCCCTCGAAAAGGAAATCCGCCTCGGCTATTGGCCCCATGTCGATTTCAGTTGGACCGACACCGCATGCACCGCCCGCCTCCCCGTTTGGAAAGGCAAAAATGCCCAGTCTTCCTGAAACCAAGCCCGCCCGGCCGTAAAGCGCTCAGGAGCGCCAACGTCCCCGTTGGCTCCCTGCCGAGGAGGACCTCAGCATTCCCAGCATTGTAGCGGCTGTCTATGACTGCCGAGCACGGTAGGGCGATTTCTCCGAAAGCGCAGAAGATCAGCAAAATCATGGACAGCAAAATCATTTTTTGGAGGAGTGCTGCATTGCCTCCACAATCGAGCACCTGCACCTCGAGCTTTCCCCGAGACATTCCGCACGAAATCGTCAGGATTTTTGCACTTGAAGCCCCCATGTCCTTGAAATAGTTTTTTGCAATGACTACGACCATCACAATGAAAAACCAAGTCACCTTGCCAGCGGCCCTTGTCGCTCAAGCTGGCATTGCCGCAGGCTTCCGGCTTGACTGGTCGCTTGCGAAAAATGGTGAGCTGAGAGCCACGCCACTCCCACCCTTGGAGCAGGTCGTCAAATCCCTTCGCGGACGCGGAAAAAAGTTTTTGCCAAAAGGGCGCAGTGCCGTTGCCGATTTGATCGAGGAGCGCTCCAAGGAAGTTTGACCACGCCTTCCTTATGACGCACCTTTTGGATACATCTGCCGTGTTGGCCTACTACTTCGAGGAGGATGGTGCCGACCAAGTCCAGGTCCTTCTGGCAGACACAAAAAATCCTCCCTGCATTTGCTGTATTACCGAGTTGGAGTTTTGGGCCAGATTGAAATCTCTCGGTGCGGAAGCCCAGTTCCAGATTGATTGGCCAGAACTCTCCAATCTTCTAACAATCTGTCCGCTGGATGTTCAGATCGTTGGCCGGGCTGTGGAAATTCGTCGTGCATGCAGTGACCGGCTGCCCACAGTGGATTCGCTCATTGCTGCAACTGCGTCATTTCACAATATGGTTCTTGTTCACCGTGACCCGCACTTTGAATCCATTCCACGCAAATTACTGCGGCAGGTCTCACTTTGCCCGCCCACGGCATCGTAATCACAAAATGTTCCGCCGTTTGCATCTTTTTATTGACGCCAACCTGACCCGCGCCGTCGGTCTCGTGTGCCCGGCATGGGCATGAACAAGTCAGGAAAAAAAATGAAATAGAAAGAAATGACCGGAAGCAGTGACAGCAACCGTAGTGAAAGCCAAGGCGGGTTCCGCGAGGAACTTCAGCGCGAAAGAAGGCCGTAGCAAGGACAACGACCGTAGGAACACGAACAGGCAGAGAGGCGGGGTGCGGGCGATAAGCGTGCGAGAAAACGCGAAATCCAAGAGTCACCGAAAGACGCATCAGGT
>JBILMW010000174.1:0-5113 GCA_044375335.1 Terrimicrobiaceae bacterium | reverse complement strand
AAGAGGACGCCACCGGGCTTACTCTCATCACTCTCCACGCCGCCAAGGGGCTTGAGTTTCCCCATGTCTTCCTAATCGGCGCGGAGGATGGACTCCTCCCCCACGAGCGCTCCAAATCCGAGGGCACAGTGGATGAAGAGCGCCGTCTTTTCTATGTTGGCATAACCCGAGCGATGAAGTCCCTCACCATCACCCATTGCCGGAACCGTATGAAATTCGGCTCCGCCATGAGCTGCCGTCCCAGCCCATTTCTGAAGGAAATCGAAGGCGACAGCGTTCTCTCGGAATCCCACGAGGACATCATGTCTCGCCCCGTGGCCGAGGAGGATCTCGCCGCATCGTTCGCCAGCCTTAGGGCCATGCTCGCGCAGGATTGACTACTGGTTCAGGCGGGGATTTCACGACAAGCTTCAAAAGTTGATTTGAACCCATGAGCAAAAAAAAGCCCAAGCCCGCCGCCCCCGCATCGACGGTTCGTTCCTCGGCAGCAGAATACCTCTCGTTTGTGGCGGCCAGCGGCAACGGCGGCGTCGAAACCGTTTACGCCGATGAAAATGTCTGGCTCACCCAGAAAATGATGGGCCAGCTCTACGATGTGGATGTCCGGACAATCAACTACCACCTCAAAAAAATCTTCGCAGACCGTGAACTCCAGGAGAATTCAGTTATCCAAATTTTTCGGATAACTGCCGCCGACGGCAAAAGCTACGACACGCTCCATTACAACCTCTCCGCAATCATCGCCGTCGGTTACAAAGTGAATTCCGAACGCGCCGTGCAATTCCGCAAGTGGGCCACCGGCATCATCGAGCAATTTACCATCAAAGGCTTTGCGATGGATGACGAACGCCTGAAAAACGACGGCACCATACTCGGCAAAAAATACTTTGAGGAGCAGCTCCAGCGCATCCGCGAAATCCGGCTCAGCGAGCGCAAATTCTACCAGAAAATCACCGACATTTACGCCACCGCCATCGACTACGATCTCACCGCCACCGCCACGAAACGCTTCTTCGCCACCGTGCAGAACAAACTCCACTGGGCCATCCACGGTCAGACGCCGGCCGAGGTCATTTTCTCCCGCGCAGATGCCGCAAAAGACAGCATGGGCCTCACCACATGGAAAGACGCCCCCCGGGGCAAAATCCAGAAGTTTGATGTCGCGGTCGCCAAAAACTACCTCACCGAAGGCGAAATGGCGCAACTCCAACGCCTCGTCTCCGCCTACCTCGACCTGGCCGAAGACATGGCCCTGCGACAGATTCCCATGACAATGCAAGATTGGGAAACCCGCCTGAACCGCTTCATCGCAGCCACCGACCGCGAGGTCCTGCAAGATGCCGGAAAGGTTACCGCCGAAATTGCCCAAGCCCACGCCGAAAGCGAATTTGAAAAATACCGGGGCCTGCAGGACCGCAATTTCGAATCCGACTTCGACCAGATGATCAAGCAACTCCCGAATCCCGAAACGAAAGCCTGACTCTATCGTTTCATTCACTGCCTCGCGTGTAAAAAAACACCGCAGACAAATGTTTGCCATGCCCTAAGCCACGGCATAGCCTTCTGAATAGTGAACGACCTTCTTCCGGAAACCGGCGATGTCGACCTGATCCAACGCATGGGCACAGGTGACACCGAGGCATTTACCCTCTTCCAGCGACGCCATATCGGCATCATTTACTCAACAGCCCACCGCGTTCTCAACAACGACACCGACGCCGAGGATGTCACCCAAGAGGTCCTGTTCATGCTGTGGGAAAAGTCCCCCATGTATGACATCGAGAGGGGCAAGCCTGTGACATGGATTGTGACCATGACGCGCAACAAGGCGATAGACCGCCTGCGTTCACTCCAACGCCGCCTGCGCCTCCAGGATGAAGTCCGGCTTGAAAATCCCGAATCGGTCGACACCCGCACGCCAGCCCAGAGCCTGCGCGCAAACGAAAAAAATGAACTCGTCCGCACGGCAGTGATGAAGCTGAATCCCGATCAGCGCGAGGTCATCGAAATGCTTTATTTCAGCGGCCTGTCCCAGCAGGAAATCTCAGACCGCATTCACAAACCCATCTCGACCGTCAAAGCCCGCATCCATCGCGGCATGGTGCGCCTTCGCAAAATCGTAGGAACGGAGATATGAAAAATCCCAAGACTATTCTTGGCATCGATATCGGCGGAACCGGCATCAAAGGCGCGCCGGTCAATATCGCAACTGGCGCACTCGTCGCCGAGAGATTCCGCATCGCCACCCCGAAACCTGCTTTTCCCAACGCCGTGGCCGAAGTCGTGGGCCAGATCGCAACCCACTTCAACTACAAGGGGCCTGCGGGAGTCACCTTCCCCGGCATTGTCAAAAACAACACCATCCACTCCGCCGCGAATGTTGACCACTCATGGCTCCAAGTCGATGCGGCCAAACTTTTCAAAAGACACCTCGGCGGTCCCGTCACTGTCGTGAACGATGCGGACGCTGCCGGCATTGCCGAGATGCACTTCGGCGCCGGCCACGGGAAGACCGGCGTTGTCATCATGCTCACCTTCGGCACTGGCATTGGATCGGCCATCTTCCATGATGGCGTGCTGATTCCCAACGCCGAACTCGGCCACCTCCAACTTCGTGGCAAGGACGCCGAGAAACGCTGCTCCGAACGCGTTCGCGAAGAGAAGGACATGTCTTTCAAAAAGTGGGCGAAAATCGTCAGTGAATACCTCGCCACCTTGGAAACCCTCTTCTCACCGGAACTCTTCATCATCGGAGGCGGCATCAGCAAAAAGGCCGATAAGTTTCTCCCCTATCTCACGGCGAAGACGGATGTCCTCATCCAACCGGCAAAAATGCAGAATGACGCTGGCATCATCGGCGCGGCATTTCTTGCGAAGATTCCCGCTTGATCTTGCCGGCAGTTTCAACGACTATCCTGCCTCTCCCGTTCACGGGGTCTTAGCTCAGTTGGTAGAGCGCCTCAATGGCATTGAGGAGGTCAGGGGTTCGAATCCCCTAGGCTCCACCACCCCTCGTTCACTTCCAAGAGCGAAACTTTCGTATTACCGAAGTATCGTTCTTCAGCTTCGCAGCGTATGACTTCTACTGAAATATGGAAAACCGAACCCGCATTGTCGAAGCCTACACGAACCACCTCCGCGAGCATGGCGCACCGCCGCTCACCGTTCATGCCTTCTGCAAATCCCTCAACCTCGCCGAGAGGGATTTTTTTCAAGAATTCGCATCCCTCGAAAGCGTTGAAAGCGCCATCTGGGGCGATTGGATATCCAGCCTCACCACACGCCTTGAGAGTGGTGCCGAGTGGAAGGAATTTTCAGCCCGCCATCGCTACCTCACTTTCCTCTTCGCGTTCACCGAGTCCTCGCTGGACTGGCGCTCGCTCATGCTCACCCGTTTCAACCACCTCGCGCCCGTGGCCTCGCCGCCGTTTCTCAAAGCCTTCGAGGAGCATTTCAAAGTCTTCGCCTCGGACATCATCTCCCACGGCATATCGACAGGCGAGATCGCGCACAGGGGCCCGATGCAAGCACTCTACCCCGCTGTTTTATACATTCACTTCCGCGCTGTTATTTCCTTCCTGCTTCGCGATGAAAGCCATCACTTCGAGCGCACAGACGCCTTCATAGAAAAGACGGTCGCCTTTGCCTTTGATGTCATACGAACCCAAGCGATCGACTCCGCATTCGATCTGGCCCGCTTCCTCGCACCCTCGGCTTGGGGGAAAATGTCTTGAGCACGCAGGAGAGCATCCGAAGCCACAAACTTGACCGCATGGCCGCCCTCGCCGGCGCTGGGGCGCGGGTCGGGATGAATTACCTCAAGCACTACGGACGCCAAGCCATCTCAGGGCGGACGGATCCCGACACTCTCCAGGAACAAAATGCCAGCGAGGTCTTCCGCACCTTCAGTGAATTGAAAGGCGGCCCACTCAAGCTTGCCCAGATGCTCAGCATCGACCAATCCCTCCTGCCGCCCGCCTACGCCAAGCAATTTGCCCGCGCCCAGTATTCCGCGCCTCCGCTCTCCTACCCGCTCGTCGTGCGAACATTTCGGCGGGAATTTGGTAAAGATCCGCGAGAGATTTTTGACAGCTTCGAACCTCAGGCAGCGCATGCGGCATCCATCGGCCAAGTGCATCGCGCCACGCTGGGTGGGCGTGCGTTCGCCGTGAAAGTCCAATACCCCGGAGTGGCCGAAAGCCTCCGCAGCGACCTTGGCGTTGTAAAACCCATCGCTCTTCAAATCCTCGGACTGCGGGAGCGCGATGTCGCCGCCTATTTCAAGGAAGTCGAAGCCCGCCTCTTGGAGGAAACCGATTACGAGAAGGAACTCCACAGTGCGATGGAACTTTCCGCCGCCTGCGCACACCTACCGCACATCCGCTTCCCGGAATACCACTCCGAGTTTTCAAGCCGACGGGTAATTACGATGGATTGGATGGACGGCGAGCCTTTCGATGTCTTTGCCGACGGCCCGGCCTCGCAGGAACTTCGCAACAGCATTGGGCAGACGCTCTGGGATTTTTACGCACATCAAATCCACAAACTCCGGCGCTTTCATGCCGACCCGCATCCGGGAAATTTTCTTATCGAAGGCGACAACCTCTGCGTGCTCGACTTCGGTTGCACAAAAACGATCAACCCGGATTTCCACAGCAAACAATTCGCCTTCCTCGATCCCACGCTCGAAACAAACCCTGCGCGCCTCGCCGCGGCGATGGAGTCGATGGACATCCTCCTGCCCTCGGACACATCCGCTCAACGCACCCACCTCATCGAGCTCTGCAAAAAATCCCTCGAACTCCTCGCCCTGCCCTTCCGCGCAGGCCACTTCGACTTTGGCGACCCCGCATTCATGAAAGCCATCTATGACCTCGGCGAAGAAAATAGAAAAAACAACACCCTCCGTGGCATGAGAGGACAAAGAGGCTCCGCCGACACCATCTACCTCAACCGCACATTCTTCGGCCTCTACAGCCTCCTCACCCGCCTCCGCTCCCACATCAAAACCCCACTCCCCGAGGGGCTGACTTTTCAATAGCAGAGGGGCGGCTTATTAGTCTGAGAATACAAACATTAGCCATCACCGATAATTGCCGGTGGGGTGACTCCT
>JBILMW010000037.1:0-17075 GCA_044375335.1 Terrimicrobiaceae bacterium | reverse complement strand
CTCGCCGGCGTCGAAATCATTCTCGAACTCGGGGAAAAAGGTATCGCCTTCGACTTCACGGTCGATGCGGGTGAGGAGGAGTTCCGAGCAGCGGGGTAGGAGCGCGGCGTAGAGTTGGGCGCCGCCGATGATGTAGAGGCGGCGGCCGTCCGCAGGCTCTTCGATGGCGTCAAAGGAGCGAAGCACAGTGACTCCTTCGATGTTGGCTTCGCGCGAAACGACCCAATTTTCGCGCCCAGGGAGCGGCTTCCCGAGTGAGTCGTAGGTTTTTCGCCCCATCACGATGATGTGTCCGAGGGTTGTTCGTTTGAAAAACTTCAAGTCCTCGGAGATGTGCCAAGGAATGCGGCCATCGACTCCGATGACGCGGTTGCGGGACATGGCGGCGATGGCGATCATGGATTAGACAGAGATGGGGGCTTTGATGGCGGGGTGCGGGTCGTAGCCTTCGAGAGTGAAATCCTCGAAGACAAAGTCCTCGAGACGCGTGCGAGTGGGGTTGAGAACCATGCGCGGCAGAGGGCGGCACTCGCGAGAGAGCTGCAGGCGGGCCTGCTCGAGGTGGTTGGCGTAGAGATGAAGGTCGCCGAAGGTGTGAACAAATGTGCCCGGCCGAAGATCGCAGACTTGAGCGACCATGAGAGTCAGGAGCGCATAGGAGGCGATATTGAAGGGCACACCAAGGAAGAGATCCGCACTGCGCTGGTAGAGTTGGCAACTGAGTTCGCCTTCTTGAACATAAAATTGAAAAAGCGCATGGCAGGGAGCGAGGGCCATGAGGTGGAGTTCGGCAGGATTCCATGCCGATACCACGAGGCGGCGACTATCGGGATTCTTTTTAATGTCATCCACAACGCGTGCGATTTGATCGATCGTAATGCCATCCACTCCGCGCCAGTCGCGCCACTGCGCACCGTAGACCCGGCCGAGGTCGCCGTTCTCATCCGCCCACTCGTCCCAGATCGTCACATTGTTTTCACGCAGGTAGCAGATATTTGTCTCGCCCTTCAAGAACCAGAGAAGCTCGTGAATGATCGAGCGCAGATGGAGCTTCTTGGTAGTGAGGAGAGGAAATCCCTCGCGCAAATCGAAGCGCTCCTGCGCGCCGAAAACAGAATAGGTGCCGGTGCCGGTGCGGTCGGATTTGAATCGACCTTCATCAAGGACAAGGCGGAGGAGGCGGTGATATTGCTGCATGGCTACGCTTCAACAATGACGGCTCCCCCACCCGTGCGCCAAGCTTTTGCTGCGGCGAACCGACATTGCCGAGCGGAGGGCTCTGCGCTCTATTGGTGCTCGCAAAATGGAAGAGCCACAACACGACCTCGAGAGGGAACTCCTAAAACACTTCGGCCACGCGGGCTTCAGGGAAGGGCAGAGACAGGTCGTCGAAACACTCCTGGCCGGGCGCTCGGCCTTGGCCGTATTTCCCACAGGCGGCGGAAAATCGCTCTGCTACCAACTTCCAGCAATTCTCATGGACGGTGTCACCTTGGTCGTCTCGCCGCTGATCGCACTCATGAAAGACCAAGTCGATGTGCTGCAGAAACGCGGGATTGCTGCAGCGCGCCTGGATTCCACGCTCACTCCAGCAGAAACGGCATCCATTTACGAAGGACTCGCATCCGGAAAACTCAAGCTTCTCTATGTCGCTCCCGAGCGTTTTGTCAGCGAGACCTTCGTCGCAAAGATCAAGCGGGCGAACATCAGCATGCTCGCCATCGATGAGGCCCACTGTATTTCGGAATGGGGGCACAATTTCCGTCCCGAGTATCTGCGTCTGGCCGCTCTGGCGAAAAAATTCCGCATCCCGCGCGTTCTAGCACTCACGGCAACAGCAACGCCTGCCGTATCAAAGGAAATCCGCGAAGCCTTCCGCATCGCCAAAGGCGACCATGTGCAAACCTCCTTCCACCGCCCCAACCTCGCTCTGCACATCACGCCGGTTTCCGCAGACCGGCGCTTGGATTTATTGATCGAGCGCCTCAAGACCAAAAATCCATTTCCCTCGATTGTTTATGTCACCCTCCAGCATACCGCAGAGAGCGTCGCAGGCAGTCTCCAGCTGGCAGGCATACGCGCAAGAGCCTACCACGCCGGTCTGGCAAATGATGTCCGCGCCACAGCCCAAGACGACTTCATGCAGGGCCGCTGCGATGTCATCGTGGCGACGATTGCCTTCGGTATGGGCATCGACAAAGCGGATATCCGCTCGGTCTTCCATTTCAACCTCCCCAAGACCCTCGAGAACTACCAACAAGAAATTGGACGCGCCGGCCGTGACGGCAAAGACTCGCATTGCGAGATGTTGGCCTGCGCCGACGACCTCACCGTCCTCCAAAACTTCATCCTCGGCGACACGCCTGAGGAACAATCCCTGCGCCATCTCGTGGATCACCTCCTCCGCCAGGGCGATGAATTCGACATCAGCCGCTACGACATTTCTCGAACCACGGACATCCGCCCGCTTGTCCTGGAAACAGTCATCACCTATCTCGAAAAAGACAAAGTCCTTGAACCAGCCGGGCTCTTTTACGCAACCCTGCAAATCGCCTTCAGACATCCGGAGGATCGCGTCATCGCTGGACACACCCCAGAGAGGCAGAAATTCCTGAAAAGCCTCTTCGCCTCGGGAAAACGCGGCACACGCCTTCTCACTATCGAACCGGATGCCGCCGCCGAAAAACTCGGTGAATCCCGCGACCGCATTCTTAAAGCTCTGAGCTATCTGGAAGAGGCGGGGGATATCGAAATCAAACCCTCCGGCCTGCGCCACAAGTTTCGCCTTCTTGCGGGAGCCAAGGAACGAAATCCCCGCGAGATCGCCACCTGGCTCCACGGCCTTTTCACCTCCCGCGAAAAGCAAGACCTCGCGCGCCTGGTTGGCATTGTCGAGTTTGCCTCAGCCCCCCGCTGCTCCGTTCGCCGCCTTCTCACCTACTTTGGCGAAAAAACGAACTCCGACTGCGGACACTGCGGCCGATGCCGGGGAGAAAAAGCCTCCCAACTTCCCAAAGGAAGTGATGCCGATATCAGCCAAGCCGATGTCGAAGCCATCACCACCCTCCGCGCCGAGGGCCACGCCGCCTTGCGTGCGAAGCGCCAACTCGCACGCTTCCTCTGCGGCATTTCGAGTCCTGCCGTGACGCGCGACCGCCTCACGCGGCACGATGCTTTCGGTAGGCTGGAAGCTGTCCCCTTCGCCAAGGTTCTCGAGTATCTGGATGTCTGCCTGTAGCTCGCTTGCACGGCGCGAGCCGATGCCTCATCTTGAGCCGATGAGCAACCAAAAGCCGCGTGCGGATTTTCAGAAAATTCTCCGCGACATGCCGCACAAGCCCGGCGTGTATGTGATGCGCGACCGGTTGGACCATGTCATCTATGTCGGCAAAGCGAAGGACCTCCGCAAACGCGTAGGCAGCTACTTCATGCCATCGCGCAAATTCTCGGCAGACCTGAAAACACGCGCCCTGATCGATAGCGTTTGGAGCCTCGAATACCACATCGTCCGCAGCGACGCCGAAGCCGTGCTTTTCGAGGGACGCCTCATCAAAGAATTCCGGCCAAAATACAACATCAGCTTCCGCGACGACAAACGCTTCCTCCTCGTCCGAGTGCACCTCGCAGAGCCGATGCCCCGCTTCGTCCTCACCCGCATGCGCAAGGAGGACGGAGCCCGCTATTTTGGTCCCTTCGCCAATGCAGGTGCCCTTCGCAGCACTCTCGAAGCCATGCGCAAGCGGTTCGGCATCCGCTCCTGCCGTCCGCTCGAACCAGGCGAGGTGGAATACAAACACTGCCTCAACCATGTCATCAAAAACTGCAGCGCTCCGTGCATCGGCAAAACCTCCCGTGAGGATTACCTTTCCCGTGTAGAATCCGCTTGTGAGTTCCTCGAGGGCCAAGGCCGCGAAATGCTCGATCAGGTCGAATCCGAAATGAAGGCCGCCGCCGAGAAGATGGATTTTGAAAAAGCCGCACAACTCCGCAATCTCCTCGAAGACCTCAAAACAACAACCCGGCCGACCACAAGGTTCACCCGCAAGTCGCTACCGACGACGATAAACCCCGAAGCGGATGTCACCGCGCTCCAAGCCGCGCTCGCTCTCCCCTCCCCTCCGCGTGTCATGGAGTGTTTCGACATTTCAAACATCTCTTCAGCGCACATCGTCGCCTCAATGGTCCGCTTTCGTGATGGCGTTCCCGACCGCGCCGGCTACCGCACATACCGCATCAAGGGACTGACCAAACAGGACGATTTCGCCAGCATGGCCGAAGTCGTGCGCCGGCGCTACGGACGCATCCTGCGCGAATCCGAAAATGCAAATGCCACGGCCATCCCCGACCTAATCATTGTCGATGGTGGACGCGGCCAACTCTCCAGCGCCTGCGAGGAACTCAAGCGCCTTGGCCTCCAAAATGTGCCGATCATCGGCTTGGCGAAGGAATTCGAGGAAATCCACCGCCCCGGCCGCCCGCTCCCGATGCGCCTTCCCCAAGACAGCGGCGCGCTGCGCCTGCTCCAGCGAATCCGCGACGAAGCCCACCGCACGGCGAATGGCTACCACAGCCTCCTGCTGAAAAAACGCGTCCGGGAAAGCCTCCTGGATGCCATTCCCGGCGTCAGCGCGAACCGCAAGCGGCTGCTCCTCGAAAAATTCGGCTCCGTGGAGCGCATAAAATCCCTCACTCCTGAGGACATCGCAAAAGTCTCTGGAATCAGTCCCGCTCTTGCCGAACGCATCACCTCCTCACTCAACAACACGCCATGCAACTCGACTTCGACCTGAAAGGCACCATTTCCAAACCCAAGCCGGCCCCGAAGCCAGCCGAGCCCGTTGTTCTGACCGTCAGTGCCCTCACCCGCAAAGTCCGAGGACTGCTCGAGGATGGCATCGGTGAAGTTTGGGTCGAAGGCGAAGTCTCCAATCTCCGGCGCCAAAGTTCAGGCCACGCCTACTTCACACTCAAGGACGCAGGCTCCCAAATCGCCTGCGTGCTTTTCGCCGGCCAAACCGCCCAACTGCGAAGCATGAACTTCGCCGACGGCGTGCAGGTTCAACTTCAAGGTTCCCTCACCGTTTACGAACCACGCGGCAACTACCAGATCATCGTCCGCCGAATCCAAGAACGAGGAGTCGGCGCACTACAGGCCAAGTTTGAAGAACTCAAACGCCGACTCGATGCCGAGGGCCTCTTCGACTCCACGAAAAAGCGCCCGCTGCCGAAGTTCCCCCGCCGCATCGGCGTGGTGACCTCGCCCACAGGCGCAGCCATTCAGGATTTCTTGAATGTCCTGCACCGCCGTCAGCGAGGCATTGAAGTCGTCATCTGTCCCGTGCGCGTTCAGGGAAAAGGCGCCGCCGCCGAGATCGCCGAAGCCATCCGCTTACTTGGCGATCCCTCGACAACCGGCCTGCCCCCATTCGATGTGATTGTGGTGACTCGTGGCGGAGGCAGCTTGGAAGACCTCTGGGAATTCAATGAGGAAGCCGTAGCCCGCGCCGTCGCAGCCAGTCCGGTCCCGGTCGTGAGTGCCGTAGGTCACGAAATCGACTTCACGATCTGCGATTTCGCAGCCGACTTCCGCGCTCCAACACCCAGCGCCGCCGCTGAAATCCTCTCCGCCGACTCCGGCGAACTGCTTGACAAACTCCAGCACCTCACCGCCCGCCTCGGGCGACCAGTTCTCATGCGCCTCGATGGACTGAGCAATCAGCTCGTCGCCCTGCAGAGAACCGCGCTTTTCCTCGAACCGCGCCGCATACTCCAGGAGAGACAACAAACACTCGACCGCCTCCTCGAGGACCTGCAATCCATCGCAGAATCCTCTCCACACCAGCTTCGGCTTCTCCTTGAGCGCCAAGCCCGCATCCTTGCAGGCCATCGTCCAGATCTGAAAATCTCCGACCTTTCCCGCCGACTCTCCACATACCGCGACACCCTCGAGCGCCGCACGGACTCCCAGTTGCAGCACGAAAAATCCACCCTCGCCCGAAACGCCGCCGTGCTACGCGCCTTGAATCCCTCCGCCGCCCTGGCGCGCGGCTACACCATCACCATGGATGAAAACGGACAAATCCTCCGCTCCGCAACAAGTGCCATGAGTTCAAAAGAACTCATCACGAGATTCCAAGACGGCGAGGTCAAATCCCGCATTCTCAAGCCGACCGATTAAATCGGCGATTTTCAGGCCAAAGCGGCCTCCAACGCGCTGCGTCTCGCCAAGTGTTCCTCATCAGTCAGCACAGGCAGCAGACGGGTGTCCCTGAGATCGGGCAGATCGAGCCAGGACCGGCAGCCGCCGAAAGTTTTCTGCATGGTTAGACGCTGAGGCGATGCGAGACGGAATCCACGCACGAAAGCGACATGGATGCCGGGCACCTCATCATAGCGGAAGCGCTCGTCGATGACGCTGTCATGGAGGATGTGGAACTCACGCAGCGAGGGCAACCGAGCCGCATCGGTGACGAGACGACTCCATTCCAAAGTCACAGCGTGGCGAATTTCGATTTCGCCCTCCAACTGAGGCAGGAGCAGTGTTCCCGCTGGAAGCGTCGTTTTCTCAAGCTGCTCGTGAAACCAGGTCGGGAAAAGAAAGAACTCCCGGTGCTTGAAAGCGAATCCATCGCGTCCTTCGGCGATGCCTCCCTTGCGAAGCATCACGCTTTGCCTGCCATTGCCGATCGCCTCGCAGACGACGGCCCATTCCTTGAATGCCACACTCATGTTGTTGAGTTCGTTCTTTACACAAGTTCCGCCTACAAGGGAAACCTTACGCATTCATGCTCCATCGATTCGATCTCCACACGCACACATTTTTCTCCAAGGATGCCTGCAACAGCCCCGGGGAAATGATCGAAGCGGCAAGACGTCGTGGCCTTAGCGGAATTGCCATCACAGACCACAACACCTGCGAGGCCCACGATTACCTACAGGGACGCCAACTGCCGGAGGGGTTCCTCGTCATACCCGGCGTGGAGGTGAGCACAGAAGAAGGACATCTCCTCTGCATCGGGGCCACACTCCCATATCTCAAAGGCAAACCCGCCCACGAAGTGCTTGCGGAAATCAAAAAGGCCGGCGGCGTTGGCATTCCAGCCCATCCTTTCGACAAATGGCGCGCCGGTATTCGATCCGAAACGCTCGACACACTCGACCTCGAGGCACTCGAGGTCTTCAACGCCGCCGTTACCGCAAAAGCCTACAACGAGAAAGCCCTGCAATACGCAAAATCCCGTGGCCTCTCCATGACCGCAGCCAGTGACGCCCACCACGACTCGGCCGCCGGCATTTCGTGGACCTCATTCGATTTGGACGAACTGTCGGTCCCCGCCCTCCTCGCCGCCCTCAGAAAAGGCGGCCAGCCTGAAGGCCACTACCTGACCTTCCGCGAGGGCCTAAAAAAACACTTCGCCAACTGGTTTCGCATCTTCAACAAAAACCGACGACCAAAAATTTGAACGATCGTCCAAATTTTTGGTTCGTGCGTTGACGAGGACCGAGTGGAGTTTGGCGGTCCGAGGAGCAGTTAATCGCGGAAGACGATGGCGCGGGTGCCATGCACGAGAACTCGGTCCTCGACATGGAATCGGACTCCGCGGGCCAGTGCGAGGCGCTCGCAATCGCGGCCGAGGCGGATGAGGTCGTCGGGTTCGTGGTAATGCTCCACGCGGGAGACCTCCTGCTCGATGATCGGCCCCTGGTCGAGATCCTCGGTGGCGTAGTGGCAGGTCGCGCCGATCAGCTTCACGCCGCGCTCGAAAGCGCGGCGGTAAGGATTGGCTCCGACAAAAGCGGGAAGAAAGGAATGGTGGATATTGATGACCTTCCCGGCGAACTCACGGCAGAGGGCCTCGGGGAGGATCTGCATGAAGCGGGCGAGAATGACGAGTTCGGCACCCTCCGCACGCAAGCGGGAGGCTAATTGCTCGAAGGCGGCGGGTTTGTCGTTGGAGAAATCCATTTTCTCGAAACAAATCCCTTCGCGTTCGACCAATGGGCGGGCGTCATCGTGGTTTGAAATCACCAGTGGCAAATCGATATTCAACTCGCGCGAGCGCCAGCGCCAGAGCAGGTCGACAAGGCAATGATCCTGCTTACTGACGAGAATGACCGTGCGCACGGGCCGGTCGGATCGGCGCAGCGTCCAGTCGGCATTCATCGAATCAGCTAAAGCGCTCGTGTCTTGCTCGAATCGGGCAAAGTCGTCCTCCACCATGCCACCGGTGAAGGCGAGGCGGGTGAAAAACCAACGCGACACGGGGTCGGTGTATTGGCTCACATCGAGGAGATTTCCACCGGAAGCTGCAATGAATCCTGTGATGCGGGCCAGCAGGCCTACGGCGTCGGGACAGTTGAGCTTGAGCAGATACATTAGCGAAAATTAGATATGGAGAGCTGGCTCCACGGGCCTGGGGGCATCAACCGGAGCAGCGGGAACCGGACTTGTGGGCGGGTTTGTTTTTCCACTCCCGCCGCCTCCACCTGAGCCATCCTTCGTGTGAGGGTCGAAGTAATGGTCGAGGGCGAGGAACAATGCCTTCGAGTGGCGGGCGAAGAAAAAATTGAAGAGCACAACCGGCGTGATGACACTCCCCAGCAAAACAGGAAGCGAGAGGTGGTAGTTGAACTCTAAAAAGCAATAGATCGCGATTCCGAGAATGCTGCCGAAACCGTAGTTGATGGCCCAGACGGCGAGCAGGAAGTATCCGGTCTCCCTCTCGTAGGCGTAGCCGCAGCGCGGGCAGCCATCAAGCGGCGTGAAGTAGTCGCGCAGGCTGCGGATACGCAGTAGCGGCAGGAAAATAGGCCTTGTGCCACACTCGGGGCATTTGAGCAGACAGGCTCGGCTTACATAGAGCCGGGCGCGGCGGGAATCGTGGTTCATTTGGATGATGTTTGGGTGCTTTTCTCGATGCGGGCGGCTTTGTAGCCAAGTTTCTCGGCAAGGGAGACGATATTGGAATAACTCGTCGGGTTGAGCTGCGGATCACGGGCGAGAATCCAGAGGAACTGCCGCGAGGGATGCCCCACCAGCGCCCAGGAGTAATTTTTTTCATCTAGTCCGATGATCCAGTAGTCGCCGGCGATGGGGCTCCCGGCAAAGCGGACGCGGAGTTTCGAGTTGTTGGACCCCGGCACAATTGTGGCCTGCCCTTTCGCCTCACGTATGGATCCGTTTTTTTGGCGGCAACGATTCATGATGCGAATGCTGCCATCCGGCTGCGCGGTGTATTCGGCTGTGGTGTCGGCCACGCATCCGCGTTGGAACCAATTCGGGTATTTGGCGATTTCGAACCAGCGGCCTTCGTAGCGATTGAGATCCACTCGAGGCACTGTCGGGAGCGGTGGACGCGAGGCGCAACCAGCGAGCAGAAGAGTGATCAACATTGCAGAGAAAAGGATTCCCGCTTTCATAGTTGAATGATGTTACGCCTCGGCCGTTGGATTTGCATGGCAATTCTTGGACTCGCCCTTGCAGGCTGCGAGCGCGACGGCAAGCGTGCGGATTTGGTTTTCATAAATGGCGCGGAACCCGAGACGCTCGACCCGGCGATCATCACCGGCCAACCGGAGGGACGGGTCGTGAACGCTCTCTTCGAGGGCCTCTGCGCCTATGACGAGAATGGGCAAGCCGTTCCAGGCGTCGCGGAGCGGTGGGACATTTCGCCGGATGGAAAGACCTACACATTCCATCTCAGGCCGACTGCCAAATGGAGCGATGGCAGCGCGCTGACGGCGAGGGATTTCGTGGCAAGCTGGAAACGCACGCTCACGCCGGAGACCGGTTCGCAATACAACTACCAACTCTTCCCGATCAAAAACGCCCAAGCTTTTGCGGAAGGAAAAATCACAGACTTTGCGCAGGTCGGAGTTCGCGCTGTGGACGACCGAACGCTGGTTGTGGAACTGGAAAATCCC
The DNA here is from genome assembly GCA_044375335.1 of Terrimicrobiaceae bacterium. GTDB lineage: Bacteria > Verrucomicrobiota > Verrucomicrobiia > Chthoniobacterales > Terrimicrobiaceae > UBA967. The sequence continues at coordinate 7,151 of JBILMW010000037.1, read as the reverse complement.
ACACCATACTTCATCCAGCTCTGTGCTTTTTCCACCCTACACCCAGTTCCAGTGCGCCTCATCGAGCGTCTGGGCGACGATTGGGTGAAGCCCGGCAACCTCATCGGAAACGGCGCCTACACACTGGAGGATTGGCGAATTAACGACCGGATTCGCCTGAAAAAGAATGCCCACTATTGGGATCATAGCGGGGTGCAACTCGCAATGATCGATGTCCTGCCAATCTCGGATGCGAATGTGGCGTTTAATTTTTATGCCAGCGGTCTCGCGGACCTTCTCATGGATAAAGGCCTCGCGCCGCCGGCGCTGCTCGACGACCTGAAGCGTAGGGAGGATTTCCACGCCGCGCCGTTTCTGGGGATTTATTTTCTGCGCTACAACTGCGAGCGCGGGTCGTTCCGCGACGAGCGGGTGCGGCGGGCATTTTCGCTGGCGGTGGATAAGAAACGCATCGTCGAAAAAATAACCCGCGCGGGAGAGTTGCCGGCACCTGGATTCGTTCCACCCGGCATCCCCGGCTATGAGAGAACCGAAGGGGTGGCTTTTGATCCCACGGGAGCCGCACGCCTCTTGGCCGAAGCGGGATATCCGGGCGGCAAGGGATTTCCCAACACCCGCTACCTATATAGCAAAAGTGAACTCAACGAGGCGATCGCCGTGGAGCTTCAAAGCATGTGGCGCGAGGCTCTGGGCGTGAATGTGAACCTTGAGCGGCAGGAGTGGAAAGTTTACCTGAACTCCCTCTCGCTTTTGGACTATGACATAGCCCGCTCCAGCTGGGTCGGCGACTATCCCGATCCGAACACCTTCCTCGACATGTTCCTGAGCGGCGGGGGAAACAACCGCACAGGCTGGTCGAGTTCCGAATACGACAACCTCATTGCCGAGGCCTCCCGGGAACTCGATCCAGGCCGCCGCTTCGAGATTCTCCGGCGCGCAGAAGATCTGCTGGTGCAAAAAGCCATGCCCGTCTGCCCGATCTACTACTATGTGGGCATCCAGCTCTACGACCCCGCGAAGATTGGCGGCCTGAAAGCCAATGTGCTCGACGAGCACCCGCTGCGGAGGATTTTCCGGAAGTAGAAGTTTTAATCACAGAAGCTTGGGGGCCCAAATTTCAACAACCTCCGACTCATAGCCGTTCCGGGTCGAAGAGTTGTTCTGAAAGTGAGATTTCGTGCCAGCCAATTCGGGTATTTGATCCTTCATAAACCTTGAAACAGCAAGAGGCTGTTCTATTGCCCATAAGCGCCTGTGTTGCTCCACTGTTTCAGCTTGCGTCTTCGTAGATGCTACGCGAGCGTGAACTAATGAGGTTTTCAGTGGAATTGATCGAGAGCGAAGAAGGCTTTGCGATATGCTGTCCGGCGTTGCCCGGATGCTGGAGCCAAGGCGCAACACGCGAGGAGGCTCTAACGAATATTCGCGAGGCCATTGGACTTTGGCAGGAAGTCGCCACAGAGGATCATGAGAGAGAACTTGCAGGCGATGGAATCCTGTTTCATCGGGAACTGGTCACCGTTTGACCACAACGAACAATGCCTAAAATCCCAGGCATCTCCCACAAGGATGCTGTTCGCGCCCTCGAAAAGTCAGGATTTTCCGTGGTTCGGCAAAGCGGCCACATAGTGATGGGTAACGGCGAGCGGCGCCTGACAATCCCGCGGGGAAATCCAATCAACGCCTTCACGATGGGAGGTATCGCGAAAGATGCAGGACTATCCCCCGAGGCCTTCCGCAAGCTACTTTGAGTGTCAGCTAACCCACTGAGGCAGGCTGCTGAGCCAGAAAAAGGTTCTGAGCACTCCTCGGGCGGGGCGCGATTGGAGTGGAACTAAACACGGATTTTGATAGTGCAGCAAATCGCCGAGGGGATGCGCGGGCAGTTGTAAAATCCGCACTTTCGTGCCAATGATGGCCTAATGTTGCACTGGCTTGGAAGGCGGACGCTCCGCGTTGTTTTTGAGATGGGCGACTTCTCGCTTTTCACGGGGAGGTCGTTTGTTTCCTTGGCGCGGACCAAGCGGCTTGCGACGCGGATTGCGCGGGCTGTGCACGAGCAGGGAACGGTTTGTCTGCCGGTCATATTGATTGTCGGCGTCTTTACCGGTTTGGTGCTGGGTTTGCAGGGCTACCATGTGCTGAGCCGGTTTGGTTCGCAGGGGTTGTTGGGAACTTTGGTTTCGCTGAGTCTGGTTCGGGAAATGGCCCCCGTGCTGGCTTCGCTCATGCTTATCGGGCAGGCGGGATCGGCTTTTGCGGCGGAGTTGGGAATCCAACGAAACACGGAGCAAATCGTGGCCTTGGAGACGATGGGAGTGAACAGCCATGGCTACCTTGTGGCACCGCGTCTCATTGCGGCTCTGATTGTTTTTCCAATCCAGGCGGCGCTTTTTGTCATTCTGGGAATATGGGGAGGAAGTCTTTCCGGATCGATGCTGCTCGGCGTGGATTCGGGTGTTTACTGGTCTGCCGTGCACAGGGCGGTTGAGGCTCGGGATTTGTTGGAATGCTTCAGCAAGGCGGCGGCGTTCGGGCTTTTGTCGATGAGCATCTGCGCTTATCAGGGATTTCACGCCGACAGGAATGGATCCGCCGTTGGGGCGCGAGCCGTAAGCGCCTGCACGACGCGGGCGGTAGTCCTTTCGAGCATCGCTGTGCTCGTGACGGATTACATCATTAGTTCGTTTTTTATTTGAGCATGGAAACTGCCAAGCACCCCATCGCCCTTCATGTCGAAGGCCTGCAAAAAGGCTTTCAGGGGAAATCCGTGCTCCGGGGAGTTGATCTGGAAGTTCAGCGTGGCAGCATTTTCACCGTTCTCGGACCGAGTGGCACTGGGAAATCCGTCTTCCTAAAATGCCTCGCAAACATCCTGCAACCCGATGCAGGGCGAATCCGCTTCGACGGTCTGGAACTGAGCACGGGAGATTCCGCAGGCCGCGCCGAATTCCGCAGGCGGTGCAGTTTTCTTTTTCAGAGCAACGCGCTGTTCGATTCCCTCACCGCACTGGAAAATGTGGCCCTGCCTTTGGAACAGACGACAACTCTCGGCAAGTTCGAAATCCTGAGCCGCAGCCGGGATGCCCTGCGCCAACTGGAGATGGAGGAATTTCTCGACCACTACCCCGCCCAACTTTCAGGCGGCATGCAGAAGCGCCTGGCCTTGGCGAGGGCCATCGTCACGCGCCCGGAGCTGGTCCTTTTTGACGAACCCACGGCTGGACTCGATCCGCTGCGGAGGAATGCCGTTTTTGCCATGATCGCCAAATACCAACGCCACTTCAATTTCACGGCGCTTATCGTGACCCATGATGTGCCCGAGGCGCTGGTCGCAAGCGATCGGGTGGCCTTGTTGAACCAAGGGCGCATTGCATTTGTCGGCTCACCTGCCGAGTTTTCGTCTTCAAGCGAACCTGTTGTCTCGCTCTTCCGCGACAGTGCCCAGGCTCTCGGAGAGTCACTCGCCGAAATCCGCCGCAGCCAGTCCACACCCTAATTTTATGAAAAACACGAAACTCGAACTTTCCGTTGGCCTCTTTGTGATCCTCGGAATCGCCGCCATCGCCTACCTCACGATTCAAGTCGGGACAGGCTTCGCGCTCGGCGGCGAGACGCACCTCATTGAATCCCGCTTCACGAATGCCGGCGGACTCCACCCCGGCAGCAGCGTGATGGTTGCCGGGGTCACGGTAGGCCGCGTGGAGGCCGTGCGCATCGAACCTTCGGACTACACCGCCATCGTCACCATGCGCGTTCTCTCGGGGCTGCAATTGCCCACCGACTCCATGGCATCGATAAAAACCACAGGCCTGATCGGGGACAAGTTCGTCGCTCTCTCGCCTGGAGCGGATGAGACCTTTTTGAAACCCGGGACACGCATCACGCTCACCGAATCCGCCGTGGACCTCGAATCGCTGATCGGCAAAATGGCATTTGGCGCCGTTGACAAAGACGAAAAGGAAACAAAATAATCCAACCCCGTGAAAAAACTCTCCGTTCTCCTCTCGCTGGCACTCTTGGCTGCCATTCCACACTCGTTTGCCTCCTCGAGCGCGGCAGCGGAGGATTTTTTGAAAAAATCGGTGAACGAGGTCGTAGGCATCGCCAAGTCTTCACCAAACAGCAGCGCTCTGGCCGAGAGTCTGCGTCCAATCCTGGTCAAGATCATCAGCTTCGATGCCATGACGCGCCGAGCCGTCGGACCGGGGTGGAGGCAGTTCACGACCGAGCAACAAAAAGAAGCCATCCGACTCTTCAGCACGCTGATCATTCGCACCTACTCGGGCAAATTCACCCCTGGCGAGTTGCCCGAGATCACTTACAAAGCCGCCACTTCGCCATCACCCGAGCGAGTGGAGGTTTCCACGACGACGCTCTACAAAGGTTCCCGATACAATGTCATCTACCGGCTTGAGGAAATCGATGGTTGGCGGATCACCGATGTCGTCATCGAAGGCGTAAGCATGGTGGCGAACTACCGAACCCAGTTCGACGCCGAATTCAAGCAAGGCGGAGCCGATGCGGTTCTAGGTGCTCTCAAGAAATCTGTCTCCGCGCCCTAGCACCCCCACACTGCCATGAAAAAATCCCTCTCGATTCTGGTCGCTTTCGCCTTGTGTGGTCTGGATGCAGCATCCGCAAGCAGCCCTTCGGATAACGACATCGTCATCATCACAAAAGATGGAGTCGAGCCTGCACGCGGTGGGAAACTCCCAAAAAACTCTAACGGAACGCTGTTTTTAAGAAGCGCTGTGGAACCTGCCCCTAAACCGACTCCAAAGCCAACACAGAAGCCCAAACCAACTCCAACCCCGTCCGTTTCGAAGCAGACCCCCAAGCCGATCAAGCCTGTTCAAAAAACCGCCGCCGAGTGGAAGGATTCTACCATTCGAATCCAGAAAAAAGCGGCGCCCGCGCCTGCGGGTGATGACCTCGACGAATACAGCCAAGTTGCCAGCATTCCCGACCCTGCGGAACCTCTGAACCGGGGCACCTTCTGGCTGAACCATCAGCTCTACAACTATGTCCTGCGTCCTTTTTCCAAAGCCTACGAGTTTGTCCTACCCTCACCCACCCGGAAGGCGATTCACAATGTTTTCGACAATGTCGAGTATCCGGTTCGCGTCGTGAATCACGCCCTGCAGCTTGAGTTCAAGCGCGCTGATCTCGAGACGCGGAAATTTGTGGTGAACTCGGTGGCTGGCTTGGGAGGCATCCTAAGGGTCAGCGACCGTATTCCTGAATTGGCAAACGTCCCCCCAGCGGACACGGGCCAGACTTTTGCAAAGTGGGGCATCGGCCATGGAGCCTATGTCGTCCTGCCTGTGCTCGGTCCGAGAAGCGTGCGCGATACGGCGGGAATGGCGGGCGACTACGCGCTCAACCCAGTTTCCTGGCTCGCCTATGGCGGAGTCACAGGCGCGACCGCCTTGGCGGTATCAGGGCCGAGCGCTGCGCGGAACATGAATACCAGAATCAACCTCTACGATGCAGCCACCCAGAATGCGATCGATCCCTACATAGCTGTCCGCACCGGCTACATCCAATACCGCGACAAAGCTGCTTCAAAATAGGCCTTCGCAGTCGCAAGCAGGGCGGAATTTGATTCGACGGATGCCGTCATTTTCGCGAGATTCCTCGCTCCATGGCCCTTCCGAAAGAGAGAGCATTTGAGCGATTGATCGAGGCCCGCACAGCCGGGCGGCTTGCACACGCCTACCTTCTGTCGGGACCGCCCGGATCCGGTTGCGAGTGGCTTGCGACGCATCTCGCGGCCACCATCCTTGGAACGAGTCCCGAGAATGTCTCCTCGCATCCCGATTTCCACAAAGCCGCGCCGGAATCGAAATCCCGCCGCATTGTCACCGAGCAGATTCGCGAACTTGAGCAGGCCCTGCACATGAAGCCCCTCGCGGGCGTGAACAAAGTGGCGGTGATACACGATGCCGACCGCCTCCAACCGCAAGCGGCGAATGCTTTTTTGAAAACCTTGGAAGAGCCGCCCATGGGTTCCCACATTCTTCTGACCACGACCCTACGCGATGCCGTTCTCACAACGATCCTTTCGCGCTGCATCACCGTTCCCTTGCAATCGCCAACGGAGTCCGTTCAGGACGAGAATACCGCAGCCATCGCCAGGGCGTTTGAAAATGCCCTTCTGCAAAAAGGCGGACCGGATGCCGGAACTGCGCTTCGTTTTACGAGAAACTTCCAGGCGGCCATGGCCGAAATCCGCGAGCAAGCCACCGAGGGTCTGGAATCCGAGTTCAAGGATCAACTCAAGCAATACCGCGACTCGATTGATAAAACCTGGAAAGACACCCGCGAGGACCAGATCAAGGCTCAGGGAGAGTCCACCGTGCTGCGCGAGCGGGAGCGTTTTCTTGCCGCCCTCGGCGCGGTGCTCGCAGCAGCCCTCAGGCAAAAAATCCGCCCCGCTGCGGATTGCCCGCCAAACATCCAGCGCATTGCCGAGGCGAATGAACCCAAGACGCTCCTGAAGCGCCTGGACGCACTCGAACGCACGCGCCGCATGCTCTCCGCCGGCGTTCAAGAGGCACTTGCGCTCGAAAGCGGATTTATCAACATGATTGCCAATCCATGAAGAAGCGAATCGTCATCAAACTCGGCACAGGAGTGCTTTCCTCCCCAGGGGGACAATCCCTCGACCAGCCACAATTCACCCGCCTCTCTGCGGAGATCGCAGAACTTCAGAAAGAGGGCTACGAGTGCATCATGGTCAGCAGCGCCGCCATCGCTGCCGGGGTGCGCGTTTTGAAGCTCAAAAAACGCCCGGACGACCTCCCAGGCAAGCAGGCTTGTGCGGCGGCGGGTCAGCCCGAGTTGATGCGCCTCTACACGACCTCCTTCAAAAAACACGGTCTCAATGTCGCCCAGCTCCTGCTCACGCACGGCGACATTGACAGCCTCATGCACCGCGAGAACGCCCGCAACACGCTCGACCGGCTCATCGAGCACGGCGTGATTCCGATTATCAATGAAAACGACTCCGTGGCTGTGGAGGAACTGCGCTTCGGCGACAACGACCGCCTTTCCTCCGAAGTGGCAACGCTCATTCAAGCCGACCGGTTGATTATCCTAACCAGCACCGACGGGCTCATGGACAACGAGGGGGCGAGGGTCGCCCG
>JBILMW010000173.1:0-5158 GCA_044375335.1 Terrimicrobiaceae bacterium | reverse complement strand
CCGTGGTTGCTGGCCTCTCCGACGAAGGCGCTTTGTGATTCCGTGGCCCTCGATGCCTCTATCCGTTCGCAAAAGGATGTCCGCGCTTGGCTGGAAGGAATGCGGATTGCGGAAGTTCCCATCCTTGATCAGGAGCAACTCGCCGCATGTGCCGCAAGCTATGGAAGGCCTTCTGTGCGCCACCTTGCGCGTTACTTTCAGAAAAATCCGACCACGCCATGATCCATCCCGCTCTTGCCGGTCTGATCGACCGCTACCAACCCCAATCGTCCAAAGATTATCAGAATGCCGTGCGCGAGATTGTTCAGGAGATCGCGCTGCTCGGGCTCTGGCGGACACCGTTCTACGAACATGCCGCGTTCTATGGCGGCAGTGCACTTCGGATTTTTCATGGCTTGCAGCGATTTTCGGAAGATTTGGATTTCTCACTGCTTCAACCGAAGCTGGATTTTTCACTCAAACCTTATCTTGGCGCTGTGGCTGATGAATTGGCGGCTTGGGGGTTTGAGTTTTCAGCGGAGGGAATTGAGAAAACCAAACGGACTTCCATCGAGTCGGCATTCCTTAAAGGCAGCACGATGATCAACCTTTTGCAAATCGGAGCGCCGCCGGAGATCGCATCGCGTCTTCCCAAGGGGCAGCTCATCCGCATCAAATTGGAAATCGACATCAATCCGCCTCCCGGAGCAGGCACCGAGATGCTCACGCGTCTCGTGCCAACACCTCACCAGATTCGAGTTTACGATCTTCCCAGCCTTTTTGCCGGCAAGCTCCATGCCGTGCTGTGCAGGAATTGGAAGAGCCGCGTCAAGGGCCGCGATTTTTACGATCTCATCTGGTATGTCGGTCGCCGCATCCCGCTGAACCTCGCTCATCTCGAAGCCCGAATGCGGCAGTCGGGAGATTGGTCGCATGAAACACTGCTCGATGTGGCGGGACTCCGGAAGTGCTTGGAGGAACGATTTGCCGCTATCGACTTTGATCAGGCGAAAGAGGATATGGCACCGTTTCTCAAAGATTCCCGCGAACTCAGCCTGTGGGGCTCCGGATTTTTCATGGAGTTGATTCCACAAATCGAAACAAGCGAGGGATGAAAGCTCTCTTTCAGTGGGAAACTGATTACACGCAGGATTAACCCCTTTTACTCAGTTTTCCGAAGTTCGCGTGGCGCAATGCCTGTGCGCTCTTTGACGCATCTGGAGAGGTGGAAGGCGTTGGAGAAGCCGCATTGCTCGGCGACTTCGGCCAAGGTTAGGCCGGTGGCGCGGATCAATTGAACGGCTTGATCGGTCTTCAAGCGCCAGATCATGGCTGTGGGGCTTTCGCCTTGGTCGTCCTGAAAAAGTTTTCGAAGGCTCGAGTAGGAAATCCCGCACTGGCGGGCGAGGTCCTCGGCGCTGCGGAATTTTGCGGGATTCATGGAAACTGCTTCGAGCGCCCGCTGCACCGCTTGGTGGCGGGGGCGCTTTGTTGGAATGTTTTCGGAGGCGTGGGCCGCAAAGCGAAGCAGACATGCTTTTGCGAGCGTCTGCATCGCGAGGTTCAAGTGCGGGCCCGCATTCAGGGGGATGGAGAGTCCCTCCTCGATGAGGATGCTGACGGATGCCGGAACGGGCGAGGTGTGTCCGGCCAGGTGCAGGAGTTCGCGTTCGTGCTTGTTTGTAAGGCCCGGCGCAATCTGGCACCAGAGGTGGACGCTTTTCACATCCGGATCGAAACGGAAGAACTCCATTCCAAGGGGAGGCAGGATGACTCCTTCGCCTGATCCAGGTTGGATTCGGCGTCCATCGCAGTCGATCTCGACGCTGCCTTCCAGAATCGTGATGAGAAAATACACATTCTGCCTTCGCGGGCCGTGCCACCCGCCTGGCAGATAGATAGCCCGTCCAAACATGTGGAGATCGTCTCCGCGCGACTCCGCACGGTAGAGGTCTTCAGTTTTCGGAGTGGCGCTGACCGGCTTTGAGGAACGAGGTGCCATGCGGCTCAAGGTGTCTCGATGTTTTTAAAAAGCAATAGAGATATGGAATAAATCAGTGGGGATATGGACTGCTTGACCCTGAAATGTTTTCTTTCGACCTGCCATGAACGAACAAATCAAAATCAACTGGTATCGCACGAAAGTGGACAAAGCCGTTATGAGCGATCTGATGAAACGCCATGATGGAAAAGCGCTCCGCCAAGCGCTCCTTCACCTGGGTCTCTACGCTTGCACGGGCACGGCAGCCTATCTCGCTTGCGGAAGCATTACGCAGGCAAACTGGGTATGGATGGTTCCGTTGCTTGCATTGTTTGTTTTTCTTCACGGCACCTTTGCCGGGTTCATGGGGCTCGTGGCGGTGCACGAGTTGGTTCACAAGACGCCATTCCGCAGGCAGTGGCTGAACGATCTTTTCATGGATGTGTTCTCGTTCCTGACATGGAGCGACCCAGTCAGCTTCCGCGTGAGCCATGTGAAGCACCATCAGGTCACCGTGCATCGCGACCATGATGGAGAAGTGATCCTGCCGCAAAAATTGGACTGGGATGCCGTAAAGTTCTGGTTCTGGCGACTGGTGCCCTTCCCGCATCCGGTCGGAGTTTGGGGCGCGTTGAAAAAATGGTTCAAATACGCGACTGGCAATCTCAAGGGCGAGGGACTCTTCGCTGGCGGGGAGGAGTGGATGCAGAAAGTCCTTCCCGAGGAGAACGAGGAACTTCGCCGCCGCCACCGCAAATGGGCCCGTGTTGTTTTGATCGGCCATCTGACACTGGCCTCCATCTTTATCGCCACCGGGCAATGGATATTGATCCTACTGGTCACCTTTCCTTTCTATTGTGGTTGGTTGACGACGCTCTGCGGAGCTCCCCAGCATATTGGAATGATGCCGAATGCGCCGGATTTCAGGCTTTGCTGCCGCACCTACACCTGCAGCCCGTTCATTGGGTTTCTCTATTGGAACATGCAGTATCATGTGGAGCACCACATGTTCCCAGCTGTGCCGTTCTACAACCTCCCGGCACTGCGCAAAGAAATCGCACACGACCTGCCACCCGCACCGCATGGGCTATGGGCAACCTGGAGCGAGATCATTCCCGTTCTTAAGAAACAACGCGAGAACCCTGACTACACCTTCATTCCCGAGTTGCCGGCGGCGGCTTGAGGTTGCTGTTGCAGCAATTCGTGGTTGAAAATGGGTCATGCCAACCGAAGCACTGGGAAGTGCGAAGGAAGCACATCTCTCATGGCTCGAAGGGTTTAGCGAGCAGGGGGCGAGCAAGGCAAAGGATGGACCCTCCCATTGGCACGCTACGCGCTGTCGCGCGAAGGCCCCAAAAAATGATTCTGCCCATCCATGGTTCTTTACAGACCCGGTTGCGCAAAATCAGAAATTTTTTTTGCGTAGAAAATCTCTTGGGTGGGGTGTGGTCTCTGCGTAGTCTGATGCATCTTCAAGGTCCGTGATCTGTCAGGTGAACGATTCCCCCAAGGTCTTGGCGGATGACCTCACATTTTGTCCGATCCAGTAAACCGTGGCGCTTTGACAAATCACCCCATCCCGATCATGAACCCCTGCATCAAAAATCATCGCCTGAATCAACTGGGTGCTGCAGCTCTCGCAGCCATTTGTTTTTTCCACACCGGTTGCCGCCGAGAGTCGGACAGCGCAGACAAACAACCGGAGCCAGCTCCGGCGGAAACGACTGCGGCAGCCTCTGCGGCGCCGGTTGTTGCGAACTCCTCTTTCGAGCAGGGCGCTGATGGTAAACCGGTCGGCTGGACGGGCACTGGCAATGTCGTATGGGGAGAAGGCGAGGGGGCTTCTGGTTCGCGATTTGCGGCCCTGAGCACGGAAAAGGGTCCGGTGAATAATGCGGCGAACGGCGGCGAGCCCGGGTGGCGCAGCGAGCCGATAACCTTGGTGCCGGGAACTGCCTATGAACTGCGTTTCCGCTGCCGTTACCGGCCGGAGGTGCTCTTCACCTCCTCTCAAGTATTTGCTGGGCCTGAGTGCGCCCGACAGACGATTCCGCTGGATGCCTCGGAAGTGGTGTCGCCATTTCGCAGTTACAGCGTGCGCTTCGTGGCTCCTGCCGAACCGCAGCGTATTTTTCTCGGAGCCTTTCAGCTCAAGGGCAGCATCGAGTATGATGACATCGAGCTTTTTCCCATCAAGCTCGCCCAATCCTCGGTGGATGGCTTGTTGCTTGGCGAAGGTGAAAGTGTGATGGGCAACCGCTACGACTTCAAGGCGCCCTTTAAAAACAAGGCATTCCGCAATGTGAGCCGCGCGCTGGTCTCCTGCAGCAATGTGTTTCATGACGATCGCTGGCGTTTCAGCAAGCCCACCGATGCCGTGGTTTATCGGCATGAGCTTGCGGGCCGCAAGCAACTCTCGGGCGAACTTTCAGTGACCCCCTCCTACCATGTGGAATCAAGTTGGGCGCTCGGTGTCGAGCTTTCCACGGACGGCAAGGACTTCCGCCGCGTCGCCACCTTGAAAAAAGGTGATACGGGAAAGGTAAAAATCCCCGCGGACATGCTGCCCGCCTCCGCGATCTGGGTGCGGCTTTGCAATGACACGACGGACAACTCCAAGCCCGTCTTCTTCCAGGTCAAAGGGTATGAGTATTCCGCAAACATCGATGGCGCCCCGCTGCAGGCGCTGGGAAACACCGCGGCGATGACAGTGCTGGGCGAGGATCCTGCGATCTCGGTCCAGCCCTTGGTATCGGATCCCGCAAATCCCTCTTTTGCGGTGAAGGTGACCAACCTTGGCAACAAGGCAGTCCAGTTGAACCCCGAATTGTCGATCCGCTTGGGCACGCAAAGCGAAAAAAAATCCACGGCTGCTCCTGTGAAATTGGCTCCCGGGAAGTCCGCAGCGGTCAGTATTCCCTTTGAGATGCGAGAGGCCGGCATCTATGCCCTCGAATTCTCGCTCGGAAAAAATTCATCCACCCGTCTGGCTGCGACCGTTTATCAACCGATCCTCAACGCCACAAACTATGGCGAGTTACTGAATTCCCCGTCGCCCGGAGTCAGTCTCTGGTGGGCTTCCTCGGGATGGAAAGTGTCCAAAACGCGTCCGCTGCCGACGGCAAAGAGCCAAGCGATCCGCATCAGCCTGGCTGGCAACGAAGCCGAGGGCGCCCAGCTTGTCGTGCGCCCGGAGAA
>JBILMW010000172.1:0-5174 GCA_044375335.1 Terrimicrobiaceae bacterium | reverse complement strand
GTTCAGCCACATCCTGAATGGCGACATGCGGCTCAATATTCGCCTCATGGGCTTGTTGAACGGCATCCTCTTCCTGGCATTGCTTGGCGGGGTGCTCATGCGCCTGGCACTCACAACCCGTCCCCGCTCGAGCAACGACAAAAACGGCGGATCGATTGTAGCGGCACTCATCGCGGGCGGGCTCGTGCTCTACATCGTGGGCTGGATCGGAGTTTTCTTTGGTAAGCTCATCAAGGCCGCTGTGAGCCGCCAGAGGGAGTTTCTGGCCGATGCCTCGGCGGTTCAATACACACGCAATCCGGGCGGCCTCGCCGGCGCTCTTTCGAAGATCGCCTCGCACTCATCGCGGTTGGCACATCCGAAAGCGCAGGAGGCCAGCCACATGTTTTTTGGAAATGGAATGGCCGAGGCCTGGTTGGGACTCTTTGCGACACACCCACCGATCCAACAACGCATCGCCGAAATTGCGCCGGATTTTGATGCCCAGGTTACTTCCCCCACCCCGCCGCCGCTTGCCTCGGCAGAGCCGAGTTTTTCAGGTGACGCACAACTCGCGGCGGCGACTTCCATGCTTGCCGGGTTGCCCGAGTTTTCAAGACCGGCGATGAGGGAGATTCACAGTGCCTGCGCCTTGGTTTTTGCACTCCTGCTCTCGGAGGACGCATCGGTTAGAGAATCCCAGCTGGCCGTTCTGCAGGCAGACGCCGCCTTGCAGAAGGAGATCGGAGAAATGTTCGACCGCCGCAACCAACTCAGCTCGGCGCAACGCATCAGCCTTGTCGATCTCGCGATTCCCGTGCTGCGGGTTCTGTCGCCTCAACAATACAGCACCTTCAGCGGGCAGGTGCGCCAACTCATCGAAGCGGACGGGCAAATCCACCTCTTCGAATACACGCTGCAAAAGCTGTTGCTCCGCCATCTGGACGCAGCCTTCACCAAAGCCACGCCCAGCCGCATCCAACATCGCTCGCTGATTCCTTTGCTGCCCGATACCGGCATCCTGCTCTCAGCGATGGCGAATGCGGATGAGGGCGATTCCGCTACGATGGATGCCGCTTTTCAGGCTGGAGTTGCCCGCCTCGGCAAATCAGCGGAAGCCTTTCCCCTCGCCCGTCAATCGAGTGTGAATCTGAAGGATTTCGACCGCGCCCTTGAGGACCTCGCCACAGCTTCGCTTTCAGTTAAAAAAACCATTCTCACCGCGTGCTCGGCCGCAGTCGTTCACGATGGAGTCGTCAACGACACACAATTTGAGCTGCTCCGTGCTGTCGCTGATACGGTGGACTGCCCGATCCCTCCCTTCGTCCCAACCACATGAGCGCTGCGGGACATGGGATTTCGCCGCAGCTTGCAGGGGACTTGCTCGCGGAGGGGACCAATGCCTTTCGGATTGCATCAGGCCACGGTTTTTGGATCGAGCGCTTTGGCGATACGGCGCTGATCTCTTTGCGGCCGGGTCCTGATGCAAAAGCCCTCGCCGCCTCGATTGCCCAGACAGGCTGGAATCCCAAGCGCGTCTTTGTGCGGCATCTCGTCAGAAATCCCGGTGAGCAGGACACGCCGGTTCTGCTTAGTGGCGACGCTCAGTCCTCGCCGCTTGAAACGGTGAGCGAGAGCGGGCTTCTCTACGAGCTGGATTTCAGCGCCAGCTACTCGCCGGGGCTTTTTCCAGACCAACGCTTGAACCGCCTTTTTTTGAATGAACGCAGGCCCCGGCGTGTGCTGAATACCTTTGCCTACACCTGCGCCTTCTCAGTTGCAGCAGCCAGCGTTGGGGCGGAAACGGTCAGCGTGGATGTTTCTAAATCCTCTCTGCTAAGGGGCCGACGGAATTTTGAACTGAACCGGATTCCGCCGGATGGCCACCGCTTCATTCCCGAGGATGTCCCCACCTTCCTCCGCCGCCTGATCAAACGTGGCGAGACATTTGATGTGATCATTCTCGACCCACCCACATTCGGACGCAGCGGCTCGGGCAGGACATTCCGCTTCGAGCGGGACTTTCCCGCCCTGCTGGAATGCGCGCACCAGCTGAGCGCACCGGGCGGGGCGATTCTGCTCTCAACAAATTTCACCGCATGGGATGAATCCACACTCATCAAGTGCGCCCGAGGCGTTCTGCCCGCAAAAACGAACTTCCATCGAGTCCCGTCTCTACCCGATTTTTTGGGCACTTCCCAGTCGGCGACCGTCTGGGCCTTGCTTTGAGATCCAAGTCAGCAATAGGCCGGTCTGTTTTTTTCTTTCTGCAGGAATAAAACAAAGTGATAGATTCCCACAATGAAACCAGCGGGCGACCAGACACTCCTTGAGATGAGGGCGGAGATTTTCCGCTTGGTGAGACTCTGTGCGCCCGATCTGGCAACTCTTGGGACCATCACTTTCGACGGGGATGCAGAAAATGAACAACAACGCAGGCAGTGGAGGGATTCCGTTTTTGTTCCTGTGCTCGTTCCCGCAATGGCTGGCGCTTGGTTGGCTGGAAAACAAGGATGTCGTGAAATGGTGGCCGCAGATGCCGCCCTGGACGCCAAGCTCGCGGGACCGCTTGCAAAAAGAAGCCGGTCTGCAGGGCGACTGATCGCCGCTTCCATGCATGCTCCGACCGGCGAAGATGGGCTCGAAAAATTTCTGCGGGCCATCACTTGCGGCGACTCACCGGGAAACATGGCGACTGTGTTTGCAGCCCGCGCGTCCATTTTTCACTTTCCCAAAGACATCGTTGCTGCCGGCCTCGTCTTTGCCGAAATGCGCACAGCTAGGGTCGATGCACTCTGGAGGGTCATCGAGGACTGCCTCTCCTCCATTCCCGCCTGCGAACCCTCGATCTTCCGAGCCGCCTAAAAACCCATGGCCACACTGGAAACACCCGACATCGAAACCAAAGACAAATCGGACCTCGACTCCGTCTGGTCGGTCATCGTCCACAACGACCCGGTGAATCTCATGAGCTATGTCACGCTCATCTTTCGCCGTGTGCTTGGTTTTTCAAAGCAGAAAGCCGAACGGCACATGCTCGAAGTCCACAATAAAGGCCGCTCGATGGTTTGGTCCGGCTCACGCGAGCAAGCCGAACTCTATGTCCAGCAACTCCACGCCCACCTCCTCCTCGCCACGCTGGAGAAAGCGCCGACACCGTAAATTTTAACCACAGGACACGGAGAACACGGAGGAGGAAATTAGGCAGGACTGAATACAAATGCCTTTGCCCTGTTAATTCTAAAATTCTGTTAATTCTGTCTAAAATCCTAAAATGATCAAAATTCAAATACTCCCGAACGGCTCAGTTTTTTTCGATCATGTGGAGGATTCTTTTTACCAGATACTCTGCTCGATTCGGGAGCCGGTGGAGTCGGGCGATCCCTTGGTCGAGTCGCGCCTTTTTCCCCAACCTTCGGAAGATCCCGATGAGGAGAATCTTCTGGATGATTGGAAATCCCTCGTCGAACCGGACCTACACGACAGCTTCCTCGCCGCGAGGGAATCCGTCGCCGCCGACCTCCGCAGTGCACAAAAAAACCCCGACGGCTCGCTGCATTTCACCATTCCCCGCCCTCACATTGACAACTGGCTCAGCGCACTCAACCAATCCCGCCTCGCCCTTGCTGAGATCCATCAATTCACGGACGCAGAACTCGGTCGTGCCCCCGGCGACCTCGATGACCCAAGGGAACTCGCCCTCATGAGAATGGGAATCTACGGCAGCCTGCAGGAATGGCTCGTCGCTATTTCAGGTTAAGGCAGTCGCACCGGCCCTTTCCTGCAAAAATCGAGTTTTTGCATCATCCCCCCGCCAAGGAATGGAAAACGCAGTTCGACAAAAATAATGAAAGCTCCGGTGCAAGCGGGCGAGTTTTGGCGAGAGGATTACGGAATCGAAACCAACCGCAAACACGTGCAAAGGTTGCGGCGCGAAATGGGTATCGAAACGATTTGGTGTCGGCCTCGGCGAACGAGCATACCCGACAACGGGCACCGGAAGTATCCGTATTTGCTCAAAGGGCGAAAAATCAGCGAGGCTGACGAGGTGTGGTGCACGGACATCACATACATTCCGATGCCGCAGGGGCACGCCTACCTGTGTGCTGTGATGGACTGGCATACGCGCTATGTGCTTGGCTGGGCGGTCTCCAACACGATGGACGGGGCATTGACAAATGAGGCACTGGAAAATGCCGTCAAGAACAGTCAGAAGCTGCCAGAGATATTCAACACCGATCAGGGTAGCCAGTTTACATCGCCGGAGTGGGTGGAAAAACTGGAAGGCTTGGGCATCAAAGTGAGTATGGATGGGAAAGGTCGCTGGATGGATAATGTTTTCATCGAGCGACTTTGGAGAACGCTAAAATACGAGGATGTGTATTTGAAAGAATACGGAACGCTCTGCGATCTGCGGCAAGGATTGAGGGGATGGTTCGCTCGATACAACACATGGCGCACGCATCAAGCGCTGGGAAATCGAACCCCCGAGAAAGCCTACCTGGAAGATCGCAAAGAGCAGAAGGAGGCCGAAGCCGCATGAGAAAAAGCCCAGAAAACCACCGCTCCCACTGCGCGCTTCCGATTTTTGTCTCCTGCGCTGCGGGCCCGCGCAGGCCTCTCCGCTACGCTCCGAGGCCAGCCGGGCCCTGCGCTACGGAGACAAAAATCGGAGACCAGTCCCCAAAGGAGATTGAACTAAAAGCTCTCCCCCTGTAACAACCAACCAATCCTCTACAACCATCGCTTATTTTAACCAGCCAGTGGTCTAAAAATCGGGGCCACCTCAAGGATTACCTTTTTGAGAGACAGTCCTCCGGTGAACTTGATGCGGTGGATGCCTGGATAAGGCTTGTCGCCCTGAACAGGCTGAGCGGGCATTCCGCTGGTTTTTTCTCGGTTCGCACAATGCCGCCAAACCAAGCGGTTCCGATTGCGAGACAAATTGCAATCAATGCTCGGAATCATCAACTTCCACCTTACCGAGACGTTGCGGAGCTCATTTTGAAAAAATCCCACGCCCTTCTTCGCGACCTCGCTGCGGATCAGAGAAATTTGCTCGCCAACCTCACTAGTGTCCGGTTGAGAGAAGAAATGGGTTAAATTAAAAATTCAAGATGAAGCAATTGCAACCGAAAATAGGTGTGACGCATTTGAAGATCACAGCGTTTGATCGCATTAAAATGCGGAATCTA
>JBILMW010000171.1:0-5270 GCA_044375335.1 Terrimicrobiaceae bacterium | reverse complement strand
CGCGAAGTCCTGCGCATGGTGGACAGCGACGAGGTTTTCGTCGTGCCGAATTTCATCAGTGAGGGCTATTTCACCCAAACCGTCATTCCCCGCGAACTCGAACTCTCTGGAAAAACCACAAGCGTCGGAGGACGCGTCATTCACTATTGCGAACCCGCAGGCAACCACGAGGCCATGACCGGTCTTCTCATGAAACAGGCCCGCATGGTCGCTCCCGGCGTGCCGACGAAGGAGACAAGCCTCTTCATTGTGGGACACGGAACCGGGCTCAACGAAAATTCCGCCGTGGCGGCCAAGCTCCAGGTTCAAAAAATTTCCGAAACCGGCGAATACGCCGAAGTCCTCTCCGCCTACATGGAAGAGGCACCACTCATTTCCGATTGGGACAAACTTGCTTCCCAGCCGAATGTCGTCGTCGTTCCGTTTTTCATCTCCGATGGCCTGCACAGCTACCAAGACATACCCGTTCTTCTCGGCATCGCCGAGGATGTCGGACCAGCGGCAAGCCAGAGTCAGGTTTTTCGAAACAATCCGTATCACCTGCGTGGTAGAAATCTTTTTTACAGTGGCGCCATCGGCACGGATCCAGGTTTTGCGGATGTTATACTTGATCAGGTTGACGCCTTTTCCGAGTAACGGAATTTTTAACGCATATTTTAGTAGCGCAGTGGAAAAGTTGTGCCATTTTGTGCGCGCTTCAAAAAAACTATGATTACACAATTCGCCGCCTATTTCATTTTCGGAGTCGTCTTGCTTGCCGCCCTTGTCATGGGATTCATCTTGTTGAATTTCTTTGGCACTTGGTTGCGTGCCAAACTTGCCGATGCGCCGGTTTCCTTTGCCAAGCTCATCGGAATGCGCCTGCGCCGCGTGCCCATGGGGCTTGTCGTCGACAGTCGCATCACCGCAGTCAAAGCGGGTATTAATATCGACACCGACCCGCTGGAAGCCCACTACCTCGCCGGTGGAAATGTTTCCCATGTCGTGCTCGCGCTCATCGCAGCCGACAAAGCCGCGCTGCAACTCGATTTCAACCGCGCCTGCGCCATCGACCTCGCCATCAAGGGAACCAGCAAAACAGTTCTCGAAGCCGTCCGCACCAGCATCAATCCGAAAGTCATCGACTGCCCGAATCCCGCCACTGGCAAAGTCACCATCGACGCCGTGGCCCGTGACGGCATCGGAGTCAAAGTTCGTGCCCGCGTGACCGTTCGCTCCAATCTGAACCGTTTCGTCGGCGGTGCCACCGAGGATACCATCATCGCCCGTGTCGGCGAAGGCATCATCACCTCCATCGGCTCTGCCGTTTCCTACAAGGATGTCTTGGAAAACCCCGACCGCATCTCGAAGACCGTTCTTGCCAAGGGGCTCGACACCGGCACCGCCTTCGAAATCCTTTCCGTGGACATCGCGGATGTCGACATCGGCGACAATATTGGTGCCAAGCTGCAAGCTGAGCAGGCCGAGGCCGACAAGGTCGTCGCCCAGGCCAAAGCGGAAATGCGCCGCGCCGCAGCCGTCGCTACCGAGCAGGAAATGAAAGCCCGCACTCAGGAAATGCAGGCCAAGGTTGTCGAAGCCGAGGCCCAAGTTCCAGAGGCCATCTCCGCCGCCTTCCGAAATGGAAACCTCGGAGTCATGGACTACATGCGATTGAAAAATATCCAGTCCGACACCGCCATGCGTGACTCCATAGCCACGCCGCCTGCATCCACTCCGGCCTGATTCCTCCATGGAACAACTCGTCCTGCTCCTCATTATTGGAGCGATTAGCCTCATCAACTGGCTCATCGAGCAGTCCGGCAAACGCCGTGAGCAGCGCCGCTTCGAGCAAGAGCGCGCCCGCAGGCAGGAAGCGGAGCCCAACCCCTACTTCGAACCCGCTCCATCGCCCGCTCCCGTTCAGGAACTTCCTGAACCCGCTCCCCAGCAGGAGATGCGCAAGTTCCTCGAGGCCTTCGGAATTCCCCTGCCCGAGGAGCCTCCGGCCCCAGTAACCCTTCAAGAAGTAGAAGCCCCTGCGCCGCAAAAAATACCGGAACCCGTGCAACCCATTCTGCGTCCCAAGCGCAAAGTCACTCCGACCAAAACGCACCAACCGGTCGCCATCATCAAATCCCCGGAAACCCTTCGCCAAGCCATCATCTGGCGCGAAATCCTCGGCCCACCGCGCTCCCTGCAGTCGTATTAAGCGGCTCGCTTCGCTGTGGCGACAGGGTAGGGGGCTCTCGTGGAGGCAAAAGTCGACCCCTCCAAGGGTTTCCCGCTGCCGCGCGGATTTGTAGCGGCTGTCTATGACTGCCGAATCGAAAGTCCCCCCCGGCGCTCATAGAGACGCCGCTACAGCAATCGCGCGATAGCGCGCTCTTGCATGCAAGGTAGGGGCGGTGCGCTCTCCGAGGCGTAGGCTACGAGCCGGAGGCCGTCGCTGACCCATTCATGCGGCGGAGCCGCCATTGCATCCAGAAGAAACGCCGCAGTGGTGGATGAATCTTGGGATGCCGACGGCATTAATTCTTGATAATTGGTCGTCTGAGAGGCTTCGGCGCAGTGAGTGCAGTGGTGGTCCTCCTTCGCGCTGCGCGGCTACGGCGTGATGTGGTAACTGGTTTTTCCTAAAAATCGAGTTCAAGAAAGGCCCCGGGTGTAACTTTTTGCAGTTCTTCCGTGACCTTCTGAACCGACTTTTTGATGCGCGGCCAGGAGGTTGTCTTGAGAACAAGAATGGCAATTTTCCGATGTGTCAGGTTTTGCTGATATCGAAGATTTTGATCTGTCGTTATCAAAACATCATATCCATCGCGTTCAGCCGATTCGATAAGACTTCCGTTTGTGAGTTGGGACCAGCCATTTTCTGTGGCGGTATCCACAGATGAGGGGTGCAAAAAACGCCGTAGCGGAACCGGCACTCCTTGGTCAAAAAGGATTTTCACGCAGCGACGGGTTCTTCGAGGCTTGCGGAGGCATATTCCAAGACGGCTTCGACTTGGCCGCGCCCAACGCCGGGGAACCACTCCAAAAATTCGTCCACAGAGGCTCCGTCTTCCAAGTTTTCAAACAAAGCTCGGACGGGAACTCTCGTTCCCCGAAAAACATAGGACCCCCCGACCTTGTTGGGACTTTGCTCAACGCTTTTGCACTGGAGCCAGAAGTTCATAGAAATACGATACCAAGGGAGGGATCATCCTCAACCAAAATTCACCGGTTTTAGCCAAGGTCAGACGGGGATGGCATAAACTTTTTTAATCTTGTTTGTTAAGCACGCGTTTGAATCAGGCAAGAGCGGTAATTGGCCCCGCATTTTGACGCACTGGGTTTCGCGGAGTTGCGGTAGAGTCCATCGCTGAGACTTGCTGATGCCGACGAGGACATCGGCGGTCCGAGCGAGAACTTTTCTCCGTGTCTTGTGTCTCTGTGAGAGGCTTGCGCCGCAGGCGATGTGGCGGTCCTCCTTCTTTTCTGGGGATTCATCGTTGCTGCATTCGCGGGGAGGCAGTATGAGAGGTGTTTGGATAAATGACTGATATCCTTCATTCCATCGCGGTCGCGTTTGTTGCAATGTTTCCGATGATCAATCCCATCGGTCACGCGCCAATGTTTTATGGGATGACCTCCGACGACACTCCAGCT
Source organism: Terrimicrobiaceae bacterium (assembly GCA_044375335.1). Classification (GTDB taxonomy): domain Bacteria; phylum Verrucomicrobiota; class Verrucomicrobiia; order Chthoniobacterales; family Terrimicrobiaceae; genus UBA967. The sequence continues at coordinate 1,640 of JBILMW010000171.1, read as the reverse complement.
CGTCGGAGAGTGATGTCGGGAATGATCGGCCTGTATGTTTTTTTGATTCTGACCGTCTCACTGCTTTTCGGGAATCTTCTGCTGAGTTTTTTTGGTGTAACGATTGACGACCTGCGCATCGCGGGCGGACTTCTTGTGGCGCATTCCGGCTGGGCGATGTTGGGCAATCAAAGTCGCGTGACTCCGCACGAACACGCCGCTGCCGAAGAGAAGGAGGATATTTCGCTCACTCCGATGGCGATGCCGATCCTTGCGGGTCCGGGCGCGATGAGTCTGGCAATCGGCCTCTCGACCTATGGCCAAACCTTTCCGCATTACATCGGCTTCGTGCTTGGGTTTGCTGCCATCGCGCTGCTCACCTGGATCTGCTTTCGCGAGAGCGATGCCATGGTGCGTGTGCTGAATGTGAATGCCATCGGAGCGCTCAACCGCGTGCTCGGGTTGTTCATCCTCGCCATCGGTGTGAACATGGTGGTCAAAGGCGTGCTGGATGTCTTTCCGCGTTGACCATTCATTTCAAGGCCGGTCATTGGTGGCAATCAACCCTTGGTTCCTATTAGCTCCCCGCAGGCGGACTGTGTTTGCTCACACTCTGGCGCAGAGTCTCGACCACTTGCGCGCTCAAGCGAAATGCCGTTTTCGACAAACGCAAAAAACATCTTCAAAATCGACCAGGCCTGCCGCAGCGGCATCCGTCAAAAGACCCGCCGTTCCGGTGATTTGCAAACCCAGTGCGCTCGCCACCTTGCGTCCCCGTTTTTCATCGAGAATCAGCAAGCTGGAATCCCGATATTGCCACGCGAGCGTGATGGCGGAGGCCTCGCCGGCATCCAAGGCTCCCGTTTCTTCCAAATAGGACGACTCGTCCGGAACCACCGAGATCCAATCGGGCATCTTCAGAAACAGAAGCCTCAAAGCCTCAGGCGCACTCGAGTGCACAGCTTCCCTGCGGATTGTTTCCGTAATGGTCACTCTGCCGTAGAGCCTTTGGAGCAAATCCAGCTCCCCGATCTCGGAGAGGCAGGACAGCACCGAGTTGTCACTGATGACGATTACGCGATGGCATGCCGGAATTCAAACGAACGGCGCGCATCGGCCAAGATTTCCTCTGCCGATTGGTCGGGCCATACAGCATGCCTGCTCAGCATGGCCTGCGCTTCCCAGAGCGAACCCAGCCCCAGCATTGTCTTGATCTGCTCCAATGAGAGCACTTCTTTGGAATACGCTTCCGCAGCCAAAGCCTCAAGCGCAGCATGGCCGAGATTCTGGAATCCCGCGCCCAGGTCGGCTGCCAGATCATCAGGTATCTCCACGGTCAGAGTCATTGCTTAATGAAAATATGCCATCCCTCATCGTCCATCAAATCCAAAAATACCATCCAAAAATGCCATGCGGCAGTCACCTGCAGCGCGGGCGTCGATCGAACCCGCACCGCCGTCCGCTACTTAAAAATTCTCCTCTCCGACCGCCCCAGTTGACGCCTTTCAAATAGACCGCAGACAGAGTGGCAAGGTGAGCGGTCCCATTGAAGCCTTGCGATGATTGGAAGGCCCCTTTACGATACACACTATGAGCTCGCAGACTCTGGAAGTGACTCTTGATCCCACACTGAAGAAAAAGGCCAACAAGGTGCTGGATGG
>JBILMW010000036.1:0-17405 GCA_044375335.1 Terrimicrobiaceae bacterium | reverse complement strand
CGACGCTTGTGGTTTTTCCAGAGAGTTCGAGTTCGCGGGGAATGACGGTTTGGGTGAAATAGCCCTCACTGATGAAATTCGGCACGACGAAAACCTCGTCGCTGTCCACCATGCGCAGGACTTCGCGGAAAGTGGGTTCCTCCTTCCAGAAACAAACTGCCACTTCGGCAAAGATGCCGCGTTCCCGTATGGTGCGGGCGTGAACAAGCGAGGGCGCGCTTGAGTCGGGATTCACTGTGGACCCGTGACCGACGATGATGAGGGCACTATTGGAGAGGTTTTTTTTCATTCGAGGAGTTCGGCACAGACCTTAGCGGCATCGAAGTGTTTCTCCGCATAGGCGCGGGCGGCTTCGGAGTGCTGTGAGTAATTGGCAGAAATTTCATCAAGGGCGCTGGCGGCCTCCTGCGGCGTGTTGAACGCAATGGCTCCTTCGCTTGATGGCAGGTAATCGCTCCAGCCCGTGTCCTGAACGACGACCGGCTTGCCAGCGGCCAAATAACACGCGCTGCGGCAACTGAACCAACCGCTTCGCGAGCGCACATAGCCATTTTTGGCGATGCTCCACTCGCCTTTCGAGGAGGACAAAAAATTCCGGTAGGTGGTGTAGTCGGGCAGGTGGGTGTCCGGCTCGATGATGTGCCAGCCTTTGGACTCGAGCATCTCAGTCGGGCGTTTGCTGCCGACCCCCTGCCCCATCGCGAGGACGAATTTTTCCTTGGTCATGCCGGGCAGGTCGAGGAAGCGCTCGAACTCGATGTCCTTCTGGCCGTATTTTTGACCATTGTAATCCTTCGGCGCATAGCTGGCCCAGTTCATGACAGTGGTCCAGGCTCCGCTGGCGATGTGGTTTTTTGAGTCATCAGCGTTGGATTCCTTCCAATACTCGAGCGCGATCGGTTGAACGGTGGGACGCCAGTGGAAACCGGCAGTCGGCACCTCGCAACCCGGCTTGCCGATATTCAAACCAAAAGAATAGTGCCGCTCGTGCGAGGCGACGCGCTTGGCGTATTCGGAAGCGGGATCGGCCGCCAACCCGATCTGGGTGAACATGGGATCGCCATCCAAGAAGAGCTTGAGAGGGATGCGCGAGGTTTCATCGCGAAGCCAGCAGGCGCCGGAGACATTGGCGAGCACATCCGCCGAGGCGATGATTTTTTCGGCTTCGGCGGCATTTGCGACGCCGTGATATTTTTCATCTGCGACATTGCGGTAAATCCAGCGATCTCCCATGCCGAATTGCTCCATGACGCGGGCGAGGTAGGCGGTATTGTGCGAACAATCAGCGCTGGGCTCCATCTTCACCGGATCGTAGGCCCAAGCGCCCGTGTCCTCGAGATACCACACATCATGCCCCAGAGCGCGAAAGCCCAGCGCATACTGAATGTAATCCCATGTGACCCCTCCGAACGCATATTGCCCGATCAACCCTGTGACGATAATCCTCATTGCCACGCAAGCTAACGCGCCGAATCCTCGTCGACAAGATTCGCGATGCGGCACAATGGCAGTATTGCGCTTCTCGGCGGCTTGTTTTTATATGACAGCGCATGAGCCGTTTCTCCATAGCCCTCTTGGGTGCGATGATGCTGTTTTTCGCGGGATGCAAAAAAACATCCACGCCTGAGCCTGCTTCGTTCCCCGAGCCCACTCCCGCCCCAACGCCCACGCCGCTGCCGGTGATCAATGTCGGAGTTTTCCTCCCGCTGAAGGGACTTGGGCAGGGCAGCGCGAACGAGGTTTTGAACGGCCTCACCATGGGTGCCGAGGAGGTCAACGCCGGCGGAGGCGTTATCGGCCACATGCTGCGCCTTGTGGTGCGCGACACGCGGGCGGAACCCGAGCGCGCTGAAAAAGCTGTTCGCGATCTCGTGCGGGAGGACAAGGCCGTGGCATTGATCGGCGGTCTTTCCGCAGGCAGCGCCGAAGCGGCGATGGCGGCAGATGAAATACAGATACCGCTCATAGCTCTCGGCTCCACCATGCCGGGCATTCCTTCGCAGGAGCCGTTTATTTTTCGACTCTGCCAGACGGATTTCCACTCCGGGCGCGTGATGGCGAAATTCGCCGCAACACTCGGCGCCAAGCGAGCCCTTGTATTGTATGATCCCGCCGACGAATTCTCCAAAACCTTGGCACTCGCCTTCGGAAAACAATTCAAAAGAAAGCCCGACGCCCGCATCGCCGGCGAGTCTTTTGCCACAGGCACGGTGGATTTCACCAAGCACCTCCAGACGATAAAAAAGAAGAATCCCGATGTTGTTTACCTTCCCCTTCCCGCCGATCAAGCGGCTCCCATTCTGCGCAAAGCCCGCGAACTCGGGCTCACCATGCCATTCCTCGGCACAGCAAATTGGGATTCCCTCGAATTTCCTCTCATGGTCGGCGAATCGGGGAACAACACTTATTTCCCGGGACGATTCAATCCGGATGGCCCCTCAGATGCCGTGCAGCTTTTCCTCGAAGTCTATGAGCGCAAAAATGGCAACTTGCCCTCGGCGTCGGCCGCCATGGGCTACGACGCCTTGGTGGTGCTGGCGGATTCGATTCGCAGGGCTAATTCCACGGAACCCGCGAAACTCCGCGAGGCCCTTGCCTCCACCATGAATTTTCCTGGCCTCACAGGAGAAATCACCACCGACCCCGAACTCGCCCGCGTGGAAGCCGTGCCGCTCCTGAAACTGGATGCAGGAAAAATCAGCTTCCTCGAAATGATCGAGACGAATTGATCCCAGCTCAAGGCGCGGGCTGAATCAACTCTATCTCGTATCCCTCCGGCGCATCCACAAAAGCAATCACCGAGCCACTGGAGGTGGTCATGGGTCCATCGCTCAGCGAATATCCCAACGCATCGGCGTGCTTGGCAAAGGCCTCCATATCGGCCACCCCAAATGCCAGATGCGTCAAATCCGGCCCCACGACCACAGGACCGCTGCCATCATATTTGCAGATCTCCACCATGGCGTCGCTGCCAGGCACCTTCAAAAAAACCAACTCAGATCCCCGTGGACTCTTTTTGCGGCTCACCTCTTCAAGTCCGAGAACATCGCGGTAAAAGTTGATTGTCTTATCGAGATCGCTGACGCGATAGCGGGTGTGGAGAAATTTTGTGACCATTTTGTTAGAGGTAAGAAGCACTCAATATGTGGCCAAACATGAAAGTCCGGCAATCATTCCCTTCGGCTTTTTTCTTGCGACACCATCATCACACGCGTATTTAAGAAGTGTTGCGCCTGCAAACACTCGTTTGGGGTTGCTACACGGAAGGGTGGCTGAGTCCGGTTTAAGGCACTCGACTCGAAATCGAACGTAGGGAAACCTACCGCGGGTTCGAATCCCGCCCCTTCCGCCATAAATTCGCGCAGCGAATTCAAAACCATGGGCGCGGGATGAGAACGCAGTTCGAGCGCCGTGAAGCGGCACAGACTGCGCGAAGCGCAGCCCCAAAGGCCGAAGTCAATCCCGCCCCTTCTGCCATCCTCCTTTTTTCGCGGCGCCAATTTTCCCTGTCGCTGGGATTGCGAAAGCGGGTTCTTTCGAGCACACTCCGCGGCCGTATGAAAAAAATCGTCGTTGCTTACTCCGGAGGTTTGGACACCTCGGTCATTCTAAACTGGCTCAAAGATACCTACGGAGCCGAAATCATCGCCTTCTGCGCGGATGTGGGACAGGCTGAAGAACTCGATGGACTCGAGGAGAAGGCCCTCAAAACCGGAGCCGCAAAGTGCTATGTGGACGACCTTCAGGAGGAGTTTGCTCGCGATTTCATTTTCCCCATGCTGCAAGCTGGCGCCATCTACGAGGGACAATATTTTCTGGGAACCAGCATCGCCCGTCCGCTCATTGCAAAGCGCATGGTCGAGATCGCCCGCGCCGAAGGGGCCACGGCAGTGGCTCACGGAGCGACAGGCAAAGGAAATGACCAGGTTCGTTTTGAACTCACTGCCGCAGCTCTCGCACCCGAGATCGAGGTCATCGCACCTTGGCGCGACGCCCGCTTCCGCGAGAAATTCCCCGGTCGTTCGGAAATGATCGCTTACGCCGAGGCCCACGGGGTGCCTGTGGCCGCCAGCGCGAAGAAGCCGTATTCGATGGATCGAAATCTTCTGCACATCAGCTACGAGGCAGGCATCCTTGAGGATCCGTGGTATGATGCGGGCGACCTGAAAAATCGCGACTACTTCACGACCCTCTCAGTCCTTCCGGAGGATGCTCCAGATCAAACGGAGTATGTGGAACTCGAATTCGAACGCGGCAATTGCGTCGCGGTGAATGGCGAGAAACTGAATCCGCTCGGAGTGATGAACAAACTCAACAAACTCGGCGGCAAGCATGGCGTTGGACGCGTTGACATGGTGGAGAACCGCTTTGTCGGTATGAAAAGCCGTGGCGTCTATGAAACACCAGGCGGAGCGATTCTGCACTTCGCCCACCGCCAGATGGAGTCGCTGACGATGGACCGCGAAGTCATGCACCTGCGCGACTCACTCATTCCGAAATACTCGACTCTCGTTTACAACGGCTTCTGGTTTGCGCCCGAGCGCGAGGCCATTCAAGCCCTCGTCACCGAATCTCAGAAAAATGTGAGCGGCACGGTGCGGGTGAAACTTTACAAAGGCGGCATCCATGCCGCAGGAGTGAAGAGCCCTCTCAGTCTCTACAACCCGCACATTGCAACAATGGAGGCGGATCCCACCAAGGCCTACAACCAGGATGACGCCACAGGCTTCATTCGCCTCAACGGCCTCCGACTCAAAGTCGCCGCAGGAGTGCACGGGGCTTGAACGAAGACCGAATCACACTTGCACCAATAGCACCACATCCCTTTAATCAATAATCTATGTCATCAACGGAATCCGGTTACTCACGCAAGAACCCCTTTCCGGCCAAGCTGTCTGTAAATCGCAAACTGACGGGCGAAGGGTCGAACAAGGATACACGCCATTTTGAAATCTCGCTCGAAGGCTCGGGACTCGCCTATGAAGTCGGCGACTCGCTGGGAGTCTTTGCATCGAACAACCCCGCTCTCGTGGAACTCGTCCTCAAGGAACTGGGATTTTCCGGCGAAGAGCAGGTTACCACGGCAGACGGCGCTCCCGCCTCCATGCGTGAGGCCCTCACGAAGAGCTACATCCTCACCGAGCCTTCCAAGCAGCTTCTTTTGGCCGTCGCCGAAAAAGACAGCTCGGGAGCATTTCTCGCCAACCTCTTCCTCCCCGAGGAAAAGGCTGCGTTGGAAAATTTCCTCTGGGGTCGTGATGTTCTGGATGTGCTTCAAGAGTTCACAGCCGCCCGCTTCACTCCCGAGGAATTCGTCAAAGTCCTTCGCAAGCTCCAGCCCCGCCTCTACTCCATCGCCTCCTCTCAGCGTGCCGTTGGCGAATCCGTTCACCTCACAGTCGCTGTCGTTCGCTACAAAGTGGAGCACAGCCAGCGTGACCGCGAAGGTGTCTGTTCCAGCTACCTCGCGGAGCGTGTTGACTCGGGCGCTGTCCCTGTCTTCGTGCATACAGCGAAACATTTCCGCGTGCCTGAAAACCCCGACGCTCCCGTGATCATGGTGGGCCCAGGCACAGGCATTGCTCCCTTCCGCGCCTTTCTGCAGGAACGCAAGGCCACAGGAGCCAAGGGACCAAACTGGGTTTTCTTCGGAGATCAAAAATCCGCCACAGACTACCTCTACCAAGACGAGTTCGAAGCCGCCCACGCTTCGGGCGTTCTGACGAAACTCACCACGGCTTTCTCACGCGACCAGGCCGAAAAAATCTATGTTCAGCACCGCATGCTCGAGCACGGCGCGGAACTCTACGACTGGCTGCAAAAAGGCGGCTACTTCTATGTCTGCGGCGATGCCAAGAACATGGCAAAGGATGTCGATGCCGCACTCCACACCATTGCCGAGCGCCATGGCAACATGACGGCCGAGCAGGCGAAGGAATATGTGGACGCTCTCAAAAAAGAGAAGCGCTACAGAAAGGATGTTTATTAATCCATCCCGCGCCAAGCGGTGGACGCTGCCGATCATCCTCGGCGGCGTCGCAGTGATGGTTCTAAAAATCGTCCTTCTCATGCGTTTTCGCACGCCCTCTTCGAAATCAGACTCTCCATCTCAAAAATGAACGACACCCCGCAGCATGTGCACTTTCTCGGCATCTGCGGCACAGCGATGGGATCCGTCGCGGCCGCGATGAAAGACAAGGGCTTCAAAGTCACCGGCCAGGACGACAATGTCTATCCGCCGATGTCCACTTTTCTGGAATCCAAGGGCGTCGTCATCACAAAAGGCTTCCAACCGGATGACATCCCGGCGGCGGATTTGATCGTGATCGGGAACGCCATGTCGCGCGGCAATGCGGCTGTGGAAGCCGTTCTGAACCGCAAGTTGCTCTACCTCTCGATGCCCGAGACGCTGCGGCATTTCGTTCTGCGCGGGCGGCACAATCTGGTCGTCACCGGCACCCATGGCAAAACGACGACCACCTCGATTCTGGCGTGGATTTTTGAATCGGCAGGCCTCGAACCCGGCTACCTGATTGGTGGCATTCCATCGAATCTCGGCCAGGGAGCCTGTTTGCGGGACTCGAAGTATTTCATCATCGAAGGCGACGAATACGACACCGCCTTCTTCGACAAGCGTTCGAAATTCGTCCACTACCTGCCTGAACTCGTCATCGTGAACAACATCGAGTTCGACCATGCGGATATCTACCGCGACCTCGACGAGATCAAGACGAGCTTCCGCCGAATGCTGAACATTGTGCCATCCGAGGGCATGGTTCTACTCAACGGTGACGATCCAAACTGCCTCGATGCCGCCCAAAAATGTCCGGCACCGGTTGTGGAGGTCGGCTTCTCGCCGAATTGCGGCAACCAGATTCGGCATGTAGTCCACAAACCAGAAGGCTCCAGCTTCGAGCTTTTCGGGGAGACTTTTTTCATTCCTCTCTCAGGGGATTTCAACATCCGCAACGCAGCGATGGCTGCCTCAGCCGCACACTACTACGGCATTCCTGCCGACAAGATTCGCGCGGCCTTGGCCTCGTTCCAAGGCATACGCCGCCGTCAGGAAGTGCGGGGAACAGTGAACGGCATCACCATTATCGATGATTTCGGACACCATCCCACAGCAATCCGCGAAACACTGGCCGGACTGCGCAAAAAATTCGGGCATGTTCGCCTGTGGGCACTCTTCGAGCCTCGCTCCAACACCACGCGCCGTGCGGTCTTCCAAGACGATCTGCCAAAAGCCTTCACCGAGGCCGACGGCGTCTTCATTTCACAAATCGCACGCCTCGACCAACTGCCCGAGACTGAACGCCTCAACCCCGAGCGCGTCGTTTCGGACATCGCCGCCTCTGGCAAGCCCGCTTTTTACGAACCCACCGCCGACTCGATCATCGAGCGCCTGAAACCGCTGGCGAAGTCCGGCGACATCATTGTGGTCTTCAGCAATGGCGGATTCGACGGCATCCACCAAAAGCTCCTCGAGCGCCTCTGATCCGACTGCGGAGCCTCCCGCTCCAGCGAATCAAAAGTAAAACGGAATTCCCTGCTCCTTGAAGGCGGATTTTTGATCTTTGAGGTATTTGTCCCCAAGCGCGTCAAATCCATCAGCGGAGCGAAAGGATTTTAAAAAGGCATTGATTTGCTCGCATAGCAGCGTGTCTTCGTGTCGCAGCGCAACAGCCCAATTTTCCTTCTGAAGCGGCTGGAGCACAGCGCGCGTTTTCGAGGAGTGCTCCTGCGCATTTTTCCAAATGCTCATCTGATCGTAAAGAAAGGCGTCCGCACGGCCTTGGATCACTTCCAGAACGGCGGCCGATTCTTTTTCCAATGAGAGGATGGTGGCATTTTTGATATTGGCCCGCGCCCAGACCTCGCCCGTCGTGCCTTGGCGAACGGCGAGCGTTTTCCCAGCTTGGTCGAGATCCTGCTGGGATTGGATCGGGCTGTCACGCGCCACGAGAAGCGCAAGGCCGGTCGACAGGTAAGGATCGGAAAAAGCGATGGAAGCGCGGCGTTCGGGCGTATCCGTCATCGACGAAATGATGCAATCGATCTTGTCGGTCTTGAGGGACGGAATCAACCCGGTGAAGGGAATGTTTTCAATACGCACCGGCTTGCCGAGAAACTTTCCGAGAGCCTCGGCAATGTCCACGCTGACGCCCTCGGGTTTTCCAGAGGGGCCAATCGTTTCAAAGGGTGGATACGAGAGATCCATCCCCACGACCAGGGTGTTTTTGTCGCGACTCCCGCAGGAGGAAAACAGAAAGACAGCCATCGCGAGCAGCGCGGAGGCAAAGGCTCCCCGCACTGTCAGGATGCGTCTCACGGCTTGGACGATCCTTCGATTTTTTGTCCCACGGTCGAAATGCCTTCGCCAACTTTGTAGACCGCATTATCGACAGCAGCACCGGCGCGCTGTGCGGGGCCGCCAGGACCGGAGCAGCCGAGAACAAAAAACGAGGAGACGACAAGGAGAAGAGCGAGTGGTTTCATAAGCCTTCCTTAAAACATGGCCGGGCCGACCAATTCAAGATTTATGGTGATCCACTTTGTGCGCGCTTGGCAAAAACCTCCCGCTTGGTAGCTTTCTCGGGATGAAGAATCGCGCACTTTCGGAAGCCACATGGATTCTGGGAACACTGGCTGCTGGATGGCTTTTTTCGCTGGCCTTGCTCCCAGTTCTATCGATCCTTTTTGCCGCGTTGCTCCTCTTTACACTCTACTTTTTCCGCGATCCGGAGCGGGTGCCTGCGGGGGATGAAAACACGGCCGTGTCGGCGGCGGATGGCGTTGTCACGACGATTGACGAGGTGGAAGAGGGAGAGTTTCTGAAAACCAAGGTCCGCCGGATCGGTATTTTCCTCTCGGTTTTCGATGTTCATGTGAACCGCACTCCCATCGCCGGAGAAATCACGCACTCGGAACCCAAGCCGGGCGGTTTCCTCGATGCCCGAGACCCGCAATCCTCGATCCTCAATCAAAGCCGCTCCTGGGTCATTTCCGGCCCTGCAGGCAATGTCATGGTCAAGCAGATCACTGGCGCCATCGCCCGCCGCATCTGCCCCTGGGCGGTTGTGGGGGACAAACTCAAACGCGGTGAGCGCTTCGGCATGATCCGCTTCGGCTCGCGCACCGAGATTTTCCTTCCGATGAGCGCCGAAGTGCTGGTGAAACTCGGAGACCGGGTGCGCGGCGGGGAAACGCCTGTCGCAAAACTGAATCCGCACTGCTAAAGAAAATCCATGCGATTCCCCAACGAGCCTAAAATCTACCTCCTGCCGAACCTCATGACGGCAGGAAACCTCTTTTGCGGTTTCGCGGCGACATTACGAATCATCGAGGCGGCCACCCTTGTTTCCAACGGCCACCCTGCGGGAACCCTTTACCACGAAGCAATCGCGTTCATTCTGGGCGCTTGTGTTTTCGACCTCCTCGATGGACGCCTTGCCCGACTCGGTGGACATGAAAGCCCATTCGGACGCGAATTTGACTCACTCGCCGACACCATTTCTTTCGGCATCGCTCCGGCGCTTCTTGTTTATCAAATCGTCCTCCGAGATTTTCAGCGAACCGGCTGGCTCATTGCCTTCTTCTTCCTGCTCTGCGGCACGCTCCGTCTGGCGCGATTCAACTGTGTCGCCGCCGCCAATGCGGACAAACCGGACAAGGATTTTTACGGCTTCCCGATACCCGCAGCCGCAGGTCTCATTGCTTCCCTCACCCTCCTCATGCTCTGGCTGCAGGCCGACGACCGCACCATCGGGCCATGGAAAAACGCGCTGCCACCACTTTTAATTTTTCTCTCCTTCATGATGTTCAGCCATGTGAAGTATCCGAGCTTCAAAAGCGTGAACTGGCGCACCCAGCGTTCGATCCCAGCGTTTTTGGGGCTCATTTTCCTACTGGCTTTCACGGCGATGAATTACCAGTGGATGCCTGCCGTCCTCTTCGTCTCATTCCTCATTTACGGCTTCGTGAGGCCGTTTATTTCAAAAGCCATCCGCAAGGAGATCGAGGACGACGAACCTGAGACGCCTGTTGCCTGAAAACGCGCTCCGTTTAGGGCAGGCTCCCGCGCTTCGTCTCTCGCAGGTAGGCTTCCATCGCCGACCAAGCTCCGGCGGCATCCCCCGCCTGCAGGGCCAGAATGCAACGCAAACGCAGGCCCTCCGGTTGATTCGCTTGAGCCGACTCGGCAACTTCGCGCCTGGCAGTCACAGGATTTCCCTTCGCAGCAAAGTAAGCAACGCGCAGGGCCAGATCGCGCGGAGGCTCATCCGACTTCAGCGCTTCAGGGGGCAACTCCGGCAAGGAGAGATCAATTTTGTAGCGATTCCCCGCAGCCGCGATGACGGCGGCGAATTCTTTCCGTGAAACCATCTGCCGCACACGAACCGGCCAAGCCGACTCCTCCCAATCGGGATTCGCACGCAGAAATTCCTCCAATTCCACTTTTCCGCCACGATTAAACCAGGAGAGCAAAAATTCCCGCCGCTGCTCCGGGGTGAGCTTTTTCAAAAAAGCAGCATCCTTTGCGACATCCTCCATCCGCGCATTTGGCGAACTCGCCGTCCATGCGATCTGCATATCCGGCGACAGCGTCGCATATTGGCCGAGGGATTCAAAAAGCCCAGCATGCGGTCGCGCTTGGGAAAGAAGACTGCGATAGTATTCCACAATATTCGCATATCCCCCGCCCTCTTGGATTCGGAGATGCTTTTGCAAGGCCTCACCCCAAAGCGGTGCCGTGCGTGCGATGTCGGCTTGCATCCACAGCCTTCCTTGGTCGTAAGGAATCTTGGCACTGACAGGATTCAATGCCCTCTCCGCCGCAAAAGCCGCATCCGCCACCCTCGGGTCGCCCTGGCTGACGATCTCGCTATAGCCAAGCTCCCTGTAAAGCCCGCGCTCCATGGGGCTGAGTCCAAGCTCGGCATGCCCAAGGGCAACCGCCTCCTTGGCGCGCCCCTCCGCGTTGAGCTTGCGGATTTGCTCGACCACGATTTTGCCTCGGTAGGGAGGAAAAGGATGTTCAGAAAACCATTGGGAGCGGACGAGAATCACTCCGCCGGCCAGCAGAACCGCACCGCAGACGCCGAAGGCAGTGCGTTGAAGAATCCAGGAGAGGCTCTTCTCAGTTTGCGTCGGCGCCGGATTTCCAAACGCCAAGCCCGCCAGCACAAGCACCCACCATCCCAGTTCGATGCGGTGGATCGGGACATCCACAAAACCATGCAACATCGCCGCCAGGGCTGCGGCAACGACACCCCAGCGCAGCGGCCATGAGCCCGTATCACGCAAACGAAAGATATCCCGGATCAGCAAAGCCAAAAGCGTCAAAGCCAGAAGCAGCGCGGGAACTCCAGCCTCTGCGGCCAGCATGAGCCAATCGCTCTCTGGATGAATCGGCATCGCCTCGTCGATGCTTGCCTGCATGTAAAAAGGAAAAACATACCCGAATGTCCCGAGCCCCGTCCCGGTGAGCGGGTAGTCCCGGATGATATGCAAGGTATCGAGAAAAATTTTGGACCGCAGATCACCCGCGAGGAACTTGGGTTGGGACGCCTCCTCCATACCCAGAAAGTCCAAAATACGATTGCGGGCCTCCCCCTCGGAAATCAGAAAAATCCAAACCAGCGTGCCGGCAATGGCGAGGGAGGATACCAACAGCGGCAGCGAGCGGTGCGCTCTGCCAAGTAGGACAAGCCAAAGCACCACGCCAACAACCAGAAAAATAACCCCGCCGCGCGAGATGGAGTAAAACAACAGCGAGTAAACGCACAACCCGAGCGAACCGACCGCCAGCAGGAAGACAAAGGGCCGCCGCATCGACCACGCCTCGCGGATGATTCCCAGGGCAAGCACACTGCCCGTCACAAGCAGGGCCGCCGTATGGTTTCGATTCGGAAAAAAACCAAACTCCGGAGGCGACCATCCGCGCTTGTCGAAAAAGGGATACTCCCAGCCGGTCGTCTTCGCGTAGATGGCCAGTGCCGCATAGCCCGCGCAGGCCAGCAATCCCAAGAGCGCCACATACAGCTTCACACCCGACCGCACAGGATGCCCCAGCGAAAACAACCCCGTTACCAGCGCGCCAGCCAGAAGGACCAGCCAGTAAATCGTCTCACGCGGCGCCAAAGTGATCCATGGCAGCGATGGAAAAGCCTGGTAGCCCAGCAATGCCTGCCTCCACTCCGGCGTTGGAAACCAAGTCTGGGGCAACAGGCTCAAGCTCGATGCGCCAAGGATTCCGGCACAGAGAAGCCAATACCGCAGCGGCACAACCCGGTTCGGCGCAAAGACAATCATCGCCAATCCCGCACAAACGAAAAAAATACCAGTCGCCCCTTGCCTCGCACCCCCGGCCAAAAACACAGCCGCCATCGCGCCAAGCACAAGAATCACCTGCACCAACGCCGAGCGAAAGGGAGGATAAGAGGTGTTTTTTTGTCCGCTGGCCATGAATTGCGGTGAACCCGCCGAGTGCCCGCATACATCACACCCGCAGGGGCATTTGCTCAAGCGGGAAAAACTGTGAATAACTTGCGAAAAACTCACCCCCTCCCCATAGGGTTGTTCACATCCTCTTTGTGAATGAACGGGAAAAAGGTTATCGAGGTGCCATGACATTGAGCGACATCCAGCGATTGCTTGCGGAATTGGAAACCCACCCCACCCGCAGCCTTGGTCAGAACTTTCTCCACGACCAGAATCTGGCTCGCTCGACCGTTGCGCTCCTCGATATTCAGCCAGGCGATCACATCGTGGAAATCGGTCCAGGGCTTGGCGCGCTCACGGAGTTTCTCGTGACTCCCGAAACGCGCCTCACACTCATCGAAAAAGACAACCGCCTCATCTCGCATCTCAAGGCGAAATTCGAGCATGGAACAAACCGCGTGTTCCACGCCGATGCTTTGGAATTCGACCTTCGCGAACTCTGGGGTCACGGCCCGGTGAAGATCATCGGCAACCTGCCCTACTACATTTCCACACCCCTCATTGCGAAATACGCATCCGCCCTCTCACCCGCATCAGCACTCATTCTCACGCTCCAGCTCGAATTGGCGCAACGACTCGGCGCCGCGCACGACACGAGTGATTACGGCGCCATGACACTCTGCACCGGTCGCCGCTGGGACATCCGCCTCGAACGCAAACTCCCGGCCTCCGTTTTCTTTCCCAGGCCCAAAGTGGACTCCGCCGTCATCACCCTCCGCCGCAAGCCAAGATCCCGCGTTCGCGCCATCGACGATTCGATTTTTGAATCCCTCGTAAGACGCGGATTTTCGGAGCGCCGCAAGCAACTCCGCAACCTGCTTCCCGAGTTCAAAAACGACTGGGAAAAAATCACCACCGCCCTTGGCATGCCGCCTACTGTTCGCGCCGAGCAACTCAGCCCCGCCCAATGGGAGTCCCTCGCCTTCACCGCCGCACCCGCCACCGCCCAGCATGGTAACGAGTGGTTCGATGTCGTGGATGAGCAGGACCGCGTGCTGCGCTCCGAGTTCCGGGATGTCATTCATGTGAATAACTTGCTGCACCGCGCCGTCCACATGCTCCTTTTCAACGCCTCCGGAGAACTTTACCTCCAAAAACGCTCCATCTGGAAAGACCGCAACCCCGGCCTCTGGGACTCCTCCGCCGCTGGACATGTGGATTCCGGCGAAGACTACCTCACCGCCGCCCGCCGCGAACTCCAAGAAGAACTCGGCATCGAAGCCCCGCCGCTCACTCCCCTCACCCGCCTCACACCAAACGAATCCAACGGCTGGGAATTCATCCAAGCCTACCAAGGCCACCACGAAGGCCCATTTGAACCGGCACCGATGGAAGTCGAAACCGGAGCCTTCTTCCCATTGGAAAAAATCCGCAGCTGGGCACAGAAAAACCCAAGCGACTTCAGCCCGGTCTTTCTCGAAATCCTAAAAAGCCTCCCCCCTCGCTGAACCCAAACAACCAAAAATTTGGACGATCGTCCAAATTTTTGGTCGCTATTTAGAACCAACACAGTTGCGTTTTTTTTCGTTTCAATAGGACTAGAAAGGCAGACCCAGCCTAATTTGCATGGTTTTCGGACACACAGCCCGAAACTTTCAGCTATGCCAGCGGATTTGATTTTTTCACCTTGAGCCCAAAGCGGCTGAACCAAAAATTTGGACGATCGTCCAAATTTTTGGTTCGCATAATGCGGCGGCGGGGATGTGGGGTTTTAGGATCTGGAGGCGAAGCTGAGGGCGTTGCCGAGGCGGGCGCGCCAGGAGATGGGGGTGTGGCCTGCGCCGGGGATGCGTTGGATTTGGAATTCGCGGCCTTCAACGAGGCCTTTGGAACGGAGTTGAGAGGCGAGGAGGGTGTGGTAGCCTTCGTAGCATTCGTCGATCTCTTGGTCGCCATAGTCGAAGTGCATGCGGAGGTTTTTGGGGAGGGTTGGCGTTTCTTCAAGCAGGCGCAGGGCGGCGCAGTTCGACGGGAGGGATTGTGAGATGTCCTCGAAGGAGGTGGAGAGGCAGGCGAGGCCTCCGAAGATGCCCGGATGGCGCAGTGCCGTGTGGAAGGCATGGAGCGCGCCGAGTCCCACTCCGCCAAGGATGCGGGATGAGGGCGAGGCGATGGTGCGGTAGTGTTGATCCATGTGGGCGACCAGTTCTTGCGCGATGAATCCGGCATAGCCCTCGCCTCCCAGCTCGGGCGAGAGTTCGTAATCCCTGAGAGTGATGTCTTCGGGGGAAAACCCCTCGGGATGCCTCACGCCGACGACGATGGACTCAGGCATCATACCTCGGCGCGAGAGCATGGAGACCCATTCATCGGCCGCCAGATCAATGCCTGAGGGTTGGCTGAGGGCTGCATCGAAGATGGCGTCGCCGTCATGGAGAATGACAAGCGGGAAGCGGTGACCGGAATCGCGCGAGTAGGCGGGAGGGAGCCAGATGAGGAGTTCGCGGTCCTGAGCCAGAAGCCGCGAGCCCATGACCTCGCGGGTGAGCCTGCCGCTGAAGCGATCCTTCCAGTCCGCTACGGTGTGCTGAAGGGTGGCGTCGAGCCAGACCTCATGCGAGAGGTTTCCGGGGACATTGCCATGGGCATCCACCGCCTCGCGTTCCCAGGATCCGCGTGTGATTTTGTATTCGAAGCGGGAGCCAGTAGGCGCCTCGATTTCACCGGTGTGGAAAGGTGGCTGCCAAGTTAGTCGCAGCGCATGGGCAGGATCCCAGCACCCCAGCGCCTCGCTGCTGCCGGAAATGAAAACGCCCTCGGAGGAACGGTCGACTGGGGGAACGATGCGAAAGCGAATCCTGCTCATGGAGGAAACAATAACCTGCTGTTTGGACAAGGCAAAGGCGTGTTTGACGGTGTGTAGAATTGAGCAAAAAACGCATGGACGCGGGGCATGGATTTGGCCGAGAGTGCAGGCATGTCGAGTCCAGCATCCATTGAAGCGGTTGATGTCGCCGACGCTCCGGATATGCCCATCGCGAAAGCGGGCGGCATGCGGAGTTACTACCGCGTCGCTGAGGATGCGGGCACTGTCGTGCGCTGTGAACCCCAGGATGCGCAGATCATTGTCTTCAACAGCCCGACGATCGAAGACGAGGCCGATCTGCTGGAGTTCTACAACATCGATTACCACACGCTCCACTCGTCCCTCGACCCGGATGAGCTTTCGCGTCTGGAATTTGAAACCGACCACGCGGCGATCATCTTCAAACGCCCAAAGAGCTTCTCGGCCGACGACAATTTTTTGCTCAAGCTCACCTCGACCGGTGTTTTCGTCTACGAGGACCGCATCGTGGTGGTCATGCCAGACGATGCTCCGCTTTTCGAGGGCCGCGCCCCGCTGCGAATCTTTTCGGTGCAGGATGTGATTCTGCGCCTGCTCTACCAAAGCATCAGCCATTTTGAAGGCCACCTGAAGGCCATCAACATGCTCTCCGACTCGCTCGAGCGGCGGATCATCAGCTCGATGGAGACGCGCTACCTCCTAAACATGTTCGCGCTGGAAAAAAGCCTCGTTTACATCTTGAACGCGATCCACTCGAACGCCGCGCTGTTCGACAAAATGAAGGCATCCAGCCGCCTTGGTCTCGACCACGAGCAGACGCGCATTCTTGAGGACATCATCATCGAGAACCAGCAGTGTCTGCGCCGCTCGGAGATTTACTCGGAGGTTATCGCCGGTCTGATGGACGCCCGTGCCTCGATCGTGAGCCATAATCTTAACATTCTTATTAAACAATTCACCATCTGGACGATAGCCATCATGCTGGCCAACTTGGTTATCGGTATTTTCTCGATGAATGTGAAGCTGCCCCTGCCGATGGACGAGGCCATGTGGCCATTTTTTGTCATCAATTTCCTGGCGGTGGCATCCGGAGTTGCGATTTTTTGGATTTCAAAAATTCGAAAATGGTGACGCTTAAAACCCTCTTTGCCTCGCTGGCACTCCTTCTCTCCACGACCTCCCTTTTCGCAGCCCAGCAAAATTTGCGAGTCGGAATCGCCGGGCAAGCTCCGTTTATCAACACGGGAAGCATTCCAACCGGCGCAGCGGTGGATATCTGGGAAAAAATCGCGGCGGAGAACGGCTGGGCCTTTGACTACATTCGCTTTGACACAGTGGAAAAAGGCCTGAGCGCCGTCGCAGACGGATCGATTGATATTCTTGTCGGAAATGCTCCGGTCAATAAGGACAACCTCGCCCGCGCGGAGTTTTCCCAGCCTTTCTTCCACTCGGGCCTTCAAATTCTCATCACGAACAACCAGAAAACAATTGAGTCCCGTCTGTTAAGTGACATCAAAGACTTGGCGAAGTTGGAAATCTTCTGGATCATGTTGGGCGGCATACTCATGCTCACGGCGGCAGTTTTTTTCTTTGAACGAAAACACAATCCTGATTTTCCCAAGGGGCACAAAGAAGGCGTTGCGGAGGCATTTTACTATGTCATGACCTTGGCTTTAACGGGAAAATCGGTTTACAAGGGATTTCCAGGCGTTTTGGGAAGGATGGTTCTGTTGCTGTGGGTTTTACTGGGAATCATCTCTGTCGCCTACGTCACATCCAGCATCACCAGCGCCATGACGGTGGAGAAGTTATCAAACACGATCGAGAACCCGCGCGACCTGCAGCGTAAGTCCGTGGCCGTGATAGCCGATTCGCCCGGAGAAGTTTATATCAAAAAAGCGGGCATCGACGAGATCCCGGCTAAAGATATCAATGAAGCCGTCAACGAGTTGCTTGCGAAGCGGGCGGACGCGGTGGTGGCGGATGCCGCCGTCCTGCAAGCCTACGACTTCAATAACCCAAGACTCCCCTTGCGAGTTGTGGGGCGGATTTTTCAGGTCGAGAATTACGGCTTCGCGATGCCGATTGGGAGTCCTTTGAGAATGCCGCTGAATCG
>JBILMW010000170.1:0-5302 GCA_044375335.1 Terrimicrobiaceae bacterium | reverse complement strand
GATGAAATTTGCTCGCGGTCGGATGTCATCTCGCTCCACACGAAGCTCACCGACCAAACCCGCCACATGCTCGATGCACGCCGACTGGGTTTGACCAAGCCCGGTCTGCTTCTGGTCAATTGCGCCCGTGGCGAACTGGTGGAAACCAACGCGCTGCTTGCCGCTCTGCGCTCGGGGGCGCTTGGAGGTTATGCGGCAGATGTCATGGACGAAGAACCGCCGCCGTCAGACAACCCGCTCCTCACCGCACCACGAACGGTCATCACCCCACACATCGGCTCCCGCACCCATGAGAATGTCGTTCGCCAAGCCACGATGGCCGTTCAGAACATGATTAATGTCCTCGCCGGTCGCCCCGCGCTCGCGCAAGCCAACAAAGTTTCCTGATGAACAATCCCAACGAGTATTTTGTCGTTCCAGCCGAGCTCCACGATGACTTGGTGCGCCGCGCCTACATGAAGCGGGGCTACACAAACGACGAAGCGACTGACGCCTCGCGCTTCTGCCACAGCGCCTCTCGGCATGGCATTCGCACTCACAATGCTCTGAAGGCTCTTCACCTCGATGACCTCTTCGGCAGCAAAGCCGGTGGATGGGTCCCCGGTGCGGAAATCGAAGTCCTGCCATCCCGCTTCGCCGCTGCAGAGATTTGGGATGGACACAAAAAACTTGGCCAGGCCGTCGCCTACAAAGCCATGGAGCGCTGCATGCAGTTGGCCGATCAATTCGGCGTCGGCATGGTGAGCGTGGACAACGCCACCCACTACCTGTGGGGTGGGGGATATGTCATTGACGCCGCCCAGAAGGGTTACATCGCTTATACAAATTGCACCTCGGCGACTTCCGAAGTGGTTCCCTTCGGCGGAAAGACCCCGACCATGGGCACGAACCCGCACTCTTGGGGATTTCCCACGCAGTCGGCTGTTGGGTTTCCCATCGTCATTGACTGGGCGACATCCACCGTCGCCATGGGCCGCGTCCAGCAATTCGCCCGCGAGGGCAAGGAACTCGCTCCCGGTTGGGCGGTGGATGCCGAAGGCAAGCCAACCACCGATCCCAAAAAAGCGACCGCACTTTTGCCCTTTGGAGCGCACAAAGGCTACGGACTGGGCCTCGTGGACGAACTCTACGCCGCATTCATCGGGGGATCTCTGCCTTCGATTCGTGGAACAACTCGCGGCCATGCCGATGAGAAGCGGGGCTCGACATTTTTCTTCCAGTGCATCCACCCCGAGGCGATGCGAGGTCATGATTACGCCATGGGCCGCACGCAGGCGGAAAATCTCAAGGCCTGCATCGCCGATATCCTCGGCCAGGGCAACGAAGCCTGCATGCTGCCTGGGCAAATCGAGGCCCAATCAGCCAAACTCACCGACCTCCACGGTGGACTTCTTTTCACCAAAGCCGAGATCGAAGGCTTCGCCCACATCACAGATGAGCTTGGCGAAGCCGCTTGGAACATTCAGAATTTCCGCTCCATCACCCTCTAATCCCTAACCCACTATGTCACTCACACTCCGCGATCCATCCACCTGCCTCTACGATCAAATCTCCCTTGGCGAAGTCATGCTGCGCCTCGACCCCGGCGAAGGCCGCATCCGCACGGCCCGCCAATTCACCGCATGGGAAGGCGGTGGCGAATACAACACCTCCCGTGGTCTCCGCAAATGTTTCGGACTCCGCACCGCTGTTTGCACGGCTCTTGTGGATAATGAAATCGGCCACCTCATCGAGGATTTCATCATGCAGGGTGGGGTGGACACCGAGTTCATCAAATGGCGCGAGGACGACGGGATCGGCCGCTCTGTTCGCAATGGACTGAACTTCACCGAGCGAGGATTCGGCATCCGTGGTGCAGTCGGAAATCCCGACCGTGGCAATAGCGCCGCCTCGCAGCTCAAACCTGGAGACTATGACTGGGATCACATCTTCGGCCAACTCGGCGCCCGTTGGTTCCACACCGGTGGCATCTTTGCCGCCTTGTCCGAATCCGCCGCGCAGATCACCATCGAAGCGGTCACCGCTGCCAAGAAGCACGGCACGATTGTGAGCTACGACTTGAATTACCGACCCTCGCTCTGGAAATCCATCGGCGGCCAAGCCAAGGCCCGCGAGGTGAATCGCGAGATCGCCAAGTATGTCGATGTCATGATCGGCAACGAAGAGGACTTCACAGCATCCCTCGGCTTCGAAGTGGAAGGAGTGGATCACAACCTCAGCACGATTGAGACCGAGGCCTTCAAGCGCATGATCGAAACCGCCGTGAAGGAATATCCGAACTTCAAAGTCGCCGCCACGACCCTCCGCCGGGTCATCACCGCCTCGCGCAACGACTGGAGCGCCATTTGCTGGCACGATGGAGCCTTTTACGAAAGCCGGAAGTATCCTGAACTCGACATCCTCGACCGCGTCGGCGGTGGCGACAGCTTCGCCAGTGGACTCTCCTTCGGATTCCTCTCCCAAAACGACCCGCAAGCCGCCGTCGAATACGGCGCCGCCCATGGTGCCTTGGCTTCCACAACGCCCGGCGACACCTCCATGGCCACACGCAAGGAAGTCGAAAAACTCATGAAAGGCGGCGGCGCCCGCGTGGTGCGCTAAGCGCTCCTCGCCCCGCCGCGCGACAACGCTCCGTCACGGCGAGGCAACGCTCCGTCACGGCGAGGCAACGCTCCGTCACGGCGAGGCAACGCTCGGTCACGGCGAGACAACGCTCGGTCACGGAGCGACAACGCTCGGTCACGGAGCGACAACGCTCGGTCACGGAGCGACAACGCTCCGTCGCGGCGCGACAACGCTCCGTCACGGCGTGACAACGCTCCGTCACGGCGTGACAACGCTCCGTAGCGCCACAAAGAATCTCTATTCTCCGGAAATTTGGAAAAAAAGCACTTCGTTCAAAAAAGTGCTCATACCAATGGCTGTGGTTTTAAATTTTCGCGAGCCATCTTGACTTGTAGCGGCGTCTCTATGAGCGCCGAATCGTTGACCATCGGCCATCGCAGACCGCCCTCTATCAGCATGCCCCCAAAATTTTGGTATCAAAATAGGGTTGAGCCATTTCTGTCAGCCGTCTGGCGGCGACTCCAGAAAACAACCTTACCGCAACTTCCGGAATTTCGCTTGACCCCGCACCCGCGCTCCGACAGAACTCAAGAGTCTGCTTTACCCGTCTGCCGTGAACGAAGCACCACTGACCCAGCTTCCAGCCAATCTGCCCGTTCCCGAGGACGATGGCGCGTGCGCCCACCTTCTCGGCAGTCATCTTCCCGACCTATCTCTTGTTTCTACTTCGGGTTATCACATTAACCTCCGACACCGGCAAGGGCTGACTGTGCTCTATGTGTATCCACTGACTGGTCGTCCCGGTGTGGCGCTTCCCAACGGCTGGGACGAGATTCCCGGTGCGCGAGGCTGCACTCCAGAGTCATGCGCTTTCCGCGACCATCACACCGAGATTCGACAGCTTGGAGCGGAGGTCTTTGGCCTCAGCACGCAGTCCACAGATTACCAGCGCGAGGTTCGCGAGCGACTTCATCTTACATTCGATTTACTCAGCGATGAGGCTTTCACATTCACCGAAGCGCTTTCGCTACCGACCTTTACAGTTGCGTCTATGCGCCTACTCCGACGCGTGACGATTATTTCAAATTCAGGCGTTATTGAGCGCGTCTTTTATCCCATCTTTCCACCTGATAGGCACCCAGCAGATGTCGTCTCTTACCTCAAAACGCGCAACGCCTAACCATACGCTTGCAGGGTGCGGGCGTTGTTGTCACGGCCCGTGCTTACGCCGCCGCCTTTCCACGCGCCATACGCGAGCCTCTGATCGCGGTCGTTAGCCGGAAATTATGAATACTACAAACATAACAGAAAAGTTCGCGCTAATAACTGAACACTGGCGCCCCAAAGTGATTGCGGAGCTAAATGGCCAAGAGGTGAAGCTCGCTAAGTTTCAAGGAGTATTCCCGTGGCACATCCACGAGCATGAAGATGAAATGTTCTTAGTGTGGTCCGGGTCTATGCGTGTAGAGTTTCGAGATAAAATAGTGCATATCAAAGAAGGGGAGCTGTTTGTTGTTCCCAAGGGTGTTGAGCACCGAACGGTCTCAGATGCGGAAGCACATGTTTTGATTTTTGAGCCAGCACTGGTTAGAAACACGGGAAACCTGATCGATGAAAAATTTACCGCACCGATAGGAGTAAAGGTATAAACTGAGCATAACAAGTCGACGTTAGCTTACGAAATCTTATCAAACTGTATTTCTCAATCACACAATAACTATGAAAGCCAACAAAACAATAAAACCTACATTACTTGCACTATTGACGGCAGTCACTCTCAGTGGATGCGCAATTTCATCTGGAGTCAGATTCTCGGAAACGAAAAATGAAAAGCGACTTCATCTGAGATTTTCCAACTCCAAAGCAGCATCCATCTTTTATCAAACATTCTTTGAGAATGTTGATAAGACGACGACAAGCAAAAGTCTCGATGCATACTTGAAAATCAATTTCGGAACAGGCTCCAATATTAGCGACAATGTCAGACTCAACAATGCATTCCGAGCTGCCGACAAAAACAAGAATGGAGTGATATCAGAGGATGAGTCCATAGCATACGTCCAGTCACTCATCAGAAAATAGCTAACGGGCCGGTGCCCCGAGTTGAAATGACCCTCTTGACTCCAACCCTTAACCCTGTTGCGGAGTGGCGCTCCCGGTAGTCGGTGCCACACCTTGCCGTTAGGCAAAAGATGATTCCCTCCGTCTACAACACGAAACATAAGCATCTCCACGTCAAATGAAAAAAAACACACAAGAATACAACTGGCTCAACAATCCATCTGGATCAGGATATCGGCTTTCAGCAGCCATCAAAGTTGTATCGTATCTGCGGATTGCTCCAGAAGTAGCAGTTGCAGTGACAAGAGGACTCCTACCGGCATCTATGATTTGTGGCATTATTGCTTTTGTTCACCATGGTAAGCAGATAAAACTGCAAACAGAAAATGCCTAACAAGTCGATGGAAAAGAACTCATTTTTCATTGTAGCCGATTCGAGCCTGACCCGCAGCATTACAGTTGCTGCTCATCCCTGGTTTTGGCAAAGCTAATGAAGACCTCCGATAGCAAGATTGTCGCAGATGGGGTGGGCCGAATTCGTGATTCTGAAGGATTTCGCATCAGAGAAGAAGAAATCAAAAGTCAATTGATTCAGTCCAGACAAGGAGAGATATCTTCTGCTGGATGGTTCCGCCGAAGACTTATCCTATGGAGAATTCATATCCTTGCTTCAAAA
>JBILMW010000169.1:0-5305 GCA_044375335.1 Terrimicrobiaceae bacterium | reverse complement strand
GAAAAAATGCCTTTAAATGAATTGCTTATGAATGCAGCCCCCAAAAACCCGAATAGTCAAAATATTAAACAACTGGAGCTGTTTGACTTATAACCGGACAGTAGTGATGGAGGGGGCATGCATAGTAGAAGGCGCAGGCGAAGTAGACGGTGTAGCTATCGAGCCCATAACAAAGCCTGCGGCTATGATTGATCCGGATAAAAGCATCTTCGGATGTGAACTGGGATCAACACCGGAACAGGTCATTTCTCACTTTGGCAAGCCGCTTGGAGAATTGGATTTAGGAGGCGAGTGCAAAGGTATGACGGCACTTGTTTATGGAGAGGACTGCAAGTTTTTGTTCTGGAACGGACATTTGGGAGGTGTTGAGTTGGACGGCTTCATCACTAGGCTTGAATATCAAGATAAGTATAAAAACAATGCAATCGAAAGCCCATCCTCAATACGTGTCCCCTCTCGAAACTCGTATGGAAATGAACCAGAAGAATATGATATATGGCAGTTGAAAGATGGTCTTCGATCTGGCATGACTTTAGATCAAGCCAAAGCCATACTGGGAGACAAGTTTCCCGAAAAGGTCGATCATGAAATCAGTTATAAACAAGGTCCTACAAGGGTCACTTTCAGTGTATTCGATAAAATGCTCGGCGGGCTATCCATTAAGCCTGAAGTTCCCGACCTCCTAACAGACCTTACGATCGATCCAGCCAAAAGTATTTTTGGTCTCCCTCTGGGCTCGACTCAATATGAAGTGATCGCCCGCCTCGGACAGCCGGCATGCAAGCTGGATCTCAGAAAAGGGAAAACAGCACTTATTTACGGAAGTGATTTGGCGCTCACATTCTGGGACGGCTTGCTCGGTGGAGCGGTCGTTAAAGAGGGGTTATTTTATGACCCTGATTTCGCGTTGGGGACAGATTCCAAAAATGTCATACAGAGGAACGCATGGTCATTCACGAACGGAATGCGATACGGTATGACTTTCGCTGAATTCAAGAAGTTGGCGGGGGAAAATTTGCTGTATGATAGCAATTACGACACATACACATATGTAAAAGGCCCATCTAAAGTTACAATAATTTCCTACAGCTCGGCAAATGACAATGACGAATCCGATGAGTCAAAATCCCTTCATGGGATTTCTATTGAGCCACTAAAAGCTTCTTTGAATCAATAATAATCCTAAATCCGGCAGTTGGTTAAAGCGAGACCCGCAGTGTTCTGGATGAGGTGACTGCTGCAACGATCGCAGACAATACCAGCGCGAAAGCGTTTAGAGTCGGGGTAGAGAGACAGCCGAGCTTCCTCAAACTTTGGAATTGCGACACGGCGCTCGCGCACGCCTGCGATGGCGGCAGGCGTTTTTTCAACGCCGCCAGGCCGCGAGTCTCAACGCCCCACGCCAATGCGAGGATTGCCTGATGCTCCATTTTTTGGAATCCAAGCCGAGGAGGGCAGGGAGTTCGCCTGGGAGGAAACCCGCGCGGATGCTTGCGGGCATGTCGTGGCGGGTCACTTCGCTTAGGAATGGGCAGGATAGTTTGGAGAGGAAAAGCGGCAGGCGGGAGCGGAGCGGTTCGCAGAAGGTGAGGCTACGGAATGATTGCAGGCGTGCGCCGAGATCGCGCAGCGCCTCGTCGGAAAAATGGTGCAGGATGAGGCTGCCTACACAGGCATCGGCGTTGATGTTTGGCAGCGTTTGAAAAAAATCTCCACTGATCCACCGGATGCTGGCCGGCACGTTGGAGGGGCGTTGGATCAGGTCGAGACCGGTCACGGTGAAGGAGGGGAGCGAGGCTTGGACTTTGCGGCACAAGTCGCCCTCGCCGGCGCCGATTTCAATGATCTGGGCTGGGGGAGGAGTTTGTGTTTTGAGTTGTCGCACGATCCATCGCGAGTTGCCGAGGTAAAGATCGATCCACCGCAGATCCCTGCGGCTCCGAGTGGCACGGGGATCGCTTGGATTCAGGGAATCCAGAATTTCGGGAATGATGACACGATTCAGTTCACGCATGGGTTGCAATGAAGGATGGTAAAAGATACTTCAAAATCATCAAACATGAGTTCAGTGATCTATCTTGATAACAATGCCACGACGCAGGTGGCTCCCGAGGTTTTCGATGCCATGGAACCCTGGCTGCGCGGCGGCTATGGAAATCCTTCCAGCGCCTACCGTCTTGGCCGTGAAGCGGCAGCGGCTCTCGCGGAGGCGAGGGATCGCGTAGCAGCGCTTGCGGGCTGCCAGAGTGGCGAGATCCTTTTTACAAGTTGCGGCACGGAGTCGATCAATACGGCCATCCAGTCGGCACTGGCGCTTGATCCCGACAAACGCCACATCGTCACCAGCGCGGTCGAGCACAGCGCGACGATCAAGCTCTGCGAATACCTCGCCCGGCGCGGTTATGAGATCACTTGGCTGCCAGTCAATGCCGACGGCCATCTAGACATGGCGGAGTTGGAGGCTTCGATTCGCCCTGACACGGCCATTGTTTCGCTCCTTTGGGCGAACAACGAGACCGGTGTGCTTTTCCCTGTGGAGGAAATCGCAGCGCTCACGCAAAAAAAGAAAACTCTTCTCCACATCGATGCCGTGCAGGCGTTCGGCAAGCTGCCTCTCGTTCTGGAGGGCATGGGCGCCCAATTCGTGAGTTTTTCAGGACACAAAATTTATGCGCCGAAGGGCGTGGGCGGCCTGTATGTGAGCCGTCGGGTCAAATTCACTCCTCTGCTGCGCGGCAGTCAGGAGGAGGGACGGCGAGGCGGGACACAAAATGTTGCCTCGATCGTCGGCTTCGGCACGGCCGCCGACTTGGCGGGATCGCATCTCGCACAGGGCGTGGACTCGACTCTCCGCGACCGCTTGGAGTCGAGCCTGCTTGCCTCGATCCAGGGAGCATCCGTGAATGGCGACTCCGTGCGCCGGCTACCCAATACGACGAATATCTCGTTCGACGGCGTCGAGAGCGAAGGGGCCTTGATTCTCCTTGATGAGAAGGGACTCTGCTGTTCCGCCGGCTCCGCTTGCACCAGCGGATCGGTGAATCCCTCGCATGTCCTCAAAGCTATGGGCCTCTCAAACGACCGCGCCCGGGCCAGCCTGCGCTTCTCCGTTGGGCGTTTCACCACGGCTTCGGACATAGACCGAGCGTGCGAAATCATTCCTGCCGTGGTTGCGAAACTTCGCGCCCTCTCGCCAGCAGGTCAGTCTGTTTTGGCCGCCTGATCCAGGCCGCCTCCACCTTCCCCAATTCATGATCGAAAAACATCTCGTCCAAATCGTGCAGGAGCTTTCCCTGCAAGCCCGTCAAGTCGCCGCCACCGCCGTTCTCCTCGAAGAAGGCGCCACGGTTCCCTTCATCGCCCGCTACCGCAAGGAGCGCACCGGCGAGCTTGATGAAGTCCAAATCACAAACATCCGTGACCGCATGCAGGAGCTCGAGGAACTCGACAAACGCCGCGAGTCGATTCTCTCATCCCTCGAAGAGCGCAAGCTCCTTACCGAAGAACTGAAGGTCAAAATCGACGCCGCCGCGAATCTCTCCACCCTCGAGGATCTCTACCTGCCCTTCCGTCCGAAGAAACGCACTCGTGCCACCATCGCCAAGGAACGCGGCCTCGAGCCGCTTGCCGATTTGCTCTGGGAGCAGCGCACTGAGACCGACCCCGAGGCTGAAGCCGCGCCTTTTGTTTCCGCTGAAAAAGAAGTGCCCGATGCCGCAGCCGCTCTGGCCGGGGCGAGGGATATCATGGCCGAGCGCATTAATGACTCCGCCGAGGCCCGCTCTGCGCTGCGCGAGATTTATCTCAACAAAGGTGTGCTAAAATCCAAGGTCGTCTTCGACAAGGAGTCCGAGGCGGCAAAGTTCAAGGATTACTTCGACTGGAGCGAACCCGTCGCCCAGTGCCCATCGCACCGCTTCCTGGCAATCCGCCGTGGCGAAACCGAGGGCATGCTTTTCTCGCGCATCAATCCGCCCGAGGAGGAGGCACTCGCCGCACTCGACTACCTTTTTGTAAAGGGAGCCTATCCCTCGGCCGCTCAGGTTCGCCTTGCGGCGCAGGATTGCTTCAAGCGCCTTCTCGGCTTTGCCATGGAAGGCGAGGCCCGTCTTTTCTACAAAAAGAAAGCCGACGAGGAGGCGATCCGCGTCTTTGCTGAAAACCTTCGCGAACTCCTCCTGGCCTCACCGCTCGGTCAGAAAATTGTTCTCGCCGTCGATCCTGGCTTCCGCACCGGTTGCAAACTCGCCGTGCTCGATGCCCAAGGCAAACTCCTCACCCACGAGGTGGTGTATCCCGAAAAGGGTGTCCGCGACCGCACCGAGGCTGCCGAAGTGATCAAGTCGCTTGTGAATCGTTTTAAAATCGAGGCCGTCGCCATCGGCAATGGCACGGCCTCTCGCGAGACCGAGACCTTCATCCGCGCGCTGGGCCTGCCGGCATCCACCGTGATTGTCGTTGTGAGCGAGTCCGGCGCCTCGATTTACTCGGCTTCGGAGGTCGCCCGCGAGGAATTTCCCACGCTCGATCTCACCGTGCGTGGAGCCATTTCCATCGGTCGCCGCCTCATGGACCCGCTCGCCGAGTTAGTCAAAATCGATCCGAAATCCATCGGCGTTGGCCAATATCAGCACGATGTCGATCAAAGCGCTCTCAAGCGCTCGCTCGATGACACCGTTGTTTCCTGCGTGAACCATGTCGGCGTCGAACTCAATACCGCCAGCGCGAATCTGCTCGGGTATGTCTCTGGGTTGAATTCCCGCACGGCTGTGAATCTCGTCCAGTTCCGCAACGAAAACGGTGCCTTCCAATCCCGTGAGGATCTCCTGAAGGTTCCTGGCCTCGGCCCCAAAGCCTTCGAACAGGCAGCCGGCTTTCTCCGCATCCGCAATGGACGGCATCCGCTCGATGCCAGTTCCGTGCATCCCGAGCGCTACGCCCTCGTGGACAGCATGGCGGCGGATATCGGTTGCTCCGTCTCCGAGTTGATGCAGAACCCCGCCCGCCGCGCTGCTATCAAGCTCGAGAAATACATCACACCCGAGGTCGGTCTTCCCACGCTGCAAGACATCCTCAAAGAACTCGCCAAACCCGGACGCGACCCACGCAAGCAGTTCGAGGTTTTTGCCTTCTCCGACGAGGCGATGAAAATTGAGGATCTCAAGCCCGGCATGAAGCTCCCCGGCATCGTGACCAATGTCGCCGCATTTGGCGCCTTCATCGATCTGGGAGTGCACCAAGACGGCCTCGCACACATTAGCCAACTCAGCGACCAGTTTGTAAAAAATCCCTCGGATGTCTTGAA
>JBILMW010000035.1:0-17533 GCA_044375335.1 Terrimicrobiaceae bacterium | reverse complement strand
GGATGTCATCATCAGCGCCGGGGGAGGGGACAACATGATGGCCGCCATCGGCACGGGAAACATCCGCCCCGGCACAGTCACAGCGAGCCTTGGGACCAGCGGAACGATTTTCGCCTGCGCCCCGCAGCCTGTCATCGATGCTCAGGGCGAAATCGCCGCATTCTGCGACAGCGCCGACCACTGGATGCCGCTCCTCTGCACGATGAATGTCACCGTTGGCACAGAGGCCTTCCGCAACCTCTTCGGTTGGGATCACGAGCGCATGGATCGGGAAGTCTCATCCGTTCCCGCAGGAGCCGATGGCCTGATCTTCCTGCCCTACCTCCAAGGTGAGCGAACGCCGAACCTGCCCGAGGGCTGCGGCGTCCTGCACGGCATGAACACCTCGAATCTCACATCCGCCCATATGGCCCGTGCCGCGATGGAAGGCGTCACACTCGGCATGGCTTACGGACTCCGCCGCATGGAATCCCTTGGCCTCAAACCCTCCGAAATCCGCCTCACCGGCGGCGGAAGCAAAAGCCCCGCCTGGCGGCAGATACTCGCCGACATCTTCGGTTATCCCGTCGTCACCATGCAAAGCGCCGAAGGAGCCGCCCTCGGCGCCGCCATCCAAGCCCTCGCCGCAGCCACCCCCAACGAATCCCTCGAAATACTCTCCGACCGCTGCGCACCAGTTGCTGCTGAGCCCAGATTGGAGCCGCGTCGTGATTTCAACTACCCAGCGCTCCTCGACCGCCAAAATCAGCTCAGGCACCAAATCTTCGGATAGCCTTGCTTTCAGGCCTGCTCGATCGCCAAAACTTCGGCCAGATTGACTTCATGCCCGCTTTGCACGGATTGGGTCGCCAGTCGCAGCAGTGCAACAGCTCGTCCTGGCGATGATTTTTCCCACAGTAAAGCAATGGTCATCAGTGCACGGATTCTCACCCGTATTGGATCGTATGCCGGGATGCGTGAATGGGACGGCGTTTGGAAGACCCGGTGAAGAAAAGCCATTCCCATGCGCGTATCGCCAAGACTGATCTCCGCTTGTCCCCGAAGAAGAAGTAATTCCGGATGCCATTCCGCTTCGGAGTGCGCTGGTTGAATGGCGCGGATTTCTTGAAATCTTTTCAAGTCCGCAAGACAAGTGGCGCGGCGGACCAGTGAGGCCTCGTGGACCGCTTCGCCGGGAAGGGTGGTTTGCGAACATTGAATATAGGCCGCAAGGGCTTCATCAGGGCGGTTCAGGTCAAGAAGAGCGCCACCCTTGAGGAACCATACCATCGGATGCACCGCATCGCTGGCTTGGGTCATTTTTTCTAAAATCCGAAGATTGCGCGCTTGCTTTGCGGCATTCACTTCAGGGCTTGAGTAGCCGGTATGAATGATTTCGATACGGGTGTCTACCACCGGAATGCCCGCCCTCTGAAGGCTGGTTGCTACCTGTTCGTGAACTGGCCATTCATATCGCACCCGCGGATCATTCGGGAAAAGCCGCACAATGAGGCCTGATGTGCCTGTGCGGCCATCGTCTGAGCTGCTTTTATTCAAGAGGTGATAGGCGCAATGCGGCGCGGCATCATCTGATGTCAGCGCCCGAATGGCTTCCACACTGGCCGGAAGCAGGTATTCATCCGCGTCCAGCACAAGAATCCATCGGCCTCTGGCGATCTCAAGAGCCTTGTTCCGGGCGGCGCTGAAGTCATCGATCCATGGGAAATTCAAGACCTCTGCTCCGCAGGCGATTGAGATATCTCTCGTTTTGTCCGTGGAGCCCGTATCAACAACGATCATCTCCGCATCGAGTCCTGATGCGGATTTCAGGCATCTCCCGATGTGGGCTTCCTCGTCGCGCGCTACGAGAGCGAGAGTGATATTCGGGCCGCTGGAAATCATGTTCCTATTATGACTCGGCATCCTCTCCGAATCCATATTTCTGAGGTGATCGAAAAAAATTTCTAAAGTCGATCAAGCCATGCGCCGATGTATCAACCAACGGAGATAATCTCCCCCAGTGAGGTCGAACACTGAACCAAAGCGGCCCGACAGCGAAACGGACTTCGCGCCATAGAAAGACAAAGGATATGTCAGTCGTAATCAACACCAATTCAGCAGCCACATCAGCCGCTTATAACCTCAGCAACACAAACGTCAACCTCCAGAGAAGCCTCAATCGCCTCTCCAGTGGTTCACGCATCAACTCATCAGCAGACGACGCCGGCGGACTCGCCGTGTCGATGAAGATGAGCGCATCCATCCGCCGCACAGATGCCACTTCGGCAAATGTCAATAACTCACTCAGCTTTCTGCAAACTCAGGATGGTGTGCTGAAAACAGCGGACAAAATCCTCAATCGCATGTCGGAACTCGCCACACTTGCTCAAGATGTGACGAAGGCACCTTCCGACCTCGCACTCTACGACACCGAGCTTTCGCAACTCAAAGGTCAATTGAACCTCATGGTTGGCGAAGAGTTCAATGGCATCAGCTTGTTTGACGCCGGTGCATCAGCAGGCTCTGCAGGCATGGATGTCGCAAGCACTCTGACAGTTGTCACCTCTCATGATGGTGATCAGACTGTCGGCATCACTCAGGTTGATCTCGAGTTCATCAGCGCTTCTGTTGGAACAGCCGCTGGCGACGGAATGGATATCAGCTCCAACACCGGAGCGCAGACAGCAGTTGACACAATCCAAACGGCGATCCAAAACCTCGCAACGCTCCGCGCCAACAACGGTGCCGAGCAGTCCCGTTTGACCTTCGCTGCCGATATGCTCGCGGTGAACAAAACCAACCTCGAAGCCGCCAACAGCCGCATCCTCGATGTGGATGTCGCCGACGAGAGCACGAAGCTCGCCCGCTACAACATCCTGCAGCAGGCCGGCACCGCGATGCTCGCACAGGCGAACCAATCGACCCAGTCGATTCTTCGACTGATCAGCTAAGGCTGGCAGTAAGCAAAGATTGATATCAAATGATTCAGAGGCTCTCCCGCGAGGGAGAGCCTCTTGTTTTTTCTAAAAAACCTTTGCCCCGCATGCTGGCTGACTGGTTGATTGGTCGCATCGATGGATGACTCGAAGTTTGAGCTTGTGGACAATGCCCGCGTGGGGCTTCAGCATTTTTCGCTGGAGAGGTTGAAGACCATTGCCCCGACTTTCCGTGAGAGGTCTGCTCAGAGATTGGCCTGCGTGGAATTGATCGCCGAGAAGGAGCGTGAACTGGCGCGGTTACAAATGGGCTCTGTCTCTCGCAAAGCTTCTCTGGCATTGGTTCTGGCGACTATTGCGGTCGCCTGGCCTCTCCTTGTGTTGGCGGCTTGGATTTATTT
Organism: Terrimicrobiaceae bacterium; assembly: GCA_044375335.1. Lineage (GTDB taxonomy): Bacteria > Verrucomicrobiota > Verrucomicrobiia > Chthoniobacterales > Terrimicrobiaceae > UBA967. The sequence continues at coordinate 14,217 of JBILMW010000035.1, read as the reverse complement.
TCAGCCTCTTTTGAAAAAGCCGGAGCCGGTTCAATCAAGGCCAATCACTGTTGCGCGTCCGCTTCCCTCTCCAACATCAACACCCCAACCTGCCGAACCCGATTCCACTCCGGAGCCTTTGCCGGCGGTGCTTGGCGAGTTGCCGGCTACGCCTGGCGGGGGCTGAAGAGTTCGTGGGCCAGCACGCTCAGGCAATAAATCGCGGCCGTTTCAGTCCGTAGAATGATCGGGCCGAGTGTCACAGGTTGGCATCCGTGGCTCTTTGCAAGGGCGATTTCCGCAGGTGTAAAGTCCCCCTCCGGGCCGACAAAAATCGTCACCTGTTTGGGAGCCTTTCCGTATTCGGCAAGGACGGTCTTGATGGGCCGCGCGTCGGGTTGCAGGGAGGCGATGAGATGTAGGTCTCCTTTGTCCAAGCGCTCGGCAAAGGTTTTTGGTGAGATCGGATCGGCGACTTCCGGCAGATGGTTTTGTCCACACTGCTTGCAGGCCTCCAAGGCGATAGCGCTCCACTTTTCGCGCTTCTTGGTGGCTTCACTCGAGTCGATCTGAACAATCGTTCTGTCCGAGAGCAATGGAACGATGCGCGCCGCGCCGAGTTCCACGGCTTTCTGGACGATGAGGTCCATGTTTTTTCCCTTGGGCACGGCCTGCGCAAGCGTGATCGCACAGGGAGGGGGAGGTGTTGTCGCGGTCGAAGAGATTTTTAACTTTGCCTTGGATCCGGCGGTGGCGGCGATCACGGCTTGGCCTTCACGGCCTGCGCCGTCGAAGACCGTAACACGATCTCCTTCCGAGAGGCGGAGGACATTGAGGCAATGGTGGGATTCTTCCGCATCGAGTGTGGCGGATTCCCAGTTTTCAGGACGGAGATAAAAGCGGTGCATATTTTTTGAAAATGTATTCGCGCAGGGCTTCGTGCCAGTGGCGTGGCGTGATGCCGGTCGCGGCTGCGAGCTTGCGCGTGGAGAGAATCGAAAAAACGGGGCGCGGTGCAATGAATTGTTTCATGTCCGCAAGCCGGATTGATTCAACGCGCGAAGTTCTAAGCGGCAAGCCGGCCTCTGAAGCAAATTCGAGAGTCTTGGCTCCATATTCCTGCCAGGAGCACTCGCCACTGTTGCAGGCGTGATATAGACCTCCCGCAAGCGAGTGATCAAAAAAAACCTCGAGCCACTTGGCTGTGTCTTCTGCCGAGGTGGGGCAGGAGATTTTATCTGAGATTGCCTCCACCCGCTCGTCGCGAAGCGCGCGTTCGATGAGCGAATCCGGGAAAGCAGGTTTCGATTGGCCGAAAACCCAGGAAACTCTCACGACCATGTGCTGCGGACTACGGGCGAGCACTTGCTCTTCCCCCTCTCGCTTTGTGGCTCCATACCAACCAAGAGGCGAGGGGAGATCCTCCTCCGTGTAGGCCGTGCGTTTTGTGCCGTCGAAAACATAGTCCGTGCTGAAATGAATCAACCGGGCCCCGCGCTGCGATGCGCAGTCAGCCATGATTCCCGGCGCAAGCGCATTAACGGCCCGCGCCTCTTCGCGGGCAGTCTCGCAGCGGTCCACATTCGTCAAGCCCGTGCCATTCACAAGCACATCGAACTCGTGCAGGTCGAGCAGCCTTCGGAGGGAATCCAAATCCGCCACATCCAACGAAGGGCGGGCAAGGCCGGACACTTCGTGCGTTGCGGCCCATGTGGCCATGAGTGAGGCGGCGAGCCTGCCGCGCGAACCAAGAATCAAAATACGACGCTTTTTTTCAGACATGCAAAAAATTCAAGTCCGGCATTTTTATTCTTGCAAAAAAGATTTGTCCCTTCATTTTACACAACCCTTATTCAAAAGGAAAAATTTATGGCATACGCAGTCATCCAAACAGGCGGGAAACAATACCGCGTTGAATCCGGCAATGAGATCGAGGTCGAGAAACTCGACGTCGAACCCGGCGCGGCTCTTGAAATCTCAGAAGTCCTGCTCGTCTCGGACGGTGGCAATCTTCATGTTGGCACGCCCTTCGTCGCCGGCGCCTCAGTGAAAGCCACCGTGGTCGATCAATTCAAAGACGACAAGGTCATCGCTTTCAAATTCCGCCGCCGCAAAGGCTATCACCGCACGGTCGGCCATCGCCGCCGTCTCACCACAATCAAAATCGAATCCATCTCAACAAAGTAACTTTTTATGGCCCATAAAAAAGGACAAGGCAGCGTCAAAAACGGACGCGATAGTATCAGCAAACGCCTCGGCGTAAAAAAATTCGGCGGCGAGTCCGTCATCGCCGGCAACATCATCCTCCGCCAGCGTGGCACCAAGTTCGAGCCTGGCAGCAATGTCGGTCTCGGTCGTGATTACACGATCTGGGCCCTTGTGGACGGTCATGTCAAATTCGACCGCAACGGCCGCCGCGTGAATGTGGTGCCGGTTTCTGCAAACTAACCCGCCTTACAATCAGTCAATTTGAAAACGCGCCGACTCGTTCGGCGCGTTTTTCTTTTTTCAGGAAACCTTCCCTCGCCCCTTTGCCCAATTAGCTCGCAAGCCGCGTCCCTCCAAGCATAGTATCAATACCATGGACAGTAGATTGGATGAGATCGCGAAGGGAATTCTTGCCTCTTACGAAGAGGTGGGTGGGTTGAACAATACGGATCGCCACAATCTTCCATCCAAACGCGCGTTGGACAATCTGTGCGAACAGTTGCTCCAATTTTTGTTTCCTGGATTCCATGACGAACGACCGATTCATAAAAACGAATTGGCGCTGATCACCGGCGAACGCCTCCGCGCCTTGGCCGTGCAGTTTGAAGACCAGATTGGGAAAAGCCTTTTGCTCACAAATCCCGAAGCCCCGGCATCGCTCGCAAACGAAGTGCTGATGCGGTTTCTCGGGAGTCTTCCCGAGGTGAGGGAATTGCTGAGGACTGATATTCTCGCGGCCTACGAGGGCGATCCCGCCGCTGTGAGCAGCGAGGAAATCATTCTTTCCTACCCTTTTCTCGAAGCCATCGCCATCCAGCGCTGCGCCCATGTGCTCTACCGCGAAAGCGTGCCTCTTCTGCCACGCATGATGACCGAGTGGGCCCACACACGCACCGGCATCGACATTCATCCTGGCGCGGAGATTGGGGAGTATTTTTTTATCGACCATGGCACTGGAGTGGTCATTGGCGAAACCTGCCGCATCGGAAAACGGGTCAAGCTCTACCATGGAGTGACCCTCGGAGCCCGCAGCTTTGCCAAGGATGATTCCGGCCAAATTGTAAAGGGGGGTAAACGCCATCCCGAGGTTGGCGACCGCGTCACAATCTACCCAAATTCCACAATTTTGGGTGGAGAGACTTTGATTGGTGATCGTAGCACCATCGGCGCCAATGTTTTCCTCATGCAGAGCGTTCCGTCCGACTCGCTGGTGGTTTACGAGGAGAAACAATTGCGTATCCTTAATAAATCCAAACGCACCGCATCCGAGGAAATCGAATGGTTTATTTAGATCACAACGCCACCACACCCCTGGCCCCCGAGGCCAAGGAGGCCATGTTGCCTTTTCTTGACGGGGAGTATGGAAATCCCTCGTCCATACACTCGGCCGGGCGGCGTGCCAGGGCTGCGGTGGATGATGCACGTGACCGCATGGCCGCGTTGCTTGGAGCCAAAGCGCACGAGATCATTTTCACAGGCGGCGGCACGGAATCCTGCAATCTTGGGCTTATCGGCATCGCCCGCGCCCACGCGGTGCGAGGAAAACACATCATCATCTCCGCTGTGGAGCATCATGCCGTCCTCCACGCTGCCGAGCATTTGCAGCATTTTGAAGGTTTCGAAGTCACCTTGCTCCCAGTGGATTCCGCCGGAGTGGTCGATCCCTCGCTTCTCGCCCGCCTGATTCGAAAGGAGACGACCGTTGTCTCCATCATGCATGCCAACAACGAAACCGGAGCCATCCAACCGCTTGAGGAAATTGCCGCCGTCTGTGCCGAGCGTGGCGTGTTTTTTCATACCGATGCCGTCCAGACATTCGGAAAAATCCCTGTAGGGACCGGGTTGGCCGGTCTCTCGGCGGTTTCGATTGCCGCCCACAAGTTCTATGGTCCCAAGGGCGTGGGCGCACTCTATCTTCGCGCCGGCATCGCGCTTTCGCGCACGGTCTATGGTGGGTCGCATGAAAACTCCCGCCGTCCGGGAACGGAAAATGTCGCCGCCATCGTGGGAATGGCCGCCGCCGCCGAGACTGCTATTTCCCGCGCCTCAGAGGATGCGGAGCGTCTCGCCCCGCTTCGTGAGAGGCTCTGGGAGCGGATTCGTTCCGCTTGTCCACAAGCCATTCGAAATGGCGACCCCGCCCGCTCCCTTGCCAATACTCTGAATGTAAGCTTCCCGGGAGCCGATGGGGAATCGCTTTTGATGGGGCTTGATTTGGAAGGCGTCTGCGTCTCCAGCGGTTCCGCATGCATGGTCGGCTCAATTCAGGCGTCGCATGTTCTCATCGCCATGGGAGTGGATTCGCGGACGGCATTGGCCACGGTGCGTTTTTCCATGGGACATTCCACAACGGAAGAGTCCATCGACCTGGCCGCCGCTGCCGTGGGACGGGTGGCAAAACTTCAACCTGCCTTGGCTGCGTGAAATACAAACAACTCGTCATGGATTTCGGCCGTTCGGTCATGAGGCGCGTTCGCTCCTCGCCGGATGATCTTGCTGTTCCGAGGCGGAAAACCCGTCTGCGTCACGATCCGTTGCTCGAGGATTTTGCAAACCAGCTTCTCAAGTCAGTTGGATGCCGCCATCTGGAGGTGAAGGTCTTTTGGAATCCCGGGCTCCGCACCACGGCGGGCCTGGCCGTCTGGAGTGATCGCATGGTGGTTTTGAATCCGAAGCTCTTGGAGGTTTCGGCCGCAGAAGTCCAGCGCACATTGCGCCACGAGTTGGCTCATCTTCTGGCCAAGCACCGTGTCGGTCGTCATCGTATCGAAGCCCATGGCGAGGAGTGGCATCAGGCTTGCGCAGATCTCGGAATTCCCAATGAGGCGCGTTGCCATGATCTCCCGTTCAAACGCCGACGCGTCATGCGGAAGTTTTTCTATGCCTGCCCCGAGTGCTCCACGATCCTTGCCCGCGTGAAGATTCTCCGTCGCAAGGCCGCCTGCATCAAATGCTGCCGGAAGCACAATGGCGGAAAATACCACGAGCGCTTTCGGTTCCGTCCCGTCGAGCGCTCAGAGACAGTCGCCGCTTGAGCGGGCCGGCTGCTCAACGTCCGGGACTATACATTGAAGCGGAATTCCACGACATCTCCGTCTTGGACGACATACTCCTTGCCTTCAAGGCGGAGTTTTCCGGCTTCGCGGGCTTTCGCTTCGGAACCGAGGGTGATGAGATCCTCAAAGGAAACGATCTGTGCTGCGATGAATCCACGCTCAAAGTCGCTGTGGATGACGCCTGCGGCGGCAGGCGCTTTATCGCCCGCATTGATCGTCCATGCCCGGCTTTCCTTCGGGCCGGTGGTCAGATAGGTGCGAAGGCCGAGGAGGTGGTAGGCGGCGCGGATGAGTTGGCTCACTCCACTGTCCTTGACGCCCAGTCCCGCGAGAAACTCGGCCGCCTCCTCCGGCGGAAGTTCGGCGAGTTCGCTTTCGATTTGGGCGCTGATGACGACGGCTTCGCAACCCAGATGCTCGGCGGCATATTCGCGCACGGCTTTTACATGTTTCGCCGCCGCAGAGTCTCCATCCAGATGGGAAAGGTCGTTTTCTCCGACATTGCAGGCGAAAAGGGTTGGCTTCGATGTGAGGAGGAAAAATCCGCGCAGGAGTTCTTTTTCGTCCGCGCTGAGATCCGCCGTTAGAGCAGGTTTGCCCGAATCCAGGTGGGGAATGAGTTTTTCCGCCAGGGCGAGTTCGGCCTTGGCTGTTTTGTCTCCGCTGCGGGCGCCCTTTTGGTTTCGCTCCGCGCGTTTCTTCACCGCTCCAAGGTCGGCGAGAATGAGTTCGGTATTGATAACCTCGATGTCGCGCACCGGATCCACTGTGCCTGAGACATGGTGGATGTCTTCACTTTCAAAGCAGCGAACGACTTGAATGATCGCATCGACTTCCCGGATGTGGCTAAGAAATTGGTTGCCCAGCCCCTCGCCCTCGCTGGCTCCGGCCACGAGCCCGGCGATATCCACAAACTCGATGGCGGCCGGGAGGATTTTTTCGGACTTCGAAAGCTCGGCCAGCTTCTGCAAGCGGTCGTCGGGCACATTCACGATGCCAACATTTGGCTCGATCGTGCAGAAGGGGAAATTGGCAGCCTGGGCCTTGCGGGTGCGGGTGACAGCGTTGAAGAGAGTTGATTTTCCCACATTCGGGAGCCCGACGATTCCTGTTTTGAGCATAGGTGCGGGAGGTTAGACAGGCCTTTGCAAAAAGGAAAAAACTTCTTTTCGAGGCATCAGCGCCGGAGGCGTCGGATCGTGTCTCTCACCGAGTCGATGGCGGATTCCATTTCGGCGCGGAGTTGCATGCCCGAGATGGTGTTTGATCCGAAAGCCTCGGCCGTTGTGCGTTCCAAGCGGTCGTTTGTGGCTACCGTCACCTCGTGATCCTTCGCATACTTTGCGGCAAGCCGCTCGATGATGGAGTCCGCCGTTTGGCCCGACTTGGAATAAAAAACTGCAATCCCATGCGGGGTGCCATCGCTCGAGGCCTTCACGCCCTTGCCATCGAAAACCACGGCAACCGTCCACTCTGTGTTGTCCTGCAATCCGGTGAGTCTCTTAACCAGTTCCTCCCGTGCAGCAGCGGTGTTGCGGGCATGCATGGCAGCGAGGTCCGGCCAGTCGAAAATCATGCTGTGTCCGTCAACGAGCAGGATTTTTTGCTTCATGAAAACTGGGGCTTACTTGGCATCAGGCAGGACCTTCGCGCTGAGGCGCTCTATGCCTGCGCGGGCGAAGGTGCTGGCGGGATATTTTTTCCGTGCCTGCAAATACCAAGCCAGGGATGCGCCAGGTTGGTCCTGATTCTCCAATGCCTCGGCCTTGGCGAGTGTCTGAACAAAATCCGCCGCCTGGGTGGTTAGAGTAGCCCGGAGTTGGTTCAATTCGCTGTCGTCGGGAAATTCTTTTTGCGCCGCCTGCACGCTCTCCCAGGCTCCTGCCGGGTCGCCGCGTCCTGCGATTTCTTGCGCCTTCAAAATAGCTCCTTCGACAGCGGCCATGCGCTGGAGGACATCGTTGAGCTCTTTTTGTTTCTCGGGATACATGGCGGCTGCGGCAATGAATCGCAATTTGTCGTTGTAAATCTGGCGGTGGTTTTTCTGGCTCAGCAAACGGTCGAAATCATTCATCGCCTGCTGCTGCACATCCGACTGCGTGAAAATTGTGTTCCCCACCTCGGCAAGTGCGGGGTTGCGGGGCCAGATTTGAGCCGCAGAGCGAAGTTCGGCCTCCATCGCGGACTTGTCCCCCGAGACGGCGGCATTCCGGGCCTTGGCCAGATGCATCGCGCTGATGGTTTTCGCGGTTTCAATTTTGGCCAGTGGTTTGCTGGTGTCGAAATCCTTGGCCATACCCTCAATTTCGTTCACCAACTTCTCGGCGCGCGTGAGGTCGTTCACTTCCAAGGCGGCCAGTAGCTCGTTGGTTTTTTGGGAGTATTCCAGCGCGCGCCGTTTTGCCTCCCTCGGCAGCAACCGGACGCTGGGCATGTATTCGCCGAGGGCGAATGTTTCCGCGAGTCGCTCTGTGGCGCTCTGTAGTTCGCCTTGCTCCAGAAGGAACTTGTAGGCTTCCACGCCTTCGTTGATGTCGCGGATCGCTTCATTGGCGAGGCTGTCGATCTGGCTCAACGAGCTCACGAGCTTGCTAATCGTCTGCGCGGCGCTGGCTGCGCCTCCGGTGAGGCTTTCGATTCCGAAATTTTCAATTCCAAGTTTGGCCCCTTTGGCCGAGAACGAGCTTCCTGACCTTGCCGCCGGCGTTCCGTTGTAGATGTTCACATTCGTCCCGTTTCCTCCCGCGCCTGCTCCGACTGCGGCATCATGGTCCATGACACCTGCAGTGGCCGAGATTTGAGGATTCAATTCCCCTGTGATCTTCGCCTGGCCTGCGTCCTTGTTTGTCGGCAGGGAGTCGACCATTTTTTTGTAGATGGCGATCGAGTTGTCTCCATCCGTGTAGATCGCGCGGTAAAAACGGTTGGCGATGATGACATGCTCGAAGCGGCGCGTGGCGAAATACTGCATGATGAGTGCCTGGAGATGCCCCTTCGTGTTGATCTCGATGGCTGCGATGCGGAGTTTGTTGTTCTCGATCGTCTGGGCCACATCGGAAAGTTCGCGACTGGCGGTGGCCAATCTGGCGTCGCGTTCGATTTTTTGATTCTCCTTCGCCACATCTGTGTCCTTCGAACTGGTCGAAATCCCAAGGTTCGAATTTTTTGCCGCCATTTCCCTGTTCCACTCGGCTGAGGAGCGCTGCTTCTCGAGAGTCGCATTCTCCCGTTTCAGCTTTTCAATCGTGGCGAGACTTGTTTGAGCCGCATAAATCGCATCGGACATCGTTCGGCACAGATTGGCATCGTCCTTGTATTCGGATGCCTTCTTGAGGAGCAAAAAAGCCGAGTTGATGTTTTGCTTGGTGGCGTTTCCTGGCGCAAGAAGGTCCAAAATGCGATCAATCGTCTCGCGGTAGGCCACATCCGCCCTGTCGGTGGCCGCAGGCGCGTTAAGGTATTTCTCAAAGCGCGCACGAAACAAGCGGTTGTTGTTAATGTTCCAAAGCTTCCCGTCGTAGCTCATCACCTCGCTGCCGGGGTCGAAGGCCGGGACATCCCGCCCGATGAAGCCCTCGTTCATCTGGGGAGGTCGGGCACCGCCGGTGGCGGCCTTCGAGTCACCAAGGGCCCTGTCCTGTGCTGATGCTGTTAGGGCGATTGATGAAATGGCAACGCAGGTTGTGAGGAGGGATTTCATGATTTGGTGACCTTTCGTGTGCGCAGGATTCCCTTTTCATCTACCTCCAGAATGAAAACCAACTTCTGTTCCTTCTGAATGTTCATCGATTGGAACTCCGGCGTGACGAGGACTGGGATGATGTTTTCATCGGTCTCTACAGCGATCAGGCGACCGGAGTCCGGCGACCACGCGAGGGATTCGGAGACGGTTCCTTCGAGTTTGTAGATGTTTCCCCGAAGGCTGTTGGCGCTCGCGAGGTAGGACTGGACATCCAGCTGCGGCGTCGTTCGGGTGGTGGTGTCTTCTTTGGAACTCAGCAGGTGGAAACCTGCAAACAAAAGAACACCGCAAGTGATGAGTCCAACGAGCCAACCTGCGCGCGGAGGGGATTTGCGTTTGCGTGCCATGAATGCTTGTAATCCCTGCCGCTTCTTTCATCAAGGCGCTCTTTTTCAGTAAATGGCAGGGATTTTTGACACGGATGACCGGTCCATCATAGTCTGTGGCCGCATCTCATGCTGAATTTCCTCATCCGCCGCTCGCTCGTCAGTGTGCTGCTCCTTTTTTGCATCAGCCTCGTATCGTTTTTCATGATCACGCTGGCTCCGGGCAGCCCTTATCCGTGGGGGGAACTCAACCCGAAGATCACGCCGCAGGTTAAGGAAATGTTTCGCAAGAAATTCCATCTCGACCGGCCTCTCTACGAGCAATACTGGCTCAACATGAGGGATCTCTTCACGGGCGAGCTTCGCAGCATCAAAGACGACCGCCCTGTGCTGGCAAGGATCGCCGAACGCCTTCCCGCAACGGTTTTGCTCAATGTCGCCGCCATCACCTTGTCTCTCACATTTGGGCTTCTCATCGGTGTCTTCTGCGCGCGGTATGCGGGAACTCCGGCGGATACCCTGACCTCGTTCGGGGTGTTTGTTTTCATTGCCGTGCCGACTTTTTGGATCGCGAATCTGGCTCTCATTGGACTGGTGAAATACGCCGCCGTGCCAGTGCTGGGAACGCAATCCTACGGCATTGCCTTTCCGAATGCGTTCGCACTCTGCCTCGACCGTATCTGGCATATTGCGCTTCCAGCGACCATTCTCTCGCTCGGCGGCATCGCTGTGCAGTCCCGCTATGTCCGCGCCAGCATGCTCGAAACCCTGCGCGAAGGGTATGTGCGCACCGCACGCGCCAAGGGACTCGATGAGGATACGATTTTTTACAAACACGCCCTCAGAAATTCTATTCGTCCACTCATCACCGGTATCGGAGGACTTCTCCCCGCCCTCATCGGCGGCTCGGTGATCGTTGAAACCATCTTTGCCTATCCAGGCATGGGGCGTCTGGGTTACGAGGCCGTGCTGGAGCGGGATTACCCAACGCTTGTCGCCCTCAATTTCATCGTGGCCGCGCTCGTGCTTTTTGGGAATTTGATCTCAGACCTCCTCTACGCGGTTGTCGATCCGCGCGTGAGGTTGGAATAGGATTTCATTGGCCGAGGGCGGGCATCGCGATAGCGTTTTGTTCATGAAATCAGCACTCGATTGGAAGGCCGCGTTGCAATTTGAGGACATCCGCTACGAAAAAGCGGAGGGCATAGCCAAGATCACCATCAATCGCCCCGAGCGGCGGAATGCATTTCGCCCGCTTACGGTGGATGAGATGCGCAAGGCGCTGCAGGACGCGCGGGATGACTCCTCGATTGGCGTCGTTATTTTAACTGGCGAAGGCGAGTTGGCTTTCTGCTCCGGCGGTGACCAAAAAATCCGTGGCGACGCCGGGTATTCCGATTCGGGGGGCGTGGAGCGTTTGAATGTGCTCGATTTTCAACGCGAGATCCGCACCTGCCCGAAGCCAGTCATCGCCATGGTGGCGGGATGGGCAGTCGGCGGTGGACATGTGCTTCATGTCATGTGCGACCTGACGATTGCCGCAGAGAATGCCAAGTTCGGGCAAACCGGTCCGCGCGTGGGGTCGTTCGATGGCGGATTCGGCGCAAGCTATCTGGCGCGGATCGTTGGTCAAAAAAAAGCCCGCGAGATCTGGTTTTTGTGTCGCACTTACGATGCCAAACAAGCGCTCGAGATGGGACTCGTGAACACCGTCGTTCCCTACGAGGAACTCGAAATCGAAACCGTGAAATGGTGCCGCGAGATTTTAGAAAAGTCGCCGCTCGCCATCCGCTGCCTTAAAGCGGCGCTCAATGCTGATTGCGATGGCCAAAGCGGGCTGCAGGAACTCGCCGGCAATGCCACTTTGCTCTACTACATGACCGAAGAGGGCCAGGAGGGGAGAAATGCTTTTGTTGAAAAACGCAAACCCGACTTCGGGAAATTTCCCAAGCGTCCGTGAGCGCCGCCGCACCAAGTTCCCTCAAGGCATGGGTGATGGCCAGTCGGCCGAAAACCCTCTTCGCGTCGATCTCACCGGTGCTTCTCGGGACGGCGCTCGCCTATTCCCGGGGCTTGGGCGATGGAGTCGCCGCCTTTCTCGCATTTGTCGGGGCGGTCTCTATCCAGATCGGCACAAACCTGGCGAATGATTACTGGGATGCAAAAAAAGGCGCCGATCGCCCTGATCGCCTTGGCCCGGTGAGGGTCACATCAAGCGGTCTTCTGAAGCCGCGGACCGTCTTTTTGGGAATGCTAATCTGTTTCGCCGTAGCCTGCCTTGCCGGGCTGTGCCTCATCGCGAGGGCGGGATGGCCGGTTGCCGTGATCGGAATCGTCTCGATTCTCTGCGGTATCCTTTACACCGCCGGTCCCTTTCCGCTCGCCTACCTGGGCCTGGGGGATGTTTTCACCTTTTTGTTTTTTGGCCTGGTGGCGACTTCCGGAACCTATTTTGTCGAGGCGAAGGAATTTTCCACGACATCCCTCCTTCTCGGCATCGTGCCGGGATTTTACTCGGTCGTTCTGATCGCGCTGAACAACCTGAGGGACCGTGAGTCCGACCTCCTCTCAAATAAAAAAACCCTCGCCGTGCGCTTCGGTGCCGATTTTGCCCGCTGGGAGATTGTCTTCTGCCTCTTTGCTCCCTGTGTGGTTCCTCTCTGGCTCTGGCGCGACGGCCTCCTGGAATGGTGGATGGCTCTCGTGTGCCTGGCTCCTGCCATCGTGCACGGCCTTGCTGTGGGCCTGGCCGTTTTTCGCATTCGTGACATGAGGGAAATCAACAAGTTTTTCCCTCTCACCGCGAATGCCAGTCTCTCGATGGCGGTGGTTATTTCCCTGTTTCTCTTAACGCGAAAATGAATCCCCGACCACGCGCTGAAGCCGCTTGGCGGGAGGGAATGGATTTTTTTCGATATGCACTTCCCATGTCCGGCGGTGGGAACCGGAAAGGGATTCTCGTTCGCCTTGAAAAACCAGATGGCACCGTAGGGTGGGGGGATGCCGCTCCGCTTCCAAGTTGGAGCATCGAGACTGTCGATGCCGTCGAGGCGTTCATTAAGGCAGGCAAGAGCGAGGACGAAGCTCCGGCATCGCTCGTTTTTGCCCTCGAATCGGCGAGGGCTGTCATTCCGGAAACAGGAAGACACGGGATTCCTTTGAATGCCCTTCTCGATGGATCCCCGCAGGAAATTTTCCGTCGCGGGGAGGTTGCTCTCGCAAGTGGGTGCGAATGTCTCAAAATCAAAACCGCTGGTCTATCCCTCGACGAGTTGCCGTTCTTGATTGGCAGGCTGTCTTCCATGGCCAATGGTCGTTGCCGTTTCCGAATCGACCCCAATCGCGGATGGGACATCGATTCCACTTTGCGCGTTGCGGAGTCGATCAAGAATCTTCCAGTAGACTATATCGAGGAACCTCTCGGCGATGTTTCCATGCTCCCGGATTTGATTAAAAATTGCCCCGTTGGAATCGCATTGGATGAGACGCTGCGCGAAATCACCCCAGAGAAATTGGCTGCCTACAAAGGTGCGGCGGCTCTTGTTCTCAAGCCAACGCTTATGGGTGGATTGAAAGTCTGCTCCGATTTTGCTCAGTCGGGGGCCTCGCTTGGCATGGTGCCTGTCGTGAGCGCCTGCTATGAGTCGGGCGTTGGCATTCAGGCTCTCGGCCTCTTCGCATTGGGCCTGCCCTGCGCGGCGGCGGCAGGTTTGGATACCTACTCGCGTCTGGAGCAGGATGTTCTTTGCGAGCGACTCGACTTACGCGATTTTCAATTCCGCCCGAAAACACCGCCACTGGATGTCGACCTTTCAAAACTCTATCCTCTCTAAAGCCACCACTTTTGGTGACGCTGTGGCCTTGCTGGATCGCGCCAGCGGTCGCGAGGTTCGATATTCTGAGTTGGCTGGCTTTTTAGCGGCCCGCTTGGAGGGGTGGCATTTGGAAAAAGACCGCCCCTTTGCCACATGGGCCGGACCTGATTTCAACCATGCCACGCTTTTGCTGGCCCTGCTGGCCGAGGATTATTTGGTTGCGCCCTTGAGCCCGCGATTGCCTGAAGCTGAGGCGCTCCTTCGGGCCGAGTCCATTGGAGCCGGGGCTTTCTGGAAACCCGAGGGGCTGCACCAGTTTGTTCCCGGTCGGTCGCCGCTAGCACCGGCTTCGGCAGGGACTGTGCTTTTCACCTCCGGATCGACCGGCTCGCCGCGCGCCGTGTGGCATGATTTGCAATTGCACATCGCCAATGCCTCGGGAGCTGCCGCAAGGATTCCTCTCGGTCCGGGTTGCGCGTGGTTGCTCTCGCTGCCCCTGAACCATGTGAGTGGATTTTCCATTCTCATTCGCTGCCTGCTTGCCGGCGCGACGATTGTTTTTCCTGACAAGAATGCCCCTTTCAAAAAGCAAATCGAAGACCCTATGCTCACCCACATTTCTGTGGTTGGAGTTCAGTTACGGCGACTCCTTTCGGAGCGCGCATCCTTCGCCCGATTGAAAGCCGTCCTCGCCGGGGGAGGCCCGATTGATGCGGGCCTTGTCTCTGATGCCATGGATGCCGGTGTGCCGCTTCATCTCACCTACGGCATGACCGAGGCGGCCTCGCAGATCACAACAAGCGAGCGTTTGCTGTCTGCTCCATCCGTTATTCACGCAGGCAAGTCGCTGCCGGGGCGTGAGGTTCAAATTTCGCCGGGTGGCGAGATCCGCCTGCGAGGGGCGGTTTTGCCCAAGGCGATTTTTTCCGATGAGGGCCTGCGTCCAGCTTTGGATGACGATGGATGGTTTTCGACAGGTGACTCCGGGAGTTTCGATGCCGATGGAAATCTCGTCATAAGCGGGCGGCGCAATCGCATGTTCATTTCCGGCGGAGAGAATATTTGCCCCGAGATGATCGAGGCTTTGTTAA
>JBILMW010000168.1:0-5370 GCA_044375335.1 Terrimicrobiaceae bacterium | reverse complement strand
GCCTGTTTGCAGAGTTTTTTGCCCTGCCACATTCGCGCTGCGAATGCACCACAACCCTTGACTTTCCTCCGTGCACTTTGACTCAGTCGTGCCTACTCCCTCGCCCCTGCCCAGGCGCTCGGTTGTTGAATAAAGCACAACCCGTTTTATACTCGATCGGGTTTATTATTTTGAAAATAACAATTGAAGAACCCTTTCGGGTATAGTAAAAAGTTTTTGGAATAAATTTATACCCGATCGAGTATTCTCAATGAATGATCCATTGATTCAATTTGTAAAGGCCAAGCGCAAAGCCGTGAGAATGACCCAGCATGATCTTGCCGATCGGGCTGGAGTGGGGCTGCGGTTTATCCGTGATCTGGAGCAGGGCAAGGCCTCGCTGCGGCTGGACAAGGTCAACCAGGTTCTGGGTCTCTTTGGCCATAGGATGGCTCCGGCACCTTTCCGAGAGGCGGTGGACGATGAGAAAAGCTGAAATCCTTCTCCACGACAGGCCGGTCGGTGTGCTTGAGGAACTTGATCACGGGTATCGTTTCACCTACTCGGCGGTTTATCTCAACGACCCGGAGGCCGTTTCTGCCAGCCTCACACTTCCCTTGAGGGCCGAGCCTTTCGAGGACAAGCGGCTTTTCCCTTTTTTTGACGGGCTCATTCCCGAGGGATGGCTGCTGGAGATTGCCGAAAAGACATGGAAGATCGACCCGCGTGACCGCATGGGGCTTTTGTTGGCCTGCTGTCGGGATTGTATCGGTGCTGCTGGAGTGGTGCCGCTTGAGGAGGTTGCACATGAATAATCCGCGCTGCAAGATATGTTTGGGAGTCATCGACGGTGAAGAAATGGATTTCCATGCCGCGTGCTGCCGCAGGCTTTTTGGAAGCGCGCAGCCTCCGCAGCTTCCCTACTCGTGGGCTGCACTGAATGCAATGGCCGAACAGATCGTCCGCAGCCATGTCGCGGTTCCGGGTGTCCAGCCCAAGCTTTCCCTGCATCTGGAAACAGGTGGAGCGCGCGCAGGCGGCCGATTCACTCTCGTCGGGCTCGAAGGCGGTTATATCCTCAAAACTCCAGTAGAACGCTTTCCACAAATGCCCGAACTTGAGCACCTCACCATGCGCATGGCGGCTTGCTTTGGCATTGAAACTGCCGAATGCGGACTGATAGCGATGCAGGATGGTCGGTTGGCTTTGGTTGTGAGGCGCATGGACCGGGTGGGAGAGCGCAAGTTGGCCATGGAAGACATGTGCCAGTTGACTGATCGGATGACCGAGGAAAAATACCGAGGGTCGCTGGAGGCGGTTGGCAAAAAGATTCTCCAGCACTGCAGCCATCCGGGCCTTGATGCACTGCGATTTTTCGAGGTCAACTTATTCAGCTTTTTGACGGGAAATTCCGACATGCACCTCAAGAACTTTTCCCTGATTCGTTCCCAGGACGGAGAAATCCGGTTCTCGCCGGCTTACGACCTGTTGCCAACCGTGCTCTTATTGCCCGAGGACACGGAGGAAAGCGCGCTGACCATGCATGGCCGTAAAAAGCGCCTCACCCGGCGGGATTTCTTCGCTTTGGGGAACGCATTGGGATTGACCGAACGCCAGATCGCCAATGCACTACGCCGATTCGAAAAGGGGTTGAGCGCCGCAATCCCTCTCATCAGTGCCGGTTTCTGTTCGGAAGAGATGAAGGCACGCTACCAAGCGTTGGTCGAGCAGCGATGGGAACGGCTACAAGAAACTAACGCCCGAGATTAACGACCCCAGCATAATCTCGCTGCGAAGAGGCCGCCACAGCTGCTTCGCCGCCTTTCAGGCTCTCAGATTTCACCTTTTCAGCGTTTCCACCTTCATCACGCCGTAATCGCCAGCGCATGGGGGGACTTTGTCACGCCGTAGTTGCGAAGTGTGAAGGAGAACCGCTCCATCTCACCCAAAATCCAAAACTTAAAATTTAACATCATTAAAGTGTCGAGAACCCTTTGTTGCGGCGCGTCTATGACCGCCGAAGGGCAATTTTAAATTCTGAATTCTGAATGAATCCAGAACTAATCTTCCCAATCCAAAATCCACGATCCAAAATTCAAAATTCAAAATCTGCCCTCTTTCTTTTGCCATTGCCCAGAGAGTTATTACTTGAAAATTTACTGAATCAAATTATTTTTACTAACCAGTGATAAATTTAGATTTCAGTAAAAAAATTATGATTCGCCACGAAAGTGAGCTGGCTATCCATTTTTTGGAATTTCTGCCCGAAGACCCTGATCTTTGCTGGCACCTGCCTCCCGGCGGCGGACAAATCGATCAAGTGGAACTCGATTTTGACGCGAAAAGACTCGCATTCCATCCCATTTTCGCTCTTAAACCCAGCCTCCCTCAGTTGGAAACCCTCAAGGCCACACCCTCCGCAGTGAGACCTCTGCTTGTGACTCCCGAGTTGTCCGACCGCATCGTGAAGCTCTGCAAGGAATTCGGTATTGCTGCCATAGACCTCAACGGGCGAGCCTGGATTCGGGCTTCCGGGCTGTTTGTCGATCGTCTTCCTCTGCCGGGGCGCTCCTTCAGCTACAGGCTCGAACCCCAAAATATTTTCGTCGCCAAGAGCGCCCGCATTGTCCGTTGCCTGCTCACAGATCGAGAACGCCTCTGGACCCAAGCCGAGCTTGTGCCACGCACCGGAGCCAGTCCCGCACTCGTCTCACGCATTAGCCAGCACCTCGTGAGCCAAGGTTTTGCCGAAAAAACCAGCGCCCGTGAGTTTCGACTGCGCGATTGGCAGGGGCTTCTCGAAGAGTGGGCGCAAAACGACCGCTTTGCCAAACGCACCCGCACGACTCAATACGCCGGTTTCTTTGGCGCGCTACCGACACTGGCGCAACGCCTCCAGCAATGGGCCGTCACAGAGGAAGTTCCTCTCGCCTTCACGCAATGGATCGCCGCATGGACTCGGCACCCCTTCACCGAGCCGGTGATCTGCTCCGCTTATGTCGAGCGTCTTCCTGACGCCGCCACGATTGAGGAGCTCGGACTCCGCCCAGTCGCTGAAGGCGGGAAACTCTGGCTGCATGTGCCCGATGACGCCGGCATCCTTTCCGAAACTCAAAAATGCGCCGACCTCACCCTGGTCAGTGATGCTCAGATTTACCTCGATCTGCAGCGCACCGGTCTGCGAGGGCCCGATGCAGCCTCGGCACTTCGCGAATGGGATGGCTTTTGCAAGACATGAAATACGAAACCTTCAGCGCATACGACCCGCGCCGCACAGCTCTTGCCGAGAGCGCTTTTCTCACCCTATGGAGCACTCTTGGCCAATGGCACTCCGACCTCGTGCTCGTCGGAGGCCTGGTTCCCAAATATCTCTGTGGCGACCTCACTCAAAACCGCGATCTGCCCCGCCCAGCCACGCTGGATGTCGATCTCGGCATCGCCTTGGCGGCTGACTCCGGCCAATACGGCAACCTCTCTTGGGAACTTCAAGGCCAAGGATTTCAAACCAGCACCAAGCACCCGAACCGGCTTGAGAAAATTGTGGGCGATTTTTTCATCTATGTGGACTTCCTTGTCGAGCACCCGCCCCACACCAGCGGCACCGCGCAAGTCGAGGACATCACTGCCAGCATCATCCCTGGCGTGAATCGGGCCCTGGCCACGGCGCGCAGCATCGAAGTCACAGGCATCGATCTCCACGGTGCCAAGCAGCGCCTGCAAGCCCGCGTCTGCGAGGTCGGCCCCTTCCTCGCTCTCAAGCTCCGCGCATTTTGCGACCGTCAGCAACCAAAGGACGCCTTTGATATCCTCTATACGCTCCGCCACTACGATTGTGGAACCGACGCCGCTGTCAACGCTTTCGCCGAGGAAGTCCGCGTGGGCAATCCAGCCTGCCCCGATGCATTGCGCTCACTGAAGGATCATTTTGCTGATGAAAACGCTCCCGGCCCCGTCAAAGCCAGCCACTTTGTTCTCGGTCCGACCCAACCCGGCGAATCCGAAGACACACGATTCCTCCGCACCAGAATCCGTCAAGATACAGTGGATGCCGCCCTCCTCCTTTTCAATGCATCCACCCACGACCAGCCATGATCGAGTTTAACCCCAAAAAGCGTCGAGGCCCTCTGTAGCGGCGCGTCTATGACCGCCGAAGGGCAATTTTCAATGCTGAATTTTGAATGAATCCAGAACCAATCCAGAACCAATCCTGAATTGCTTCCTCGCCTGCCGGCGCACCGGGTCTGGCAAAGACGCCAGTTGCCTACGGAACCCGGCGGTCGTCGAGGACTTCATCCAGAGGAATCGTTTTTCCCGCTTCCGCCTCGCGCAGTGCCTCAGCGGCCATGGCATCAAAGGCCCCCGCTTCCACAGCAGCTTCAAATTTGCGGTCCACGATACCAGCTAACCAATCGTCCAGCATACGCCTCAGGTTCAATGCCTCGGGCTCGGACAAATCTTTAACCAAATCCATCACCTCGACAGCACTCATACAGGCCACAAAACCAACAAAACACAATCCATGAAACCAAGGGGGAATTTTGAATGCTGAATTTTGAATTGAAACCAGAACACCCAATTTAGAACCGAACAACTGCTGCAGCCTTCTCTAACCCAAAATCCAAAAAGCATCGAGAGACGAGAGACCAGCGTCGAGACCCCTTTTGTAGCGGCGCGTCTATGACCGTCGACTCCTTCTGATGCTCGCAGAGCGACTCTCGAGGCGCATCGGCGAGCATCCCTCCACTTTTTACCCGCTACACGCCACAGCGGCTTCGCCGCCTTTCAGGCTCTCAGATTTCAGCCTTTCAGCGTATCCACCTTGTCACGCCGTAGCCGCGCAGCGCGAAGGCGGATCGCCCTGCACTCGCCAGCTCGTCACGCCGTAGTCGCGCAGCGCGAAGGCGGACCACTCACCCCCGCTTTTCGACCGTTCAGCAGGCGAATTCAACCGCTCGTTGAATTGCCTGTTTACGCGTAGGGATCTCTCTCATAATTTCGGCGCTCTTATGAAAACCACCTCTCAACACCGCATCCTCATCCCTGTCCTATCTGCTGCATTTGGCCTTCTTTTGCCATCCCTTGTTCAAGCTGCAGTCAAACCCACCGAAGAATCCGCCCCCAAGCTTCCTGAGATTTGGCAGAAGGCTGGGCCGCGCGAGCGCCTCAAGGCCACACGCGCCGCAGAGCTCGATGCCGACCGCCTCCTTGCCGAGCGCATCTACGGGCTTCAAGTCGATTCCGAAACCACGATCGCCGATCTCGCTGCAGGTGACGATAAGAATTCGTCCAGAAATAACTTGATTCTATTTTGCTCCGTGCTACAAGGCGTGCATGTCTCTATTGCCGTCCTTGCTGGCTCCAATTCAAAAGCGTTTTTCGCTCTTGGAGTCG
>JBILMW010000167.1:0-5411 GCA_044375335.1 Terrimicrobiaceae bacterium | reverse complement strand
CGACGAGCCGGTTTGGAAATCCCGACGAGTTTCGGAATTTTGTGGACCGCTGCCATCAGGCCGGAATCGGCGTGATTCTGGATTGGGTGCCCGGACATTTTCCCAAGGACGCCCATGGCTTGGCCCGTTATGACGGAAGCTGTCTCTTCGAGCATGAAGATCCCCGTTTGGGAGAGCATCAGGATTGGGGCACGCTCATTTTCAATTACGGCCGCAACGAGGTTAAAAATTTCCTGATCGGCAATGCGCTTTTCTGGCTGGATGAATACCACATCGATGGTCTGCGCGTGGATGCTGTGGCTTCGATGCTTTACCTCGACTACTCGCGAAAAGCCGGTGAGTGGATTCCAAATTGTTTCGGCGGCAGGGAAAACCTGGAAGCCATCGACTTTTTAAAGCGCTGCAACGAGGTCTGCTACGAGCGCCATCCCGGCGTGGCCCTCATCGCGGAGGAATCCACCGCATGGCCTGGAGTATCGAGGCCCACCTACACAGGAGGATTGGGCTTCGGCTACAAGTGGAATATGGGCTGGATGAACGACAGCCTGAGCTACATCAGCAAAGACCCGATTCACCGCAGATATCACCAGGGCGACATCACATTTTCGATGCTCTATGCGTTCCATGAGCATTTCATCCTTGTGCTGAGCCATGATGAGGTCGTTCACGGCAAGGGTTCGCTTATCAATAAAATGCCCGGTGACGACTGGCAGAAGTTTGCCAACTGCCGGATGTTTCTCGCTTGGATGTGGGCGCATCCGGGCAAAAAGCTCATCTTCCAGGGAATCGAGTTCGGCCAGTTCTCCGAGTGGAAACATGCCTTCAGTCTCGACTGGCATCTCACCGAGCAACACCTGAACCAAGGCATGCGCAGGCTGCTGCAGCATCTCAATTGGCTCTACACCCACGAGCCGAGTTTTTATGAACTGGACGACAGCTACGATGGCTACGAGTGGATTGATTTCAGTGACGCCGACAACTCGGTATGGTCGTTCATGCGCAAATCACGCAGCGGAGAGAGAATTCTTTTCGTCGTGAATGCCACTCCTGTTGTTCGCGGTGGGTATCGCGTTGGGGTCCCCCAAACCGGTTTTTATGAAGAGATTTTGAACACGGATGCCGAGACCTACGGGGGCAGCAACGCTGGGAACTATGGCGGCGTTCAAGCCCATGCAGACTGGAGTTGGCAGAACCAACCGCACTCGATCGAGATTAATCTCCCACCCTTGTCGGTGATTGGGTTCAAACTCCGGAATTGATCACATGCCGCGCAAGTGGAGCGGCGTGTTTCAATCCATCAAATCGGCGTAGTTTGCCATTGCCATGGAACGGCTCATTTCCAGGATAACGGCGGAGTCGTCTGATTCCAGTGCTTGAGCGGCAAGCTTTGCGCACTCTACAGCGTCCAGGGACTGAACGGCTTTCTTGACGCGGGGCACCAAGGCGCTTGTTGCACTCAACTCCTCCACCCCGAGGCCGATCAATAGCGGTGTCAGCAGAATGTCGGATGCCATCTCGCCGCAGATACCAGTCCAGATGCCACGGGCACGACCAGATTCGACGACCATCTTTATCATCCGCAAGATCGCGGGATGAGTGGGATTGTAGAGGTGGGCGATACGGTCGTTCAAGCGGTCGACGGCTATGGAGTATTGAATGAGATCATTCGTGCCGATGCTGAAGAACCGGACTTCGCGGGCAAGGTGGTCGGCCACAAGAACAGCGCTGGGAGTCTCGATCATGACCCCAACTTCGATCCACGGGTTGAACGGAATCCCCGCACTTGAAAGTTCCTGTTTGCACTCCTCCAAGATGGTATTCGCACGCCGGAGTTCCTCGATGCCGGAGATCATGGGATACATGACGCGGATGTTATTGGATGTGGCCGCGCGGAGGATGGCGCGGAGTTGGGTTTTGAAGATGGCGGGGTTTTCGAGGCAGAAGCGAATGGCCCTGCAACCGAGGAAGGGATTTTCCTCTTCCAAGGTTTCAAGACTCGAAGCCAATTTGTCGCCGCCGATGTCGAGTGTGCGAATGATGACGCTGTGCGGTAGAGCCTGCTCTGCGGCTTGGCGGTAGTGACCAAATTGCTCCTCCTCACCGGGAGGATCGGTGCGGTTCAAGTAAAGAAATTCCGTCCGGAACAATCCAATGCCTTCGGCGCCGTTCGCAGCCACATCGGACATTTCATCAGGCAAGTCAATATTCGCGGAGAGAACGATGTGTCGACCGTCCCGCGTTGTGGATGCGGTTTCCCTGATGAGGCGCAAGCGCTCGACGACTTGCTCCTTCTCTCGCGAGAGGCGCTCGTATTCGAGAATCGTCGCTGCGGAGGGATTGAGAATGAGAAGTCCATTGTAGCCATCGATGAGGATGTCGTCGCCGATCTGAATTTGTTGGCAGATGCCCTGCATCCCAACGACGGCGGGAATCTCCAGCGAGCGCGCCATGATGGCTGTGTGCGAGGTCTTGCTGCCAATCTCGGTGACAAAGCCCCGAACCAATTCGCGATCCAATTGCGCCGTGTCGGATGGCGTGAGATTGTGGGCGACGATGATATGGGCTTGGTCGTGGGCGGCTGGATTTTGAGGGGCCTTGCCGAGTAGATGCCTGATGACGCGGCGCGTCACATCCTCGATATCAACGACGCGCTCCCTGAGGTAGGGATCGTCGATGGCTTCGAGTGTCTTGCAGTATTTGTGGGCGACTTCTTGGAAGATGTATTCGATGCAGAAATGGTCCCGCTCGAGGCTGCGCAGAACCTCGTCGATCAGTGTGCGGTCCTCAACGACAAGGAGGTGAGCGTCAAAAATACTGGCGTCGTGCGCACCGATAGCGGAGGAAATTTTCTGCTGGATTTCGAGCAGTTCGATACGCGTGGCTATGAGGGCCGCCTCAAAGCGCGCAATTTCACCGGGCACATCCTCGGACGAAATTGTTTCCGGGAGGATCTCCTCCTCCTCGGCCAGATGAACGAGTGCGGGAAAATGCGCGATGCCTTGGGCAACAGGTATGCCGTGGAACCGCTTTTCGGATTTGACTTTTTCAACGCCCCGCATTTGCAGGGAGATTGAACAAAAAAAAGACTATAGGCAATGAGAAGAAAACCGCGCTGGCGTCAATCTTCGCCAAAGCGGGTTTCAACAAGATTTTTGATTTCGGCAAC
Organism: Terrimicrobiaceae bacterium; assembly: GCA_044375335.1. Taxonomy (GTDB): domain Bacteria; phylum Verrucomicrobiota; class Verrucomicrobiia; order Chthoniobacterales; family Terrimicrobiaceae; genus UBA967. The sequence goes on along the minus strand of JBILMW010000167.1, from coordinate 2,245 downwards.
GGCTTTTTCGGCATCAACACCTTCTGCGAGGATGGTGAGTTTGGACCCCTTGCCGGCGGCGAGCATCATGAGACCCATGATGCTTTTGCCATTCACCCTCTCTCCGTCTTTTTCCACCCAGACCTCGGCCCGGTAGCGACTGGATATCTTCACGAACATGGCTGCGGGCCGCGCATGGAGGCCGTTGCGGTTATCGATGGTTACCTCGCAGGTTGTTTTCTGCAGGTCTTCCGCTGTCTTTTTTTTCGTAAGAATTCCCATTATCTGTTCCGGCGTTCGCTGATCATGTGAAGCAGTCTCTGATTAAATTCCTGTGCGCTATTTTCGCCCATGTCTTTCAACTTCTGGTCCAGCGCGGCCACCTCGACCAGTCTCGCAATGTCGCGCCCGGTGCGGACGGGCAGTGTGACATGCGGGACTTTGATGCCCAGAATTTCGTATGTTTCACGGTCTAGGCCGATCCTATCCACATTCTCGACCTCATGCCAATCTTTGAGTGTGACGACGAAGTTAAGTTTTTTTTGGGGAACCACTGAGCCTGCGCCGAAGATCGAGGCAATGTTAATAATTCCAATGCCGCGAACCTCCATGTGGTAGCGCGAAATACTGTCCGACATGCCGATGAGTTCACTGCCTTCGACCGAGCGGAAGCGCGTGATGTCATCGCTGACGAGACTGTAGCCGCGTTCGATCAATCCCAGAACGCACTCACTTTTTCCGATGCCGCTTGCTCCGCGGATGAGGGTTCCGACTCCGAGAATACTGACCATGCTGCCGTGTTCAGTCGTCGAGGGCGCAAAGTCCGTTTCGAGAAGAATCGTGGCTGCATTAATAAATTTCATCGTGATCATGCTGGTGCGGAGCACAGGAGTTTCGAACTCCGCAGCGGCATCAAGAATCGGTGTTGGAACCGGGGCGTTGCGGGCCACAACAAGGCAAGGCATGTTGCGAGAAAGGAGCCCTCGGGCGCGTTCCTTGAGGGTCGCAACAGGAAGGCTCTTCAGATAGCTCAACTCGGCGGCCCCGAGGACCTGAATGCGCTTCACCGCAAAATAGCTGAAGAATCCCGAAAGGGCGAGACCGGGGCGATTGATGGTAGGCTCACGAATGAGGCGGTTCAGGCCGCGCGAACTCCCCTCCAGCCTGAGACCCAGCTTCTCTGCGTGGTTCGCATAGAAATGACCAACCGTTATGTGGCTTACTTTTTTTAACGGTTTACTGGATGAAGGCATGTTCGGTTGGAGAGAAGCGGCGTGTTGAGGGAATAGGTAAACCCGGCAGTCGGTTTATGCAAACCCGCACTGCAAGGAGCGGTCACATTGAAAACGATTCACCCAGATACAGCTTGCGGCTGATCGGGTCGTTCAAAAGAAATTCCTTGTTTCCCTGGCTCTCTACGCGGCCTTCAAAAATCAAATAGGCGCGGTCCACGATGTTGAGTGTCTCGCGGACATTGTGGTCGGTAATGAGAATGGCGAGGCCTTGCTCGCGCAGGTCTTGGATGATTTGTTGCACATCATGCACGGCGATGGGATCCACCCCACTGAACGGTTCGTCGAGCATGAGAAGCGAAGGGTTCGTGACGAGCGAGCGGGCAATGGTGAGACGACGCTTCTCACCACCGGAGAGCGTGAGGGCCTCGTTCTTGGCGATGTGCTCGATGCCGAAACGGGTGAGAAGCTCGTCGCAGCGTTCTTTGCGGGCCTTCTTGGGAAGTCCTGTTGTTTCCAGTATGGCGAGAATATTTTCTTCCACCGTGAGTTTGCGGAAGATCGATTCCTCTTGGGGAAGATAGCCCATTCCGTGGCGGGCACGGCGATACATCGGCATGGTTGTGACATCTTCGCCGCGGAAGAAAACTTTCCCGCCATTCGGGCGCACGAGACCAACGATCATGTAAAAAGTCGTTGTCTTTCCTGCGCCGTTCGGGCCGAGAAGCCCAACGATCTCGCCTTTTTTGACATTGATATCGACGCCATTCACCACCGCCCTGCGATTGTAGACTTTCACAAGCCCCTCGGTGTGGAGGAGCGGCTTTTCCGTTGTTTCGCTCATTGGGGCTTGGCGGTGTCGGTGATCATCGTTTTGCTTCCGCCGATGGTGCGAGATTGACCGCTGCTGCGCAGGATCATGACGGTGGATTGCTCGGTGGCGACTTGATTATTGATGCCCTGCTGTATCGATGGCCAATCTCGAAGCACGACCTCGCCGGAATCAGGCTTGTAGGTCACCTCGCCGGCTCGTC
>JBILMW010000034.1:0-17799 GCA_044375335.1 Terrimicrobiaceae bacterium | reverse complement strand
CCGCACCGACATCGCCACTCCCTACTCGACAGCGGAGGACCTCGCGCGCCTTGTCCGCTACGCCTATAACAACGCAGGCTTCGCTTTCTATGTGTCCCAAAAATCCCGCCAGATTCATATTTTCCGGGGCGGCCTCGACACACCTATCGAAATCAACAACACCAACGAACTCTTGGGCAAAGACGGCATCGACGGTGTCAAAACCGGCCGCACCCGCCGCGCGGGCGATTGCCTCATCCTTTCATCCGAGCGTCCACCGGAGTCCCAACGCGAGGGAGAGACGGTCTTCATCACCCCACGCCGGATCAATGTCGTGCTCCTGAATTCCCCGAACCGCTTCGGAGAAGGGCAGTCCTTGGTTAATCAAGGCTGGAGCCTCTACGACGCCTGGGCCGCCGAAGGCCGCCCGACAAAGAAATCCACCAGTCTCTAAGCCGCTTCCATGGAGCGCAAACGCATTGGAATTCTCACCAGCGGCGGTGACTGCCCCGGCCTCAATGCCGTGCTGCGCGCCGCCAGCCGCGCCTCCGAGAAACTCGGTTGGGAACTTATCGGCTTTCAGGATGGCTTTGAAGGCCTCCTCTCGCCCGCAACGCATGTCGTCCTAGACCGCCGCGCCACGGCAGGCATCATGCACCTCGGTGGCACACTCCTCGGCACTGTCAACAAAGGCCAATTCATCTCGCGCGGCAATGGCCGCCAAGGATCCTTCATCCCGGCCGAGGTGCTCGGCAAAACACGACAGACATTCCAATCCCTGAATCTCCATGGACTCATCGTTGTCGGAGGCGACGGATCGCTGAACACCGCACTCCAGATGCACCATGCGGGACTGCCAGTCATTGGAGTTCCAAAGACCATCGACAACGACCTCGAGGCGACCGACATGACATTCGGCTTCGACTCCGCCGTCGAATGCGTTGCTAGTTCCCTCGACCGCCTGCACACCACCGCCACCAGCCACAAACGCGTCATGGTGATCGAAGTCATGGGCCGCCACGCAGGCTGGATCGCCCTCCACGGCGGACTTGCCGGCGGTGCAGACATTATTCTCATCCCGGAGATTCCCTTTGAATTTTCAAAAGTGGCCGCCGAAGTCCTGCGCCGCGAAAAAGAAGGCGCCAAATGCACCATGGTCGTCGTCGCCGAAGGAGCGAAACCAAAAGACGGCAAAGTCTCTCGACTCCAATCCGCCACCGGCGAAAACCGCCTCGGTGGCATTGCCGAAATCGTTGGACGCGAAATCGGCAACCGCACCGGAAAGGAAGTCCGCACCTGCGTCCTCGGCCACCTCCAACGCGGAGGTGCCCCCACAATGCTCGACCGCATCCTCGGCACCCGCTTCGGCATCAAAGCCGTCCAGCTCCTCGAAGAAGGAAAATTCGGCTCCATGGTGAGCTACAAAAACCACGCCACCTGCGCCGTCCCAATCTCCGAAGCCGTCCACAAAATGCGCCGCGTCGACCCTCAAGGCCAATTGGTGGAACACGCCCGCGCCGTCGAAATATCCTTCGGCGACTAAAACAAAACACCTTCCGTGCGGCGGAATTCCAATCTTTCGCGCGGAGTGACTGGAACCGGTCGGCGTGCTGGCCACGCGACACAGGCTTGGGTCAGGCGAGACGCTGACCCTCCCACAAAAAACCCGCGCGGCAGCGCGATTCGTTAATCCGGGCCATCCTCCGGCATGGCCCATTTTCAATTCACAAAATGCGGCACCCGCAAAAAAACTACCCGCGTTTCCTCGCCTGGTAAATCGACACTACGCCGAGCGTCAGGGGCCTCGGAGCCTCGCAGGAAAAGCCACATTCCTCCAGAAGCGCATTCATTTTTCGACCGCTAGGGAATGTCTCGATCGAGCCGCCGAGATACTCATACGCCTCCTTGCGCTGCGTGGCCCAATGCGCCAAGCGAGGCAGCACATGGTGGAGATACAGGCGATAAAAAGACAGCAGCGGCTCCCACTCCGGCAGCGAAAAATCCAAAATAAACACGACGCCGCCGGGCCTGAGAACGCGGTTCATCTCCAGGATCGCAGCCTTCCAATCCGCCATGTTGCGCAGGCCAAAGGCGACCGTTAGGACATCAAACGCATTGTCGCAAAAGGGCAGCGCCAAGCCATCCGCTTGGACTAACCTTTCGACACCCTTGAGGCGCGCCTGTTCGAGCATGGGCAGGCAAAAATCCGCAGCCGTGATTCGCGCCGCCGGGCAGGTCTTTTTTATAGCCAGAGCCAAATCCCCGCTGCCTGTGGCGAGATCGAGAACTTCGGAAGGGCGGCACGCTGCCACAAGCCGCGCCAGCTTGGCTCTCCAAATGAAATCCATCCCGCCGCTGAGAAGGTGGTTTGCCAGATCATACCGACCAGCGATCGATGCGAAGGTGCTTCGCACGAACTCCGGATTTTTTTGGGCAAGTTGATTATCCACTTTTTTTCGATATCCGGAAAAGGATGGTGCTCACGAGAGGACTCGAACCTCCACGGGTTACCCCATACGATCCTGAGTCGTATGCGTCTGCCAGTTCCGCCACGTGAGCAACGGGCGTGAGAAGATGCATGGCCAACGATACCTTGTAAATCGGAATTTCCAAAAAACAAAATCGCCATGGCCTGCGATTTACCTGCGGCGTCTGGTCGGTGCTTTTTGTGGCGAGAAAAAAGGAAACGCGCTGTTTGGTTTCCGCCGATTTGGGTTGTGCCAACGGGTGAAAAGCCTCCAAGAGGCGATTTTTGAATACAAAACCCAATAATATCCATCCTATGTGGAATGGCTTGATGGCATTTTAATATTTGAGACTTGCGAAATAAGAAACAAAAGATAGACAAGTCCGCAGGATCGTGGTAAACAAACTCCCTAATGCTTATGCAACGAAAAAGTGCGTTCTCCCGACGCGGACCCGATTTGGTGACAGAAGAACTGGTGGCGGTTCTTACTAAAAAGACATCCTTCGAATTCAAGCAGTTGTTCGATCAGGTCCATGAGCGCCTTAAAGCTCGCAATGCGGCCAGCGGCGGCGAAGAAATGCTCCGCCTCCGCGCCTACGAGAAACTCCAGAACCTCGTTTCCCGAGGAATGGTGAAAAAGACCGGCAAAAAATACAAGGGCCTCGCATCCCTCGCCAAGGCACTTACTCCGGACCCGATCCCAGTCGCGAAATAAACGATTTTTTTCGCCGAATGAAATCCCCGACCCGGAAACGGGCCGGGTTTTTTATTTTTCAGGAAAACCCGCTCAGGTGTTGCGAAGCGGGCGCGGTTCCTGCACGGCTCGACGGGCGAGTGACCACACCGCGAGAAGAAGCGCTCCGAAGATGAGATCCGAGACCAGCGCGTTGCGGTAAAACATCCAGGAAGGAGGAAAGCCCGGCAATCCCGTCGTGAGCGACATCCAAAGACCTCCCAAGCCTCTCGGATACGCCGGATTTCCCATCCAAGCGGCTGTGTTCGTTACAATGTAGAAAAGCAACCCGCTGGCGATGAGAGCCGAAAAAAACCGTGGTGTGGAAAAAGAGCCCTTCGAAAGAAGACGCCCGATTGCGACAACCGCCAGAATGCAGCTCCAAGAGACAAACTGGGCCGAACTGAAAGCCGGATAACCGAGCAGGATTGCCAAAGCCAGATCGGATAGAAAAAGGACGCCAATCGGAACGAGCCAAGCCAAGACACCAGGCAGGAAAAGACCGCCGCAAAAAGCCACAGCGGCCACAGGGGAAAAATTCGGCAACTCCGGCAGCATCCCAGCCCGCAGCACGCGGAATCCCGCGAGAAGCAGGATGCAAACCACCACAAGGGCCACAACACCGGACTCGGGGCCGCGCCAGCGAGGTGTAGTAAAACTTTTCATGCCCGAAGGCTGTATCGCCGCAAACCAACCTCTGCAAGCCCCGTCTTGAATTTCGATCTTCGCCTCGCAAAACAGGAACCCTTTTGTTTACTGTCACCGGCTCATGATTCATGTCTCCATCCTCGCCAGCGGCAGCTCGGGAAACGCTATTCTTGCCAAGGCGGGAGAGACCTCAGTTTTGATCGATGCGGGCCTCAGCGCGAAACGCCTGAACTCGCTTCTTGAGGCACTCGAGACTCCGCCGGAAACACTCGCAGGCGTTCTCCTCACCCACGAGCATGTGGACCACACGCGCGGACTCAAGGGACTTTGCGGAAAAAAAACGCTACCTGTTTTCACAAACCAGCTCACCGCTGACAGCCTCCGCAGAGGCAACATCGAAGCGGAATGGCGCTTCTTCGCAAGCGGAGCCGCCTTTCAACTCGGGGACTTCAACATCCATCCCTTCTCCGTGCCGCATGATGCCGCCGACCCGGTGGGTTTTGTTTTGAAGCATGAATCCTCATCCTTCGCAGTCCTCACCGATCTCGGTCACGCCCCTCGCCAGGTGGTGAACGCGACACGCGGCGTTAATGCCGTCCTCGTTGAGGCGAACCACGACGAAACCTTGCTGCAAAATGATCAGAAGCGCCCGTGGGCTGTGAAGCAGCGCATCCTCTCGCGCCACGGCCACCTTTCGAATCAATCCGCAGCCAATCTTGTGGCCGAAATTGCAACCCCCGACCTGCACCATGTCCTCCTCGCGCATCTCAGCGAGGACTGCAACGCACCCGCTCTCGCCACCGCCACCATACTGGAAAAACTCCAAGCCACCGGAAACAACCACACCCGGGTCCATTGCCCCGGAGCCGAGGGATTCCCGCTGCCCCACACGATTGGAGTTTGAGGCCGCGAGTAGTGCAAGCGGGAGGGGCATCGTCTCGCATGCCCCAAACTTCAGCCGCGAAGCGGCGTCTCTGCTTGATGCAACGGCGGCCTTGCCGCGCAAATGGGTCAGCGGCGGCCTCCGGCTCGTAGCCTACGCCTCGGAGAGCGCGCCAACCCTACCCATGCAAACGATCGCGCTGCCGCGCGGGGTCATTTGCGTTGGTTGAGAAAAGCAGCCACGACTTGCGCGACTTCTTCAGGCTTTTCTGCGAGGAGTTGGTGCCCGGCACTGGTTATGCTGTGATGCTCCGCGTTTGGGAACGCAGCCTGCATTCGTTTGGCAGCGGAGGCGAATTTGCCGTCGGCCTCGCCGTTGAGCAAAAGGGCGCGTCCGGAATATTCGGGCAAGGCAGACCATTGCGAAGGGAGCCTGCCTACGCTCCAAGTCTCAAGACACGCCGCCATGAGCACAGGATCACGCAGCCTACGGGAGGCCACAAACTCTTCTACATCGACACCCTCGCGAGCAGGAGAAGCAAAGACCGGTTGATGCCACCATTCCCGAAGGAACGACTCGAAATCTCCGCTAGAGCGAAGCCGTGATGCGAGGGCCGCATCGGCCTCCACCCGGCGGGCGCGCTCGGGTTCATCCTCTATTCCAGCCGTGGTGGAGATTCCGATAAAAACAGGGAAGACCTCAGGGAAAGAAAGAGCCGCGTGAAGCCCCAGACGCCCGCCCAAAGAGTATCCAGCAACCGCCGCTGTCGCCCACCCTTCAGCGGCCACCAAGTCACGCAATGATTGGGAAAGCTCATCCGCCGAAGGACAAATCCAGCCCATCTCCTCCTCAGAATGGCCCGGCAGGTCGATCAGGGCGAGTTGCCATTCCGGCGAGTGCGCGAGGAATGATTCTGCGAATTTCTCCCAATCACTCCCCTCTCCTAAAAACCCGTGCAGGCAGAGCAAGACGCGCCCACCGGTGCCACGAGTATGAAAATTCAATGGACCCATGACAGCGAGATCGCCCTGCAAGCCTCAGCGATACGAAGGTGCAGTGCGTGGTTTTCCCCACGATCTGTGCGGCACTCGAGAATTCGCGGCGCGGAATGACGCTCTGCGAGCAATCTGCGGAGTTCAGAGACTGAGGCCACCTGATGATATTCCATTCCAAATTGCTGTGCGGCTCCGCGAAACTCCCATGCATGGGGAGTTTCTAGCAACCGCTCCTCCACATCGATCGGCAGAAAACGGAAAATACCGCCACCGCCGTTATTGATAATCACCAGCGTGACGGACAATCCATGCAGGAGCGGAAGGGAATTCAAATCGTGCAGTGCGGCAAGGTCACCCATGACGGCCAGAAGAGGAGACGCGCAGCCCATCGCCAGACCAGCCACCGTGGCGATATTCCCGTCGATCCCACTGGCTCCCCGGTTGGCAAAAACATTGACCACATCATTCGAAACCGCAGCCACACAGGAATCAAAATCCCGGATCGGCATGGAATTTCCAAGGAACACTGGCCAATTTGCTTCGGCAGCGACATCAGCCAAAGCACGGAGAATCGCCGGTTCGCTGACAGCATCATCTGCGGGCAACTCGGCCTCGATTGCGGCCCCAACAGCAACATCCGCCCGGCGCCAGGATTCGATCCAAGAGTCGGCTTCCATCGGCAGAGCAAATGAATTCACCAATTCGCAAAACGGCTGAATCCCAGCACGGAGGAAAACGGGATTCTGATTCCAAGGATCAAGCCGCTCGGGGAACATCCGCACCTGCAGGCAGTCGGCGCCGCGACATGCCGACAACAATTTCCCGATGCGCTTCGAAACTAGCGCGCCACCGAAATGCAGCACTCGCTCCGGCGGATGAACATCGTGGCGCTGGAGAATCCAATCCGCATGGCGAATCACTCCAGGCCGCAAACGCGCCCCTGAAGCCGCATCCGCCATGACCGGCCAGCCCAATTTTTTTGCCAAATCCAAAATGGCATCCACCTTGCCCTGCTCCCCGACAGGCATTCGACCGATCACGACCACGCCGCGACCGGATGCGAACCTCTGGAAATCAAAGCCTGATGGCCAATCGAAAACCTCCTCGGCTCGAGAAATGACGCCATCCCACTCATGGATCGGTTCAGCCGCAACCCCGCTTTCGAGCAAAGGTTCGCGAATCGGGACATTCAAATGCACAGGCCCCGACTGAGGCCCCATTGCTATTGCGACAACCTTCGAAAGCACATCAGAGAGACGCGACAGGGCTCCCGCATCCTGCGCACATGGCAAATCCACGGCATACCGAACAAAACCTCCAAAAAGACCGGGTTGATGAATCGTTTGATTAGCCCCGGTTCCTCTCAACTCCGGCGGACGGTCGGCTGTCAGAAAGATGAGCGGCACATTCGAGTGGAAGGCTTCCACACAGGCGGGAAGGAGGTTTGCCACGGCAGACCCGCTGGTGGTCACGCAAACGGCGGGGCGTCCGGTTGCCATCGCCCATCCCAGAGCGGCAAAAGCCATGCCGCGTTCGTCGTAGTGTGTGGTTACATGGTGTCCGCTCAAGGCTGCGGCCAATGGGGCGCTGCGCGCTCCGGGGCTTAGAAAAAACCGATCCGCGCCCAGTTGGCAAAGCCCATCCACGAGCGACTGCCCCCAAGTGCGGTTGGACGCAACACCGCTCATGCCGAAAGCACATTCAAGACGCCCGAGATTTTATCCTCGAGTTCGAACCACTCTTTCTCTGGATCAGACCCCTCGACAATCCCAGCCCCTGCGAAAACCTCGACCTGAGATCCTTTGGCCAGCATCGACCGGATCGCGACGGCGAATTCTGTGGAGTCCTTCGAGACGCATCCGAACGGACCGGCATACCAGCCCCTGTCAAACTTCTCGTGATCGGAAATAAAACGCAGCGCATCGGCAACGGGCGCTCCGCATGTGGCGGGCGTCGGATGAAAGGCTTCAAGAATCGCGGCGTCATCCACCGCCCCGCGCAGCGTCCCAGAGACGGCAGTTCGGAGGTGTTGCACGCGGGAGAGCTTGAGCACACCTGGCTTTTCATCGCAGGCGTAATCGACGCAGAGGCTGCGGAAGGTTTGCTCCAAAGCCTCCACGACAAGGCGGTGTTCCAATTGTTCCTTGGAAAACTTCAAGAGCTGGGATTCCAACCTTTCATCCTCAGCGGCATCCAGGCTGCGTGGACGCGTGCCCGCGACGGCTTCGCTCTCCAAGCGGGCTCCCATGCGGCGGTAGAGCAATTCCGGACTCGCTCCGAGAAATGCTCCCGCCGATGCGGAGGGCTGGAATGAAAAATGAAAACAAGCCGGGGCGGCTCCCATCAGCACAGCAAGCAGAAGATGAGGCGATACCTTTTCCACAAGATCGAGTGTGGAGCGCCGGGCTAAAACCACCTTGCGCAACGGCCCCGAAGCAAAGTCCTCCAGCGCGGCACCGACGGCCGAAGACCATTGGGTAAAATTCGGAATGTCCCAGCGTGTCAGAACAGCAGGTTGGTGCGGCGGAGGGCACTCCCCGAGCGCCGCAACCCAATCCTCCAACTCGTCCATCGCCTCATCGCCTCCAGCCAAATTCACAGCAAGCAGAGTGCGCCCTCCAGCATGAATGATCTCCGCCCTCGGAATAAAAAAGTAACGCTCGGGAAACTCCTTCCAACCCTCCTTTGGATCAGCCGCTGCAGCAAACCGCTCACCCCCGAAGAGTCGCACCCCCTCATCGGCGCCATCCAGGAGAGGCAACAAATCACGCAGGCTGCCTCCCTGCAATTCCCCCACCGCCAGCGTTTGTGCCGCGCCGGAGCGCGATCTCCAGAAGACTTTGGGATAAATCGCGGCGGCATCCAGCCACAGCGGCGAAAATCCCCCCAGATCCTCAAGCTCCCACTCGAAGCGGCGGATGCCAGAAAAGGAAATCCGCGCTCCGCCCACAAGCCCACGCAGGTCAGGACGGGTTCCCGCACGAAGATTCGAGCTGTGATGAAAAACCATAAAGTGCGACCATTCTTCCAAAGACCGACGCAGGATGCGATAGGGGAATTAACTCCCGGCGGCAACATTGGCGGCATCATCCATTACGCACCGCAGCCCAATGGTGTTGTGGTTTCCTTTCCCTGCCGGATGAAAACAGGTAGAGAATTTCGCCCATGCCAGCCTCTGCCACACATATTTACCGGCGTCACATCCGCTTTGCCGACACCGATGCCGCCGGAGTCGCCCACTTCTCGCGCCTGTTGGTGATCATCGAAGAAGCGGTTCATGATTTTTTTCAAAGCAAAGGCGTGCCCATTCTGGATGCAGCAACAGCCTGGCCTGTCGTTTCCATTCACGCCGACTATTCAGCAGGGTGCCGTTTCCAGGATGAAATCACGGTCTCTTTGAGCGTGGATAAGATCGGCACCTCATCGTTCGGGTTTTCATTCGCAGCGGCGAAAGCGGATGGCACCGCATGCTTTGGCGGCAAGGCTACGCTCTGCCATATCAACCCTGCGCTTCATGCCCCAGCGCCCATCCCGGCTAAAACAAGAGATGCGCTTGGCGCGACTCCCGAGTAATCGTATCACCCGACCCATGCCGAAAAGTTTCAGTCTTTTTCTCGCCCTGCGCTACCTCAAGCCCAAGCGCACATTTCTTTCGATCATCACCCTGGTTTCAATTCTCGGCGTCACGCTCGGGATCATGGTTTTGATTTTGGTTATTTCGGTGATGACCGGCTTCGAACAGGAACTCCGCCGCAAGGTCATCGGCTTCGATGCCCATGTCATCGTGAGCAACGGCGGGGTTCTGGAAAACTGGGAGGCCACGGCGGAGCATGCGATGAAAAATCCCCATGTCAAAGCCGCCGCGCCATTCGTTCAAGGGCCGGTCATCGTGGAATATCAAAACCGCCGCCTCGCTCCAAAAATCCGGGGCGTCGATGCCGAACTCGAGCGCAAGGTCGTGAATGTTGCGGATTTCATTGTCGATGGCAGCTACGACTTGGATGGCAACAAGACCGTGATCGGGTCCGAACTCGCCCGCGAACTCGGGGTGGGCATCGGAAAGAATGTGACGATTTTTTCGCCCGGAAATTTCAACCAGATCCTCGACGAACTCGACCGCATCCAGCGCTCAGGCGAAAAATCCACCGATGTCTCCGCTTTGAAGCAAATGATCCTTCCAACCGAACTCGAGGTGGCCGGCATCTTTGAGAGCGGACGCTATCTTTACGACAGCGAGTTCCTCCTCGTGCCGCTCCACATCGGTCAGGAACTCTACAATCTCGGCGGTGGCGCGCATGGTCTGGCGCTGGCCACCACCGACCCCTACCTCGCCAACTCCGTGCGCGACGAACTGAACACCTCCCTCCCACGCCCACAGTTCGCGATGAGCTGGATCGACATGAACAAACAAATCTTCGACGCGATCCGCATGGAACGGAATGTCATGTTTTTTCTTCTCATGTTCATCATTTTGGTGGCGGCTTTCGGAATCATGAACACGCTCATCACAGTGACCGTGCAAAAAACCCGCGAGATCGGCGTGATGAAGGCACTCGGGGCGCAGACGCACCAGATCATCGGAGTCTTTGTCGCACAGGGAATGGTCGTCGGTGTTTTTGGAACACTCACTGGCCTCGCCATGGGCATTACGATGGTCCAATACCGCAATGAGGTTAGCCGTTTCCTGTCATCCGCATTGAACATCGAGATTTTTCCCGCCTCGGTTTATCAATTCAGCGAAATCCCTGCCGAGATCGTGCCCTCGGATGTCGTCCTGATCTGCGTGAGCGCCTTTGCCATCTGCTCGCTGGCGGCTCTGATCCCGGCATGGTTCGCCGCGCGACTTGATCCCGTGAAGGCTTTGCGGCACGAGTGATTTGACAAATGCGGCTCCCTCTATTTGACTCGCGCCATGTCTGAACCAGTCTCCGATCCTCAAGATCCACTCATCCGAGTCCTCCTCGTCTCAACCGCCGTGGCAATCGCCGGAGGCATTCTGACCTCCGCATTCGTCGTGGTGGCGCTGGTCGCCGCAAATTTCAATTTTCTGAACTGGATGGAGTAGTCTCGCCGCCGCCATCCGCAGCGGCGCAAAAGCAACTCCCCAGAAGAATCATCACACCGGCCAGATAAACCCACATGAGGGCCAACATGAGCGCCCCCACGGAGCCGTAGATGGCATTGTAGTTCACGATCTTTGCCACATAAGTTCCAAAAAGGCTCTGTCCGGCTTGCAGGGCGATCGCCACAACGAGCGCAGTGATCCACACCTGACGGAAATAAATCCGCCTTCCGGGAGCCAGCATGTAGAGGGCAACCAAGGCATAAAAAACCAATCCCCCTGCAAGAACATAGCGACCCGCTGCGTAGAGGAGCGTCATTTCGCCCGGCGTCGGCAAAGGGAGTATGCCGCCGAACCAAACCTGCGCGGCGAGCAGGGTTTTGAGGATCGCCTGCAAAATCGCCGGCACCACCAAACCGAGTCCCAGCGCGCTGGCGACGACTCCCATCATGAGAAGATTTTTCACCGGCAGCTTCCACCAAGGGAGCAATGTCCGGTGCCAGGCCCGGTTCACACCCTGCACGAGAGCCTGAAAGAACCGCAACGAACTCCACACAAGCACAAGCAAAGAAGCCAAGCCCACGCCGCCCCGCGCCCGCTGGAGCGACTCCGACATTTTCCAAACCAAATCCCGCTGCCCATCATCCATCGGGAAAATTTTCTCAGCTGCCGAAATCGCCGAAACCGGATCGACAAACACCGAACCGACCGTCAGCAACAACGCGAAGAGCGGAAACAAAGAAAACAACGCATAGTAGGCAAACGAAGCCGCCCGCTGCTCCCCCTCAATCTCGCCAAAAAGCGAAACCGCCGCACAAGTCACACGCCATGGCTGTGAGAGGAAGGAAATCACGCAGGAAAAATAACTCCGGAGACTGGATTTTGGACAGAATTAACCGAATTGACAAAATTTATAAAAAAAGCGCGGAAGCGCTCTTCGAAACAAAATCATTTGAAGGGATCCGCCTACGCGCTTCGCGGCTACGGCGTGACACTGGGTTCATCGTCCTCGCATGACCCAAACTTCAGCTGCGAAGCAGCGTCTGCAAAAATGAAAGAAAATGAACACTGCCTCTTAGTTTGTCGGCGTGAGGATTTCCCATCTGGATATTAACGATGCTGTAGATGTCATAGCCTCCAGACTACGACATCTCCACTACCTACGGCAGGTGGTGCTCCGCGCAACGCTTGCGATAAAATCAAAAATTTCTCGTCTACGCACAAAATGCCGACTAAAAGGCAAGTGTGCCAAATAAGGAGTGGATCAAAGCATTTGAGGAGTTTGCACTGCTTGTCGATCGCACCACAATTCGGGGCTCGGTCACGATTTTTTCTGTTGTCTTATTGGTTTATTTAGAAGGCGAGTGGATCGATATCACTCGCTATGATACGGCTCACGGAGTCCCCCACCGTGACATACTTGGAAAAAAACAGGGCTTGCGCTTCAAGCGGTGGATGGATGATATTGATATCAACAATGCCTTTGAGTATGCCATTAGAGACTGCACAGAAAACGCAAGACAATACCTCGCGGACTACCTTTCGCATTGATCCAAGGTTTGTGGATGTCAAGCCACTTCAAGGCTTTTTATCGACGGCGGAATCCGAATCAATCATGAAGACCCATGGTTTGCGCCCTGTGACGCGCGAGGAATCCAAGTTGTTCCGGAAATTTGTTTCTCGGAAATAAGTTTTTTTTCGTTTGGATATACTGCGAAGCGGCGTTTCTGCTGGATGCAATGGCAGCCTTGCCGCGCAACGCTTGCGGCGCTCATAGAGACGCCGCTAAATAAACCGCGCGGCAGCGCGATTCGAAACAAAATCATTCGAAGGGATCCGCCTACGCGCTTCGCGGCTACGGCGTGACACTGGGGTCATCGTCCTCGCATGACCCAAATTTCAGCTGCGAAGCAGCGTCTCCGTAACCCAAGGTAGGGACCGCCAGGCCCTTGGCGTCCCAAACTTCAGCTGCGAAGCGGCGTTTCTGCTGAATGCAATGGCGGCGTTGCCGCGCAACGCTTGCGGCGCTCATAGAGACGCCGCTACAAGGGACCGCGCGGCAGCGCGCTTCGTGACAAAATCATTCGAAGGGATCCGCCTACGCGCTTCGCGGCTACGGCGTGACACTGGGTTCATCGTCCTCGCATGACCCAAATTTCAGCCGCGAAGCAGCGTCTGCAAAAATGAAAGAAAATGAACACTGCCTCTTAGTTTGTCGGCGTGAGGATTTCCCATCTGGATATTAACGATGCTGTAGATGTCATAGCCTCCAGACTACGACACCTCCACTACCTACGGCAGGTGGTGCTCCGCGCAACGCTTGCGGCGCTCATAGAGACGCCGCTACAAGGAACCGCGCGGCAGCGCGATTCGAAACCCTGGGAGGGTTCATCGTCCTCGCATGACCCATTCTTCAGCCGCGAAGCGGCGTCAGCAAAAATGAAAGAAAATGAACACTGACCCCCAGTTTGAATGGCGTGAGGATTTCCCATCTGGATAATAACGATGCTGCAGATGCCATAGCCTCCAGACTACGACATCTCCACTACCTGCGGCAGGTGGTGATCCGCGAAATGCTTGCGGCGCTCATAGAGACGCCGCTACAAGGGACCGCGCGGCAGCGCGCTTCGTGACAAAATCATTCGAAGGGATCCGCCTACGCGCTTCGCGGCTACGGCGTGACACTGGGTTCATCGTCTCGCATGACCCATTCTTCAGCCGCGCAGCGGCGTCTCCTTAACACAAGGTAGGGACCGCCAGGCCCTTGGCGTCCCAAACTTCAGCCGCGAAGCGGCGTCTGCAAAAATGAAAGAAAATGAACACTGACCCCCAGTTTGAATGGCATGGATGGGGGATGGCGGCTCTTAAAACTTAATGCTTAATACTTAACACTTCCTCCGCTGGAGGAAGGTGAGGCGGGAGAGGAGGCCTTGTCCTTGGCGGGCGAGGCGGAGTTGGTAGATGCCGAAGCCGAGCAGGAGGAGGACGCCGGTGATGTAGGTTTCGGGTTCGGGGACGGCTATGATTTCTGTGCCGGTCGCAAAGCCGGATTGTGTGAAGGATTTTTCGAAGGCGTTTCCAGCGAAGCCCGTGCCGTTTCCGCTGTAGAAACTGATGCGGTCGAGGTAGGAATCGAGGCCGGAATTGTTGGTGAAGACGACACGGCGGTTGTTGGCGCCGTCGCCCACAGGGGTGTTGTATTGGTTGATTCCATTCCAGTTCCAGATGGCGAGGTTGGCGCTGGATGCCCAGGAGCCAACGCCGCCAAAGCGCAGGATGCCGGAGAATCCGTTCAGATCGATGACGGAGTCGGCGCTGAGGGTGAGGAGACCGACATTCTGGTTGAAATTTCCACTCACAGCGAGTGTGCCGCCACCGAGGTTGATGTTTGCATTGCTGTTCACAGCATTGGCGACTGCGACGAGGAGGGAGCCGCCGTTGACATCTATGTTTGTGGTGCCACCGAGGGCGTTGGCGGCGGCGGCGGTGAGGGTGCCGGTGCCGTTGACCGTAGTGGTGCCGGTGAAGCCGGTGTTGTTGCCGGTGAGGATTTGGGTGCTGGCGCCGTCTTTGACGATGGCGGAGGTGCTGCCGCCGGTGATGCGGCCGGCGTAGGTGGTGTTGCCGCTCGTGGTGCCAATCGTGAGGGTGTTGTTGGAGCCGAGGGTGACATTCGAGCTGGCGGCGCCGGTGAGGGAGGCGATGGATTGGCTGGCTCCGAGCACGAGGGTGGATCCGGCGCTTCCAATGGGGTCAATCAAGACATCGGAACGACCATTGGCGATCGGGAGGGCGCCTGTGATATTGGCGTTCAGAGTGGCCCCATTTTTGATAGTTGTTGGGCCGTTGTAGTCGTTCGCGACATTGAGGTTGACTGTGGCGCCGTCGATGACGAGGTCGGAGTTGGCGGCGGATCCGCTAATGCCAATGGTGTCCACATTGAAGGTGCCGGAGTCGAAGGTGAGCGTGGTGCCGTTTTTGCTGAGGCCGCCTGTGAGGGTGAGCGCACCACCATTGTTGCGGATTGTGCCTGTGCCGGCGGTGACGGAGATGGCGCGGTCGAGCGTGGCGGCGGCGCCACCTGTGTAGATGAGCGTGGTGGCGTTGGCGAGGTTGATGCCGGATGTGGAGCCGACGGCAGAGACGGTGCTGATGGAGAGGTTGCCGGCGCTGATGGTTGTGGTGCCGGTGTAGGTGTTGTTGGCGGTAAGAATCAGTGATCTGCTTCCAGCTTTCGTGAGGGCCAGATTGCCGGAGAGAGTGCCGGCAAAAGTGGAGTTAGTAGAACTGCTGTTGACTGTGAGCGTGGCGAGCGTGCCGCTGCGGTTGGTGATGATGTTATTGAAGTAATCATTGGTGGTGGCATTGCCTCCCGCGGTTATGGTCGAAATGGTCTGGTCGTTGCCATTGAGGTCCACGCGACCGTAGGAGGTGGATCCGCTACTTCCCAATGTAAGCCCCGTCGTGCCAGCCCAGGCGTTCGCTCGGTCGGTGATCAAATAATTCGAGCCACCACCAAGCACATTGAACGATGTAGCCGATCCGGTGATGCCGTTACCGCCGAGGCGGATGTCGCCGCCAGCGTGCTGGAAGAGGTTGCCGTAGGTTGCTGCCCCCAGGCTAATCGTGCCATTGAGGGAAAGCGTGCCACTGGCTGAGGTAATGCGGGTCGTGGTCTCCGAAGCCGCTATCGTAATCGTGCCGGTGTAGGTGTTGTTGCCACTGTTGTTACGCAACGCGCCGTTGTAGCCCCCGTAGCCTTGGCCAGCGAGGGTCATGTTGTTGGATACGGTGATGCCGCCCGACAGCCTGATCTGGCCACCGTAATCGGCAGTTGATTGCCCGCCTTTCTGCACAATCACCGTGCTGTTGCCGAGTGCGGCGCCGTTTGTGATGGCGAGGGCGGAGTTATAGATCGTGGTGTTGCCGGTGTAGGTGTTGCTGCCGCCGAGAGTGAGGACGGTGCTTGAGCCACTGGTGTTTGAGTTTGTAATGGAGAGTGCCACATCGCCTCCGATCGTTCCATTGTAGGTGCCTATCGCGGCGTTGGTTCTGTTGAAGGTGAGCGTGGCGGCGGATAAGCTGGTGATGTTACCCGTCTCGCCGCTCAAGGTGGACTTGGTAATGCTGTTGCCGTTGAGGTCGAGCGTGCCATTCACCACAAGGCCGGAGGTCGTGGCGCCCAGCGCGTTGGCATGGCCGAGCTGCAGCGTTCCGGCGGTGACCGTCGTGGTGCCGCTGTAGGTGTTGTTGCCGGAGAGGACGAGAGTGCCAAGGCCGTCCTTGGTGAGCGTGCCGGTGCTGGTGGCAATGGCGCTACTGATCGTCGTGTTGCCAGCACCGCCAATGGTCAAGTTTTGAGTGCCGCCAATTCCGCCGGATAGCGTGAGAAGATCGGCATCCGAGTTGATGCGCGTGGCACCTGCGAGGGTAATGGCTCCGCCGTAGGTATTGCTACCGGAAATGTTGCGCAGGGCGCCATCGGTGCTCACACCCG
Organism: Terrimicrobiaceae bacterium; assembly: GCA_044375335.1. Taxonomy (GTDB): domain Bacteria; phylum Verrucomicrobiota; class Verrucomicrobiia; order Chthoniobacterales; family Terrimicrobiaceae; genus UBA967. Next base: position 1,535 of record JBILMW010000034.1, on the reverse strand, counting down.
TGCCATTGAGCGAGAGGGCTTCGGCGCCCACGGTGATGCCGCCTTGGAGTTGCAAGGCCGCTCCGGAAGAGACCGTGGTGCCATTGGCCGTGGTGCCAAGCCCATTGGCGTGCTGGATATTTATAACACCCAGGCTGACCGTTGTGTTGCCGGTGTAGGTATTGTTGGCAGAGAGGATCAGCGTGCCTGCTCCGTCTTTGGTGAGCGTGCCGGTGCTGGTGGCAATAGCGCTACTGATCGTCGTGTTGCCAGCACCGCCGATGGTGAGGTTCTGCGTGCCACTGATACCGCCGGAGAGGGTGAGCATGTCGGCATCCGAGTTGATGCGTGTGGCTCCGGCAAGGGTAATGGCTCCGCCGTAGGTGTTGTTGCCGGAGATGCTGCGCAGGGCGCCAGTGGTGCTCTCACCGGTGCCGGTGAGCGAGAGGGCTTCGGCGCCGACGGTGATGTCGCCTTGGAGTTGCAGGGCGGCTCCGGAGGCGACTGTCGTGCCGCGAGCAGTGGTTCCGAGGGCATTGGAGTGCTGGATGTTTAAAGCACCTGCGCTGATCGTTGTGTTGCCGCTGTAGGTATTGGCACCAGAGAGCGTCCATGTGCCGGTGCCGTTCTTGGTGACTCCGGTGGGGTTCGTAACCCCTGGGATGGTGAGGACGGTGGTAAATCCAGTCACATTGCCAGTCGTGGCATTGCTGAGAGTGGCAATATTTCCACTCAGTGCGGTGATGGTCGTGCCATTCGCGATAGTAGCTCCGCTTATCGAAGAACCGACCGATACACCGTCCACCGACGCAAGGGTGAGCGTGGTGTTGCCGCTACCGACAGTGGCAGTGGTCATTGTGGTTCCTGACGCGGAATCGACAATGGCACCGGCCATTTCCCCCAAGCCGCTTCCACCGAGGACCAGTGTTCTGAAACCATAGCTGGTGGAGGTCACATTGCTGGTGAATTTCAGCAAGCCCGTGCCGTTTTGGGTGATTGTCATCAGCCGATTAGGCCCTCCCGACAGGGCGATTGTCTTGTTCGATGTCGCCGCCGAGCCTGTGTAAACAAGAGTTCCTGTTCCTTGCGCTGCGCTTATGCTGATCGCGGATCCGGCACCGGCTGCGCTGGCTTCGCCTGCATTACCAATCGACGATATTGTGACCGTGCCTGCATCAACTACGAGATTCCCGGTGAATGTATTGGCTCCGCTGAGTGTCAATCTCACGCTAGCGGCATTACTTCTTATAGATCCACTGCCGCTCACATTACCGCTCACGAGGTGGCTTCCAGCACCTCCAAATGTAACTTGGCTCGAAGTAGACATGCCTCCCGAGAGAGTGAGGAGTCCGGCATCCGAGTTGATTTGGGTAGTGCCTCCGATAGTGATGGGCCCGCCGAAGGTATTGTTGCCAGAAATGTTGCGTAAGGCACCTGTAGAGCTGCTCACACCAGTGCCAGTGAGCGAGAGGGCTTCAGCGCCCACCGTGATGTCGCCTTGGAGCTGCAGGGCAGCTCCGGTAGCTGATACCGTGGTGCCGCCAGCGGTCGTTCCG
>JBILMW010000033.1:0-17870 GCA_044375335.1 Terrimicrobiaceae bacterium | reverse complement strand
CCCCGCAGGCGGGCGTCTTTCCGCACATGGCCGAGTATCCGCTGCAATCCCGCTCGGTCGCAGTCCTGCAACCGCACTATGTGCCGTTTGCGTAAGGACGAGCCGTAGCGCCGCCGAGCGAAAAAGAAGGGTGCGCGGTCGTCTCGACCGTGAAAGACACTTGCGCCGCAACCTCATCGATAAAAAAACCACGCCTTGCGCCTGGACGGCCGAGACGGCCATACCCCCCCTGAGACGCCGCTTCGCAGCTGAAAATTGGGACGCCAAGGGCCTGTCATCCCTACCACACATTTTCGATGGGTGCTGCCGCACCACCCGCGCAGCAGCGCGCTCGTTCTCCCCAAGGGTAGGGATGGCGCGCCGCCGCCGTCCGACTTGCGCGGCGGGAGCCGCCCTTACTTTATCTCGCGCTGCCGGGTGGCTTCTATCGCGATACAGACGAGGCCGAGGAGGAGCAGGTTGCGAAGGGGGGCGGTCCATGGCGGGAAAATCGTTTCAAGAAATGTGCCGCCGAAACAACCGCAGGACATTGCTGTGCCTCGAATGAAATTCCACATGAGAGCCAAGGTGAATGCCGCCAAGAGGAACCCCAGCAAGGCCAATGCGCCACGGCGCGCGGGAGGCACGATCACCAGCGCGCAAGCCGCGACAAACTCGATCCAAGGCAGGTAAATGGCCACAGGATTCACAAGCACGCCTGGCAGGAGGTTCATTTGGTAAACCGCCGAGGCAAATGCTGCGGGGTTCATGATTTTTGGAACCGACGCGAGAAGAAAGACCGCCGCAACAAGGAGGCTGGCGGACCATTCCAGCACGAGCCAAAGAGTGGAAGACCGCTGTCTCATTCGGAGGGAAGTCCGGCCTCCCTCCAGGTTTGAAAGCCATCCGCAAAGAGGTGGATTTTTTGCGATCCCTGTTCCCTAAGAAACAGCGCCAATTGCAAGGCGTCGTCGCATGTCTTGCTGGAGCAATAGACGAGCAGTGGCTGTTCAGGCTGGAGCAGGGCCGCGAGTTCGTAGTAGGACTCGCTTCGGGTCGCATTTGGAAACGAGACGGCGCCGGGTAGGTGCCCTGAATCGAAATCGGCCAGCGAACGCGCATCGAGAACGAGAACTTGTCCGGCGAGAACCATGGCCTGCGCCTGCTCAAGGGAAACGAGATCGACACCAGCAGCGCGAGCCTTTGCGAAGGGCGATTGGGAATGATCCTCAATCCATGGAATCGCAACGGGCCCGACAATTTGAGCCAAGGTGCCGAGAAAAAGGGCAAGAAGGACGATTCCGGCCAAAGACGCCGCCGCCGGCCAAAAACGCGGGCCGGATTCCAATCGACTCAGAGGTATTGAGAATTGAGGGGACATCTTTCAAAAAGAACGGCTGCAGAGGATTTGGCGGTAATAGCCACGAGATGTCAACTCCAGCGGGGAGCAAGCGGGTGCATCCAACCCGAAAAGCGACAAACCCTTTTTTGCACAGATGCGCAAAAAAGGGTTTGTGAGAGTTTGGAGACTTTTTACTTCGCGGAAGTCTCGGCGACAGCCTCCTCGGCCTTGTGCGCGATGACAAAGCCGAGCTTGTCGCCGTCGCGTTGAACGGTGACAGCATCGCCCGGCTTGATGTTTCCTTTGAGCACTTCCTCGGCCATCGGATCTTCGATGTATCTTTCCACGGCGCGTCGCATCGGGCGGGCACCGTAAGTCGGGTCGTAGCCTTTGCTGATGAGGAATTCCTGGGCTGTGGGATCGAGCGTGAGGTGGATATCCTTCGTCTTGATACGCTCCACGACTTTGCTGATCTCGAGGTCCACAATCTTGATAAGGTCGGGCTTCTCGAGCGTGTGGAAGACGATGAGGTCGTCAAGGCGATTGATGAACTCGGGTTTGAAGACGCGCTTGGCTTCGCCGAGGATCTTATCCTTCATGGCGTCGTAATTCTCTGTGCCTGCGACAGGAGCACCAAAGCCGAGTGTAGTCTGTTTTTTGATCAGCTCCGCGCCGACATTCGAGGTCATGATAATGATCGTGTTGCGGAAGTCGATTTTGCGACCGAGCGAGTCGGTGATTTTGCCCTCCTCGAGGATTTGCAGGAGGAGATGCATGACATCCGGGTGGGCTTTTTCGATTTCGTCGAAAAGCACAACGGCGTAGGGCTTGCGGCGAACGGCCTCGCTGAGTTGGCCGCCCTCTTCATAGCCGATGTAGCCGGGAGGCGAACCGATCAGGCGGGAGGCGCTGAATTTCTCCATGTATTCGCTCATGTCGATCTGGATGAGCGAGTCGGCGGTGCCGAACATGAACTCGGCCAGCGTGCGGGCGAGGAAGGTTTTTCCGACACCGGTTGGGCCGAGGAAAATGAACGACCCGATCGGACGCTTCGGATCCTTGAGGTCGGCGCGGGAGCGGCGGAGGGCTTTGCTGATGGCCACAACGGCCTCGTTTTGGCCGATGACCTTACCCTCGAGTTCGCCTTCCATCGCGAGGAGCTTCGCAGTTTCCTGCTGCTCCATACGGGAAAGAGGAACGCCGGTCCACTTTGAGAGAACCTGCATGATCTCATCGGCACTCACAGTGACTTCCTTCTCCTCTTTATTGGCACGCCATTCGGAGAGGATGCCATCGAGCTTGTCCTTGGCCTGCTTCTCGACATCGCGGAGAGACGCTGCCTTCTCGAAGTCCTGGGACTTAATGGCAGTTTCCTTGTCGAGGCGGATAGTTTCAATTTCGGCTTCGATGTCTTTGACATTCGGCGGACGGGTCATCGCAGCGATGCGCGCGCGGGAGCCGGCTTCGTCCATGAGGTCGATCGCTTTGTCCGGCAGAAAGCGTCCGGTGAGGTAGCGGTCGGAGAGTTTGGCAGCGGCTTCGAGCGACTCGTCGAGGAACTTGGCCTTGTGGTGCGCCTCGTATTTCGGACGGATGCCGTGAAGAATCTGAATCGTCTGATCGACAGTGGGAGCCTCGACTTTGACCTGCTGGAAACGGCGCTCGAGGGCGGAGTCCTTCTCGATGTATTTGCGGTATTCGTTAAGCGTGGTCGCGCCGACGCACTGCATTTCGCCACGGCTGAGAGCTGGCTTGATGATATTCGAGGCATCCATCGCCCCTTCAGCCGAACCGGCTCCGACGAGCGTGTGGAGTTCGTCGATGAAAAGAATGATGTTTTTATTTTTGCGAATCTCATCCATCACGGCCTTGATGCGCTCCTCGAACTGACCACGGTATTTTGTGCCGGCCACCATGAGGGCGAGGTCGAGAGTGACGACGCGTTTGTCGCGGAGAATTTCAGGAACATTGCCGGAAATGATCTCCTGGGCGAGGCCTTCGGCGATGGCTGTCTTGCCAACACCGGCTTCGCCGATGAGCACGGGGTTGTTCTTGGTGCGGCGGCAGAGGATTTGAACGATGCGCTCGATCTCATCGGCGCGGCCGATGACGGGGTCGAGCTCGCCTTTGCGGGCCTGCTCGGTGAGGTCGCGGCCATAAGCTTTGAGAGCGGGGGTTTTTCCAGAAGGCTTGCCGCTCGGACCGGCCTCGGTGGGAATCGTGTCGCTCTCCTCCTCGGGTGCGAAATTCGGATCGAGTTCCTTGAGAATTTCATTGCGGGTGCGCTCAATATCGACCTCGAGATTTTTCAGAACGCGGGCTGCGACGCCTTCGCCTTCGCGGAGCAAACCCAGAAGAATGTGCTCGGTGCCGACATAGGAGTGCTGGAGGCTTTTGGCCTCTTTGCCAGCGAGGGCGAGCACTTTTTTGACACGCGGAGTGTAGGGGATATTGCCCACCATTTTTGTCTCGGGGCCGGAGCCGACTTGTTTTTCGACCTCCATGCGGACGGTTTCGAGGTCGAGGCCCATCTTTTGAAGGACATTAACCGCCACACCTTGACCAAGTTTAATCAAACCCAGAAGCAAATGCTCGGTGCCGACATAGTTGTGATTGAAGCGGTCGGCTTCCTTGCGGGCAAGGGCGAGAACCTGTTGGGCGCGTGGAGTGAAGTTGTTCATCATTGATTTTCGGTGGTTGCGGGTGTGGCGAGCCTAAGACGGGCTATGTCCGGCTGCGGCACCTGAGATAGTTTGGCCCGAATAATAGTGGCGCGCAAGGCGTCCCTTTCCTCGGAGGACATTTTTACGACCTGTGCGCCTTTTTGAAGATGGGCGGGTTGGGTTTCGATAAAAAGCTCATCCACTGGGAAGCGGTGGGCATCGGGAAAAACGGCAAGGTCGATGCCGAGCTTGATAATCGAAAGAAGATTCAGGGCTTCCTTGGAACTGATCGAATAGGAATGGCAGAGGAGGCCGTAAGCGCGGCCGATCTGGTCGTGCAGGGTGATCGCTTTGCGCTGAGCCAGGAGGGCGCGGGCATTTTGCTCATGCTCGATGACCTGCTCGATGACGCGGTTCAGGCGTCCAATGATTTCCTCCTCCGCTTCGCCGAGGGTCGTCTGGTTTGAGACCTGGAAGAGGTTGCCCATCGCCTCGGTGCCTTCGCCGTGGAGACCACGGACGGCGAGGCCGATTTTATTCACGGAATTGATGATCTTGTTGATCTGGTCGCTCATGACGAGGCCAGGCAGGTGGAGCATGGCCGAGGCACGCATGCCGGTGCCGACATTTGACGGGCAGGCCGTGAGGTAGCCGAGCTCCGAGCTGTAGGCGAATTCCAGACTGTCTTCGAGTTCTGAATCCACGCGATTGATCATCTTGAAAACATTGTCGAGCTGAAGACCGCAGCGAATCGCCTGCATGCGGAGGTGGTCCTCCTCGTTGATCATCACGCTGAGCGATTGCGGGGCATTCATCACCACCGCGCTGCCGACGCCTTTGGCCGCGTGTTCGCGACTAATGAGATGACGCTCGACGAGCACCTGTTTTTCCAAGGGAGAGAGAGCCTCGAGGTTTTCGGAATAGGATTCCGCCATTTCGGGAAGATGCTCCACAGCCTGCTTGACGAGGTTCATCACATCCAGGCGCTCGGATTTTTTAGCCCAACCGGGGAAGGGCTTGTCTCGAAGATTGCGGGCGAGGCGAACGCGGCTCGAAACAACGATTTGTCGGTTGGGGCCATCGCCCGAAAGCCATTCGCCGGAGTTTGCGATAATGCGGGAAAATTTCATGAGGCGAGTTCGGCCTCCACTTGGCGGATTTGGTCGCGGAGGTTGGCGGCGAGTTCAAATTCCTCCGCCTCGATGGCCTTGTTGAGATCGTCTTGGAGGGCTTTTATTTTTTCGTCGTGTTCGCGGATTTTGTGAAACGCGGCGGGCGTTTTGCCGGTGTGCTGCGTGCCCTTGTGCATGTTTTTCAGCATGGGAGCGATGCCATCGGCAAAAACCGTGTAGCAATTGCTGCAGCCAAGCCGACCGGTCTTTTTGAAATCAGCTTGAGTGAATCCGCAGACGGGGCATTTCAAAGCAGCGGGAGACTTTTCAATTTCTTGAGAAGCTCCCAATCCCAGCAGAAGGTCGGCGAGGGCAAAACCCGTGGGATCATTGACACCCTTTTCTTTCGAGCACCCTTCGCAGAGGTTAACTTTTTGCATTTTCCCATCGACGATCTGCGTCAGGAAAACGGTGGCCTCCTTAGTCTGGCAAACATCACACTGCATCTTGTTATTTATAGATCGACGCGCCGGTGGATGCTGTCAACTCGTGGAAGCGCGCGATGAGCTTTTTGGTAATCGGCCCGGGCAGACCATCGCCGATCAAGCGTGTATCGAGCTTCACAGCCGGAATGACCTCGGCGGCTGTGCCTGTGAGAAAACATTCGTCCGCCGTGTAAATATCGTAGCGGGTCATCATGGGCTCGTGGATCGGAATGCCAAACTCGGCGGCGAGTTCAAAGACCACCGCGCGGGTCACTCCGGCGAGCGCGCCCGAGGCAATCGGCGGCGTGGTGATGACGCCATTTTTTACGATGAAAATATTGTCGCCCGTGCACTCGGCCACGAACCCCTGTTCATTGAGCATGAGGCCCTCGCCCGCCCCGGCATTCTGCGCCTCGATTTTAGCGAGGACATTGTTGAGGTAGTTCAGCGACTTCACCATCGGGCTCAAGGCCCCATGCGGAATACGCCGGGTGGCACAGGTCACCACCTCAAGGCCGTTCTGATATTTGTCGGGAGAATAAAGAGTGATTTTGGAGGCGATGATCACAATCGAGGCCTTCGGACAAAGGGCTGGATTCAAACCCAAATCCCCCACCCCGCGCGTCACAACCAGACGCACATAACCGTCTTGAAGTTCATTGCGGCGTATGGTCTCGAGCGTCGCTTCGGTGACAGCAGCTTTATCGAGGCCGATATTGAGGCAAATCGCACGGGCGGAATCGAACAGGCGGTCGATATGCTCTTCGAGACGGAACACGCGGCCCTTGTAAAACCGAATCCCCTCAAAAACGCCGTCGCCATAAAGCAATCCGTGGTCGAAAACCGAAATTTTTGCGTTCTCTTTGTCGTAAAACTCGCCGTCTATGTAAATTTTCATTGGTTAAAATCCAGTCCGCAAGGCGCGTTTCTGGAGCGTGCTATAGTATGGGGGTGGGTGAGAATGACAAGCCTTCAAGAGCCTCGCAAAAAGGCGGCAAGAAAGGGCATCAGGTGGACAAAAAAGATTTTCCTCGGATCGTATTTGAACCCCACCTGGCCGCAGAGCGAGTGTTTATGCGGGTGGCTGCCTCGCATGGATTCGAACCATGACAAACAGATCCAGAATCTGCAGTGCTACCGTTACACCACGAGGCAATTGATGGGGGCGAGGAATATCGATTTTCCGAATGGGTTTGGCAAAGGTTTTTTCGGAATTTTTAAAAGGCCAGCGGATCAAGCCTTGAGGACGATGCGGTATCTTGGGCTGCCGTTTTCGAGGCGGTCGATGGCGGCGTTGACATCCGAGAGCGCGAATTCCTCAACGAGCGGTGCGATTTGATGGCGGGCGCAGAAGTCGAGCATGCGGGCGGTGGTGGCCGGGCTGCCGAGCGGGGAACCCGAGAAGGAGCGCTGGCCCATGATCAGAGGGAAGGCTGCCAGCGTGACAGGCTCGGGAATGGCTCCCACTGTGTGGAGGCGGCCTTTGGGAGCGAGCGCGGAGATGTAGCCCATCCAATCGAGCGGGACGGCGACTGTGCTGATGATGAAATCGAAGCGGTTGGCTTCGGATTTCATCGCCTCCGCATCGCGGGAATTCACAACGCGGTGGGCACCGAGCTTTTTGAGTTCCTCGGTTTTGTCGGTAGATGAAGTGAAGGCGGTGACTTCGCAGCCCCATTTATTGAGAAATTGCACGGCGAGGTGACCGAGACCTCCGATGCCAATGACACCAACTCGATCTGTGGGCCGGACTCCGAATTCGACGATGGGGCTGAAGACTGTGATGCCTCCGCAAAAGAGCGGACCGGCGCTGACTGAGGAAAGGGCTTCGGGAAGTTTTGTCGCCCAGGCCCAATGGGAGCGGACGAGATCGGCGAAGCCACCGTGGCGCCCGACGATAGTCCCCTCGCCTGTGGCACAGAGGTTGTGGTCACCGCCCATGCATTGAGGACAATTCATGCAGCTTTCGGAAAACCAGCCGAGCCCGACGCGGTCGCCGGGGACAAGATTTTTAACCATCGAACCAACGGCCTCGACGCGGCCAACGACTTCGTGTCCGGGGACAAGCGGGTAGGAGGAAAAGCCCCACTCGTTGCGGAGCATGCTGAGATCCGAGTGGCAGATTCCGCAGTATTCGACGCGGATGTCGACATGCTCGGGCCCGATGGGAGGGAGTTCGTAGGTGAAGGGTTCAAGGGGCGATGTCGGGGATTGAGCGGCGTAAGCGTGGACAGTGGGCATGGTGGGATTATTGAGTAATGGTTTATCGGATGATGCCGCGCTTGCTCGATGCCACGAAGGCAAGGAGGCGGGCAATGACATCGGGCCCGGAAAAGTCGGCGGCGATTTTTTCGCAGGCTTGTTTGACATTGAGATTCGAGCGGTAGAGCAATCGATAGGCCTCACGGAGTGTGCGAGTATCCTCGGGTAGGAAACCACGGCGCTCGAGTCCAACCTGATTGATTCCACGGACCTCAGCAGGGTTGCCATCCGCAATCATGTAGGGTGGGACGTCCTGAACTATTTTTGTGCAACCTCCGATGATCGAGTGCTGTCCCAGGCGGCAGAATTGATGCACTCCAGAGAGACCGCTGATAACCACATGGTCCTCGACGATCACATGACCGGCGAGCGTTCCGTTATTCGAAAAAAGGACATGATCCCCGACGATGCAGTCATGAGCGATATGTGAGTAGGCGAGGAAATTTCCGTGATGACCGACGATGGTTTTTGTTCCCGGAAGGGTGCCGCGGTTGACCGTGCAAAATTCGCGGAAGGAGTTGTTGTTTCCAATTTCCAGATAGGTCGGCTCGGAGGTGTATTTCAGATCTTGCGAGCGCTGGCCGATCGAGCAGTAGGGGTAGAACACATTCCCCTCTCCGATACGTGTGGGGCCGGCTATGGAGACATGGCCAATGAGGCGCGTTCCGCATCCCATCTCGACCTGCGGGCCGATGTGGCAGAATGGCCCCACCTCAACATCGGGGTGCAGAATCGCAGAGGGGTCGATGACCGAGCTAGGATGGATTTTTGTCATTTATCGACAAGGCCAAAGAGCAGGATTCCTTCGGAGACGACCTCGCCATTGACCAAGCAGCGGCAGGAGGCCTTGCCGAGGCGTTTCTTGGCGCTGGTGAGCTCGCACTCGATGAAGAGTGTGTCGCCGGGCATGACGGGTTTGCGGAATTTGACTTCATCGGCACTCATGAAGTAGCCGATTTTCCCCTCATTCTCAGTGCGGCGCATCATGATGATGCTGGCAACCTGAGCCATGGCTTCGAGTTGAAGAACGCCTGGCATGACGGGATGGTTGGGAAAGTGTCCTTGGAAATACGGTTCGTTGATGGTGACAGCTTTCACGCCGGTGGCTTTCAATTCGCCATCGAAGTCCACAATGCGATCCACCATGAGGAAAGGATAGCGGTGCGGGAGAATCTGCATGACGGCATTGATGTCGAGGGCACCAGGCGAGGCGGCAACGGGTTTGGCTGCGGCTGGCGCGACGGCATTGAAGCGCTCGGCGAGAATTTTGGCGGCCTCGGTATTGATGCCGTGGCCGGGTTTTACGGCAACAACATGGCCTCGGATGAAACGACCTGAGAGCGCGAGATCACCAACGATATCAAGAATCTTGTGGCGAACGAACTCGTCCGGGAAGCGAAGCGGCTCTTTGCTGAGGACGCTGTCACCCCTGGCGACGATGGCGTTTTCGAGGCTCCCGCCTTTGATGAGGCCTTTATCCATGAGGGGCTTCACATCCTCGTAAAAAACAAAGGTGCGGGCGGGGGCGATTTCTTTTTCGTAAATCTCGGGGGTGATTTCCGTGGAAAGAAATTGGGTGAAACGCCCCTCGGGGCCGACCTGCGTGCAGGAGACCCGGAATTTTGTATCCGGGAGAATGACGAGGATCGAGCCGTTAGACTCAATGGTGACCGGTTCGCGGATATCAATGTAGCGGCGAGGCGCATCCTGCTCGATGATGCCGGCTTTATTGATGAGAGCGATGTATTCGGATGCGCTGCCATCGCCGATTGGGGGCTCGTTGGCATCCATCTGGATGAGGGCATTGTCCACACCCATTCCGGTGAGAGCCGAGAGAACATGCTCCACTGTGTGGATTTTGACCATGCCTTGGACAAGCGTGGTCGCGCGCTCCACGGTCTTCACATATGCGGCGGCGGCATCGACAATCGGCTCATCAGGCAAATCGATACGCTGAAATTTAAAGCCGTGACCGACTGGTGCGGGCAAAATCGTGAGAGTGACATTTTCGCCTGTATGCAGGGCGCTGCCAGTGAGGCTGGCGGATGAGGCAAGTGTGCGTTGTTTTTCCAAGGTGCGAATGGGATTTTAAGGATTGATGCGGGTGGATCGGAAAAGAGGCGAAATGCAGAACTGCGGGGTGTCAGAAGGCAAAGCCAGAGTCACTTTTGGAGAGTATTTTTCCATCGAGCATTTGTATACGAACCGGCGCCAGTGCGGCAACTGAGTCGCTGTGAGTGACAATAATCAAGGTGGCAATTTTTTGGGAAGCAATCTTTGAAAATGTCTCGCAAACCATCGCGGCATTGGCGGAGTCAAGATTGCCCGTCGGCTCATCAGCCAAGAGGAGTGCCGGATGTCCAACCAAGGCCCTCGCCGTGGCAGTGCGCTGCATCTCACCGCCACTAAGCTGATGGGGAAAATGGGAGGCTCGATGCGATAACCCGACGAGGTCGAGCATTTCCGATACTCTTGTGTTTGCGAGCGAGGCGGACTCGCCGCGCAAGAGCAATGGCAATTCCACATTTTCCCGAACTGTCATGGCAGGGAGGAGGTTGAAAAATTGGAAGACAATACCGAGCGTATTCCGACGGTAGCGGGTGAGCTCGGCCTCACCTGCATCGTGCAAGGGAATGCCAGCAACACGAATCTCACCCGATGTCGGGTGGTCAAGCCCGCCAAGGAGATTGAGCAGCGTGCTTTTCCCACACCCGCTGGGGCCGGTGATCGTGGCAAAAGCACCAGAATCAAGATCAAGTGAGACGCCATCCAATGCGCGAACCTCCCCGATCCCGGAGGAATAAATGCGCGTGACGTTTTGCAGAGAGACCATGGAGCAGTCATACTCAACATCTCATGCTCGTGGATCAAGAAGAGTTCCGGATTATCGGGGAGACTCCCGACCTTTTGGTCGTGGACAAGCCAGCTGGGCTCCTCGTGCACCCCAGCAAGCCTGATGGAACGCGCACTCTTTGGGACGGCTTGAGAGAGCTTCTTTGCTATGAAATCGCCAATGCGGGACAGGTCTCGTTGATCAACCGTCTCGACCGCGAGACGAGTGGATTGGTATTGGTCGCAAAACACGCCGCCGCCGCACGCCGAGCGGCCATCGCGATGCAAGAAGGAAAGATAAAAAAGACGTATCTGACCATCCTATGCGGGCACCCAAACGATGAATTTTTTTCCATTGATGCGCCAATCATCAGACAGGGGGAAGTGGAGCCAACGAAGATTCATCTCAAGCGGATGGTCCACCCTGCAGGAGCCCACGCTAAAACGCATTTTCGAGTATTAAAAAATATCGAAAACACGGCGGGGAGTTTTTCAATGGTCGAGGCGCAACCTGTCACTGGGCGCACCCACCAGATTCGAGTTCACGCCTCCCATGCCGGTCACCCCGTGGTGGGAGACAAAATCTATGGCCCTTCAGAGGATTGCTATCTTGAGTTTATCCAAACCGGCTGGACCCTCGCTTTGGAGAAACGGCTGTTTTTGAAACGGCATGCTTTGCAGTCCGCCGGCCTAAAAATCGAATGGGATGGCGTGCCGATGGAATGGAAAACAGGTTGGGCGGAAGATTTGAAAAAATTTGCGGGAAATGTTGACAATGATTCATAAGAATGTTTATGTTGTCTCATATGAGAAGAGCGCTTTACAGCCCCAGAATCATCGAACAATTCCTACCTAAAAATGATAACATCTTGAATGACGAGATGCCATCTAGCCCAATTGTAGAGCAGCTGAGGCATGGTTTTCTTTATGATGAATTCGAGGTGCTCCGACGTTGGCTTGATGTGAGTGAGGAGCAATTAGCAAATTGGCTCGATATTTCAAGAGCAACACTCCATCGTCGCAAAAAAACAGGTCATTTTGACAAGAACGAAAGCGATCGTATCGCTCGGCTTGCGAGGGTTTTTGGAAAGGCTTTTGAACTTTTCGGAGCAGAAGAAGCCGCCCGCGAGTGGCTGAAGTCTCCGGCGCACGCGATGAGCGGCGAGACACCCATCGCTTTTTGCGACACGGAGGTCGGAGCCAGAATGGTGGAGGACCTCATTGGCCAGATCGATCACGGAGTCTTCGCCTGAGGGTTTCTTATGCTTCGAGCCTATCGCATTGTGAACCACAAGTGGCGCACCTCCGCCTTCGATGGTGAAGGAGCGCGCTTGCATGGAGGGCGCTGGAATCATCCCGGCCATCCCTGCGTCTATCTTGCCAGCTCCCGGGCACTTGCCGCCTTGGAATTGCTCGTCCATCTCACCCCAAAAACAAAGTGTGTGCGTTTTAGTTTTCTGGAACTGAATTTGGGTTCTTTATCAATTGAAAAAATTGCAACACTGCCACGCGGTTGGGATGAGACTCTGCCATCCGGCGCAACCCGCGAGGCCGGGACTGAATGGCTTCGCTCCAAGCGTTCCGCTATTTTGCAGGTGCCATCGGTTTTGATACAGGAGGAGCCAAACTACCTTCTGAATCCCAGCCATCCGGAGTGTGAAAATGTATTCCCCATCGCAGCGCGCGACTTCTTTTTCGACCCCCGATTGAAGCAGCACCTTGGGAGCGCCTATCTCTGAGCGCCCGAGCAAGCCCTTGCGGAAAGAAGTAACCCCTCCGCCTTGTGCCATGTTTCCTCCCATTCCTTTTCCCCTATGGAATCCGCCACGATGCCGGCTCCCACATGGAAATGGGAGCGAGTCGGCTCAAAAACCGCAGTCCTTATAGCAATCGAAAAACGACTCTCGCCATTGTAACCAAAGTAGCCGATTGCTCCCGTGTAGATGCCGCGTGGATGCACTTCGAGCGCCCGAATGATCTCCATGGCGCGTTTTTTTGGAGCACCCGAAATCGACCCACCCGGGAAACACTCGCGCAATGCTGCAACATGGCTCACATCGGATCGCAATTCTCCTGAAATGGTAGAGACCAGATGAAAAACCTGCTCGTAACTTTCAAGGCGGAGCAACTCCGGCACGTGGACTGACCCGTAGCGGCAAACGCGGCCCAGATCATTGCGCTCGAGGTCGGTAATCATGACCAACTCCGCGATTTCTTTTGAGGATGTCAGTAGCTCCTGCGAACTTAATCTATCCCCCGCCTGGTCGGGACTGCGAGGCCGCGTGCCCTTGATCGGCCTGGTTTGAATGTGCCTGCCCGACATATTCAAAAAACTCTCCGGCGAAGCCGAGGCGATTTGTAAATCTCCGCAGTCCAGAAACGCCGCATGTGGAGCGGGAGAATGCTTTCTCAGCATCTCATAAAAAGCCCATGGGTCATCCCCTCCAGCAGCAACGAAGGGGTGGCTCAGACAGACTTGATAAATGTCGCCAGCAGCAATGAACTCCTGCGCAGAATCGACCATCCCTATAAACTCATCCCTGCCAAGCAGCGGCTTGAAATCAAGATTTGCAGAGACCGAAGGATTCGAATGCGCCACAAATTTTTCCGGGCGGAGTATCCACTCCTCGGCATCATGCGAATAAACATGAAGCCGATCATAAAATGAAAAATAGAAGTCTCCTTCGTATCCAATCCAACCAATAGCGGCACCATCGGGTATTCCTGAGCCCCCATTGTTTCGACGACGACGCTCCAACTCCTGTTCGAGCATTTCCCAATCACGACCACGCAAAACAAGATCCGGTTTGCAGGCCAGGACCGAAACAGAGCCATCGCCGGGGAGGGCGGAATCCAAAAAAACAAAGCCCGGCTCCTGCTTCATCGCCCGGGCGGCTTCCACAGGTCCCTCGGCTGGGTAACGCGTCTTTGGATTCATGCTCTTGCCAAGTCATCCCAAAATTGCTGTGATTTCAAGTCTGCCGCCCGCGCCATGCTTCTCAAGCGATTCATCACTTCCCTTTTTATTGTCTCCACGCTCACCTGCCCAGCCATGGCCCAAGATGCCTCGACCGCAGAGGCTCAAGCAATCCCCGCCCCGCAGGTCACTCCAAGCGATCAGGATTTTATCAACCTACCGAACGATCCCGCGGCTCCGACTACGGACATCATTTCCGAAACACAGATTTCCCTAACGGGAGAGGCCTTGCCTGCGACAGAGTCTGACAAGGATTATGTGGATCCGAACCAGCTCATGCCGACGGACGGCGCACCCGCTCCCATAGATCCACGCACGCTAGCAGCATCCGGTGAAGAGCAGGAGCGCAAGGTCAAAATCCGTTACCAACAGGTGAGAGCAAAAGCCGAACTGGATTCCGACGTTTCAAGCCTTCTCGCAAAAGCCAAAGCAGCGAGCACATTTGAAGGCGAACGCACGGCCTATCGTAAATACTACGAATTACTCTTCAAAAAAATGAGGAAGCTCGACAACACTCTCTCGAAGAAGTGCGACCTCATGGAGAAGACCTATCTCGCACGACTCGCGCAGACTCGCGTGGAGCCTACAATCCCCCTCGAACCTCCTCCCAAGCCAGAACCCCTCGCCAACCAACCCTAAATCCATCACATCTCACACCAAAGCCGTTGCCTGACATCCCATGACTCTTTCCTGCAACCCGGAAATGAAAATCTTCACAGGCAACGCCAATCCGGCGCTGGCCCAAGACATCTGCACCTACCTCGGAGTTCCGCTTGGCGACGCCACAGTGACTTCCTTCCCCGATGGTGAGACATTTGTAAAAATAAACGACAACATCCGAGGCCGAGATGTTTTCATCATCCAGCCCACATGCCCGCCGACAAACCAGAACCTGATGGAGCTTCTCATCATGGTGGATGCAGCGCGGCGAGCCAGTGCCGCCCGCATCACAGCAGTCTTGCCATTCTTTGGCTACGCCCGCCAAGACCGCAAAGACCAGCCACGCGTGCCGATCACCGCTAAGCTCGTTGCCAATCTCCTTGTCGCCGCAGGCGTGAACCGCGTGCTCACGATGGATCTCCACGCACAACAATTGCAGGGCTTTTTTGACATACCGGTAGACCACCTCCATGCCATGCCTGTGATGGTCGAGCACATCCGCTCCATGGGCATCGAAAATCTCATCGTCGTATCGCCCGATGTCGGCGGAGTGAAAATGGCATCCGCCTATGCCAGCGCTCTCGGCACACGTATCGCCATCGTGGTCAAGCAACGCAAAAGCGCGACCGAGACCGAAGCCTCGCACATCATCGGCGAGGTGGCTGGAAAAAATATTCTCATCGTCGATGACCTCACCGAAACCGCTGGCACAATCACCAGCGCCGCAAGGATTCTCAGGAAACACGGGGCCCTCGATATTTATGCTGGCATTTCCCACACCATCCTGACAGATTTGGCGGTCGAGCGTTTGAGGGACTCCGATTTAAAGGAGTTGATTTCCACGAACAGCGTTCCGGCTCGTCTCACGACCGGCAGCAGAGTCACATCACTCTCCGTTGCCGAGCTTCTCGGTGAGGGGATCAGGCGCATTCACGACGACGAGTCCGTAAGTTCGCTCTTTGAAGTAAAACAAACCAAGTAAACCACACATATGGCCAAGCAAGTTAAACTCACAGCCCGTCCCCGCTCCGAAAGCGGCCGCAATGCCGTCAAGAGCGTCCGCGCCCGCGGATCCGTCCCAGCCGTCATCTACGGTCACCACACGACGCCTGCAAATCTCGAAGTCTCGCACCGCGAACTGGAAATCCTCCTCTCCCACGCCGTTGGAGAAAACATCCTCGTCGATCTGGAAATCCAAGACGGCTCGAATAAATCCAGCCAACTCTCGCTCATCCAGGAAGTGCAGCGCCACACGCTCCGCCACCAGATTTTGCATGTGGATTTCCAAGCAGTGTCGATGACAGAAAAAATTTCTGCCGATATCACCATCGAGCCTTTCGGCGAAGCGGACGGTGTGAAAAACTTTGGTGGTCTTCTTGAGCAGAGCATGCGCTCGATCGCCATTCAATGCCTCCCGCAAGATCTTCCCGAGATCATCAAGGTTGATGTCAGCGCCCTCAAAGTCGGCGACTCCATTCACGTCCGTGATCTCCCGCTTCCAAAAGGCGTGGAAGCCGATGTCGATGCCGACCTCACAGTCTTCATCGTTGCCGAGCCTGCAGTAGCCTCTGAAGCCACTGCCACGACTGCTGCAACCGCTCCCGAAGTCATCAAGGAGAAGAAAGCCGAAGCAGGCTCGGACAAAAAGTAATTCCCGCCGAAGTGGAATCAACCGCTGCATACCGGCTCGTAGCCTGCTTGGGCAATCCAGGCAATCAATACCAGAATACCCGTCACAATGTCGGGTTCATGGTTGGCGACGAGCTGGCAAGGCGGGGAGCCACCACATTCACCTTCGACCAGAAGTGGAATTCCGACACAGCGCGCACCGGCGGACGCACCCTCATGAAGCCGCAAACCTTCATGAATCTCAGCGGCGAAGCAGTGGGCGAGTTTTCGCGATTTTACAAAATTCCGGCTACTGAAATCATGGTCATCCTCGATGACACCTCTCTCCCACTCGGCATGCTGAGGCTTCGCAAGTCTGGCAGCGCCGGCGGGCACAATGGACTGGAATCCGTTCTCGTCCACATGGGAACAGAAGCGGTTCCCAGGATCCGCGTGGGAATCGGGAAACCGGAAGGCACCCTCCACAACCATGTCCTCGGCGGCTTCCGCCAAGAGGAACTTCCCGCGCTGGCGGATTCCATCAGCCGGGCATCGGACGCTTTCGAGTATGCCAACGCCCATGGCATCGAAGCCGCAATGAATCAATTCAACCAAAAAAACCAGGAACAATGAACCGATACGAAGCACTCCTCGCCCTCAACACGCGAGGCAAAGAAGAAACCATCAAAGACACCATCGAGCGCCTTGAAAATCTGCTCAAAGCCGAGGGAGCTGCCATCGAGCAGGTTCAGCGCCTTGAAAAACGCGAACTCGCCTACGAAACAGACCACCTCAAGAGCGCCTATTTCGTGAATTTCGTTTTTGAAGCCGCTCCGACCGCCATCGACAAGCTGCGCACGAAGCTGAAGCTCGACAACGACATTCTCCTTCAAAACTACCTCAAGCTCCCAGCCAAAAAAGCTCCGGCCAAAGCCGCAGCGTAACCCCTCAACACGGAAGCCATGGCCAACGTCAACAAAGTCATCCTCATCGGAAACGTCACACGCGACCCCGAAGTCAAGTTTACCTCGAAAGGCAGCGCCGTTACGGACATTGGCCTGGCCATCAACCGCAACTACACCCTCGACAACGGCGAGAAACGCGAGGAGACGACATATGTCGATGTCGAACTCTGGGGACGCCTCGCCGAGATAGCCGGTGAATATGCCAAGAAAGGCCGTCCGGTTTACATCGAAGGCCGCCTTCGCATGGATACATGGGAAGACAAAGCCAGTGGCCAGAAGCGGAGTCGCATGAAGGTAGTGGGTGAGAACCTGCAACTCTTGGGTGGTCGCACCGGAGGGCCCGCCCCTTCCAGTGGAGGCGAGCATGAGGGCTACGAATCCGCTCCTGCCGCCCCTCGCCGCTCCGCGCCACCACAACCGCAGCGTCAGGTTGCGCCTCCTCCGAACGACATGCCGGACGACGACATTCCATTCTGAGGTTGGCGGCGCTACGCGCATCCTGTGTAACGAAACATTATGAACGCGCACCCGGAACCTAGAGCCAAACGAATACAACTTGTCGCCCAAGGCATCATCTGGATTGGTGCCATGATCGCAGCATCCATCGTGTTATCTGCACCCGGAGATCATTGGCTTATCATTCCTATTCTGGTTTGCTGCGCCATCACGAGCCTGAGTATTGTAGCTTACCAGCCGAAGACTGGTTCTCGCGTGGCCCATGAGACCCCTGAAGAACAAAAACAGGGTGCCTAAAGATTTAAGGGTGTAGCGGAGGCGAGGCCCGAACCCTCCAACAGCAGCCATGGTTGAACAAACCCGATTGGTAATTACGCGTGTGCACGAGGCTCACAATTTAAGATTCCCATGAGCACGCCAGACCCCAAATCCCAAGACCTCGAGCCGATAGATTCGGCTTTTGAAATTTCCCTCAGGCCACCGCTTTTCGAGGAATTTGCGGGTCAGGAAAAAACTGTCGAACGCCTGC
>JBILMW010000166.1:0-5463 GCA_044375335.1 Terrimicrobiaceae bacterium | reverse complement strand
CGCGAGGGATGAGCCGAATTCGACCATCTTTTCGGAATTGTCGATGGCGATGACCTTTTTGGCTGTTCGAGCCAGAAGTTGCGAAAGAGTCCCCTCGCCCGCGCCGAGGTCTGCGATGACCATTGGCGGGAGAAGGCGCAGAAGGCCATGGGACAAGGCCTCCCAGGAACGGCCAGGCACATAGGCGCGGCCGAATTTTCCCGCCAGCTTGTTGAAATAATCCGCCGCGCGATCTTTGCGTTTTTTGAGTGTGAAGGCGAGGTGCGCTTTGTCGGTAGCGGCTTCTTTCAATTCCGCCCGCGCTGCGTCCAGAACGGCGAGAGGGGCACTACCGGGCTCGTCCCCGACCGAGTAGAATATATTTTTACCGACCCGACGGTCCCTCACCAAATCCTCGCGTTTCAACTGCGCCAAGCTTGTTGAAATACGCGACTGCGCGAGACCAAGAATCTCCTGCAACTCGGCGACCGTGAGCTCCTCCTCCATCAAAAGCAGCATCAGGCGCAAGCGGATCGGATCCGACAAAACACGGAGAGATTTCAGGATTGACGCCATTGAACATATCAATATATTCGGATGCGAAGATACGTAAAGCTCAACATCAACCCAAACCCAATAAATCCTATGTCACGCCGTTACATCTTTTCATCCGAATCCGTTGGCGAAGGCCATCCCGACAAAGTCTGCGACACGATCTCCGATGCAGTTCTCGACGCCTGCCTCACGATTGACAAAACCAGCCGCGTCGCTTGCGAGACCTTTGTGAAAAGCAATACCGTCGTGGTAGGCGGTGAAATCACCATTCCGAAAATCAAAGGCGCCGCACTTGATTCCGTGATGAACATCGGCTCGATCATCCGCGAGGCGATCCGTGGCATCGGCTACACGAACAACGACGATGTCTTCCACGCCGACCGCGTATTCATTTCAAACCTCCTCACCGCACAGAGCGCCGACATCGCGCAGGGAGTGGATAACAAAAAAGCCAAAGGCAAAGCCACCGCCGAGCAAGGTGCCGGCGACCAAGGCCTCATGTTCGGCTACGCCTGCAACGAGACCCCTGAACTCATGCCCGCTCCAATCATGTTCGCCCACCGCCTCGGCCGCGAACTCACAGCCATCCGCAAGGCCGGCAAGGTGAAATGGCTCCGCCCTGACGCCAAGAGCCAAGTTTCCGTTCTGTATCAAGACGGCAAACCCGTCCGCGTCACCAATGTCGTCATCTCGACCCAGCACACCGAGGATGTCGAAATCGAAGAGATCCGGAAATTTTTGATCGCAAATGTCATTCGCAAGGTCATTCCAAAGGACTTCCTCGACGCCTCCACCGAATTCCTCATCAACCCGACCGGCCGCTTCGTCATCGGCGGCCCTCAGGGCGACTCCGGACTCACTGGTCGTAAAATCATCGTCGACACCTACGGCGGCATGGGCCGTCACGGCGGCGGAGCCTTCTCTGGAAAAGATCCTTCGAAAGTTGACCGCAGCGCAGCCTACATGGGCCGCTATGTCGCGAAGAATGTCGTTGCAGCCGGCCTCGCCGACCGCTGCGAAGTCCAATTTGCCTACGCCATCGGCCACCCGCAACCCGTGAGCATCCACATCGACACCTTCGGCACACACAAGGTGAACGAGGAAAACATCGAGAAAGCCGTCAAATCCGTCTTCTCCTTCAAACCCGCCGACATCGTCACCCAACTCAACCTCCTCCGCCCGATCTACAGCAAGACCACAAACTACGGTCACTTCGGCAAGGAAGACAAAGACATCACTTGGGAGAGGACAGACAAAGCGGCGGCGCTGAAAAAAGCGGCGAGATAAGGACAAAGACGAGTCTTAAGTTTTAAGAATTAAGTTTTAAGTTGGCGCTACCGCGCCACGCTTGATTCCGAAGACTTCTTTCTTCTCTCCAATCTAAAAACCGCACCTAAGCCCAACAACACCCGAACCAAAACCACTTAAAACTTAATTCTTAAAACTTAAAACTCTTATGCCTACCAAACCCGCTTCCAAATCAAAAACCACCGCCGCCGCAGTTCTCGCCGAACTGACCGCCGCGACTGCCAACCTCGCAAAATATGCCGCCGCTACACCGAAGGGCGCAGATTATATTGTCTCCGACATCGCGCTCGCCGACTGGGGACGCAAGGAAATCAGCGTTGCCGAGCATGAAATGCCAGGCCTCATGGCGGTTCGTAAAAAATACGCCAAGCAAAAGCCGCTGAAAGGCGTGCGCGTGACTGGTTCGCTTCACATGACGATCCAGACAGCGGTTCTCATCGAGACGCTGGTTGACCTCGGCGCCGATGTGCGCTGGGCGAGCTGCAACATTTTCTCCACTCAAGACCACGCCGCCGCAGCCATCGCGGAGACCGGCACGCCCGTCTTTGCCTGGAAAGGCGAGACACTGGAAGAATATTGGGAACTCACCCTCAAAGCGATCACCTTCCCCGGCAATCTCGGGCCACAGCTCGTGGTCGATGACGGCGGCGATGTGACCCTTCTGATCCACAAAGGTGCCGAACTCGAAAAAGGCGACAAGTGGGCCTACCAACCCGCCGAAAACCATGAAGTCTCGGTCGTCAAGGCCCTCCTCCGCCGCGTCGCCGAGGAGCGCCCCGGCTACTGGACCAAGGTGGCTAAGGCATGGAAAGGCGTCTCCGAGGAGACAACGACAGGCGTCCACCGCCTCTACCAACTCGCCGAGGTCGGCAAACTCCTCGTGCCAGCCATCAATGTGAACGACTCGGTCACGAAGTCCAAATTCGACAACCTCTACGGCTGCCGCGAGTCCCTCGCCGACGGCCTCAAGCGTGCAACCGATGTCATGATCGCCGGAAAAGTCGCTGTCGTGTGCGGCTACGGCGATGTCGGCAAAGGCAGTGCCCACTCGCTCCGCGCCTACGGTGCCCGAGTGATCGTCACCGAGATCGACCCCATCAACGCCTTGCAAGCCGCCATGGAGGGCTTTCAGGTCAACACCATCGAAAGCACACTCGGCGTCGGCGACATCT
Organism: Terrimicrobiaceae bacterium; assembly: GCA_044375335.1. GTDB lineage: Bacteria > Verrucomicrobiota > Verrucomicrobiia > Chthoniobacterales > Terrimicrobiaceae > UBA967. Next base: position 2,449 of record JBILMW010000166.1, on the reverse strand, counting down.
ATGTCACCACCACCGGCAACAAAGACATCATCACGCTCCAGCACATGCTCGCGATGAAAGACCAAGCGATCGTCTGCAACATCGGACACTTCGACAACGAAATCCAAGTCGAGGAACTCAAGAAACACAAAGGCATCCGCTGCGAAACCATCAAGCCGCAATACGACCGCTACTTCCTGCCCGGCGGCAAGAAGAGCATCTACATGCTCGCCGACGGCCGCCTCGTGAACCTCGGCTGCGCCACTGGCCACCCGAGTTTCGTGATGTCGAATTCCTTCACCAACCAGACGCTCGCCCAAATCGACCTCTGGCAGAACAAGGACAAATACAAAAACACCGTCTATCGCCTGCCCAAGAAGCTCGACGAGGAAGTCGCCCGCCTGCACCTCGAAAAAATCGGCGTCGTCCTAACCAAGCTCACCAAGAGCCAAGCCGAATACCTCGGCGTGCCGTCCGAAGGCCCCTACAAGCCGGAGCACTACCGCTACTAAAAGCGAGCAAGTCCAAAACTGGATTCAAAGAACGGGCGCGATGCAAGTCGCGCCCGTTTCGCTTATACGCTCCGCAGATCCATCAGTGGGATGTGGAGACGGATACTGTTTGACCAATGCGAAGCGGGATGGGTGGCGTTCCCGTGACATTGATGCGGACGGGAAAACGATTCGGAAGCCGGACCCAGTCGATGGTCTGGCTCACTTTAGGGAGGAGATCCACGGTGGAGCCATCGGGATCAAAAATGCCCCAGGCGACACTTTCGATGACGCCGTCGAAGGGTTCGTTGTTGCGGCCGATAAAGGTAATCGATGCCTTGCCTCCATCCTGAAGGTGGTGGAGTTGGGTTTCCATGAAGTAGGCGGCGATCCAAAAGGAACTCGAATCCACAAGCGCAAGGAGTTGCTCGCCGGCGTAGACATAGGTGCCGGCCGAGGTATTCATGTTCGTGAGGTAGCCATCCACGGGAGCGAAAATTTTCGTGTAGCCAAGATTGAGTTGGGCAGTCTGGAGATCAGCTTGGGCTGCGGCCGTGTTGGCTTGTGCTGCCGCATAGGAATCCTGGGCGTTTTGCAGGTCCCGCAGGTCGTTGACTTTTGTCTGGTAGAGAACCGTCTGGCGGTCGAGCTCCTGCTTGGCCTGAACCTCGGCGGCCTGAGCCTGCTGGAGCTTGGCGCCGCAATTGTTCACCGTGGCGATGTAGGTGGAGGGATCGATTTCAAAGAGGAGGTCGCCCTTTTTGACCTGCTGGTTGTCGCGAATAGGAATCTTCACAATCGGCCCGGCAACGCGACTGGCTATGCCGACCACATTGGCGCGCACTTGGCCGTCGCGGGTCCAAGGCTGTGTGGAATAGCGTTGATACATCCCGAGAGCGGCCAGGAGGGCCAGAACAACAACCGTAGCAGTGACGATGAAGGCGGTGCTTTTATTCATGGTGCGAGGCAGAGTCCCAAAGCGGAACCGAACAAGATGACGAGAGCGATGAAAAGCAGGGGAAGATTCCAGAGATGCCGTGTCCAACCGAGCTGTTCGATAGCAACAAGCAGTAGCCAAGCCGCAAGAAAACCAACGGTGGCGATCGCAATTTCCCAGGGCAACAGGAATTCCCCGAGCAGAAATTGGGCTGAACTGAATTGATTCAACATCGAGGCCTGCATCCTTTCACCACGGCACACCAGTGGCAAGCCCGTGCATTGCAGCCAATGGACGCGCGGAAATGTTAAGGATAGGAAGTCCCTCTGCCCGTGTCGTAGGAACTCTTGGACTCGAACACCTGCTCGCAACTCCGCGTTTTGTAGTTCCAGCGTCCACCGGACTCAACGCACTTGTTGATCTCCAGAAAATCCGGACTGAATCCGTGAATCGCGTAGAGGGTAAAGAAATAGCCGCCGACAATGAGAACGGCTGTTCCGAGCAGCATCAGTATGGCTTTGAGGGGCATGGAAGGAGTAGAGGAATTGAAACCGTGATTTTTCAAAAACGCAAAAGAAAACTTTCGCCTTTTTTCAGTCTAAAGCTGCTTCCGTCTGCTTGATTCCATAGTTTTTTTTGAGACGATCGCCGACGAGTGATTCCATCCAGCAAGAGACCGGTCCGTATTTTGATCCTAACCGCCAGCATGGGGGAGGGCCACAATACCGCTGCCCGCAACATACAGCATGCGCTCCAAGCCGAGGCGGGGAGTGGCGTGGAGGTGTTGGTGGTGGATCCCTACACGCGCACCAATCCCGTGGTGAACCGGTGCATCCAGAAGGGATACGCGGCAGCCATCAACAACTACCCGCGGCTTTGGAAAATGGTTTTTGCGATGCTCAGCCAACCCAAGGTCATCGAGGGAATGGCGCCGCTTTTGCTGCAACTCACGAACGCGGTGCATTCGCTGGTGCGGGAGTTTCAGCCGGACCTGATCGCCTCCACCTACCCTGTCTTCGGCTACATCCTGCAACGAATCCGC
>JBILMW010000165.1:0-5467 GCA_044375335.1 Terrimicrobiaceae bacterium | reverse complement strand
CCACGCGAACGAAAAGGTAATTCGACCCCAGATTCACCAAGCCCGCGAGAAGGCTGATCAAAACCATCGCGAGGCAGAGCCAAAAAACAACGAGTGATGGCGAAGTGGCGCCGAACCATTCCTTCAGCAGCACACGCGTCTCGGCGGTTCCTGCGGAGGAATCCAATACACCATCGACGATGAATTTGAAGGGCCAGGGCTTGAGGAGATTGAATCCAATGGAAATCAGTGTCAGACCAACGCCTCCCGCAGTGGCGAAAGCGAAGGGGCGGAAATAGCGGATCGTTCTCGCGTAGATATTCACTCACCTCCTGCTAAGGCAGCAGCGAGCTTCAAGCAAGACAACAGAGGGACAAGATTTGATTTGCCACAACGCCACCCCTCTGCTGAAAACTCCTCCCACTTTGGACAACATCTCTATTCAACGCCCCCGCAATCTCGACTGGCAGCGGGCCTCGGCGCTCCTCTACGGCGACTGGGGAACCAGCAAAGCGTATGTCTTGGGCCTCACCTTTGCGGCAATCGGCTTTTCCTCGTTTCCGATCATCATAGCCGTGTGCGTGCTCTCGCTCCTCGTGGGCCTGAACTACATTGTCATTTGCCGCTGCTTCCCCGAAGGAGGCGGCGTCTACTCGGCCGCCGGTGCGCATGGAAAAGTCCTCTCGGTTGTGGCGGCCCTTCTGCTTGTGGCAGACCTCACCGTCACTGCGGCACTCAGCGGATGGGCGGCCATGAGCTACCTTGGCATCCCGAAGGACTACATCATGGTGGCGACGATCGGGGTGATTCTGGTAATAGGAGCAATCAATTTGCTCGGCCCGCGCCACAGCGGAAATCTCGCGGTGGCTTTGGCACTACCGACATTGATTGTCATTGTTGGCATCATAGCCCTCAGCATCCCCCACCTCACCTTTCAAAACCTGAGACCACTTGAAGGAAGCTGGGGGCATATCTGGGTTTCCTTCGTTGGCGTTATCCTCGCCCTAAGCGGCGTTGAGGCGATTGCCAATCTCACAGGCACAATGAAACCCGACAAGGGCTCGCCTATAGGTCATCCTCGCATTGGCAAAACATCGGCCAAGGCGATAATCCCTGTCGCCATTGAAGTGAGCTTGGGCACACTTCTCCTTGGCTGGGCGATGCTCTCACTGCCAGAGGCGCTCGCACCAGAGATCGTCGAACGCAAGGAGGACACGCTGCGCTTCATGGCCGAGCAATACGGAGCCATGGCTTTCGGAAACACTTTCGGAAACGCTTTCGGGCTCATCGTCGGTATTATTTTCGCCCTCCTCCTACTTAGCGCGGTGAATACGGCTGTGGCTGCCTTGTTGGGCCTTCTTTTCATGATGTCGCGCGAGGGCGACATGCCGAAGCAGTTTTCAAAACTGAACCGCCTCGGCGTGCCAAAGGTGCCTTTGGCGATCTCGGTGGCCCTTCCGATTGTCGTGCTGCTCGTCACAGACAATTTCGAAAGCCTTGCTGCGCTCTACGCCATCGGCGTCGTAGGCGCGATTGCCATCAATCTTGCATCATCAGCGACCAACAAAAAACTGCTGATGTCAGTCCCCGAGCGTTTGCTGATGGGTTTTACAGCGCTCATTCTGATCGCGGTGGAGTTCACACTCGCGCAGACAAAGCATGACGCGTTGTTTTTTGTTGTCTGCGTCCTGATAGTCGGTCTGGGCCTCTGGGCTTACGCACGCCGCCTGAGCGGCATCACCACACTCACAGTCAGCCGCGAGGTGGCCCAGATTGTCAAACCAGAGCTCATCGAAAATCTCAGGAAACCTGTCCAGGAAACCCAGAAAATACTGGTTTCCGTGCGCGGCCTCACGCCTGCACTGGCATTTGCATTTGACGAAGCCGAACTGCGCAAAGCCGCGCTGTATGTCCTTTGTGTTCGCGAAATCGCCGTGCTCTACCCAGGCAAGTCCTCCGGTGGGCCGACCAATTGGAGGGATGATCCCGAGGTCAGTGCGATCCTCAATACCGCCCTGCAGATCGGAAAAGCACGCGGCATCACGACGATTCCCTTGTTTGCAACAGCCGCAGAGAGCGCGCCGCTCATCGTGGACACAGCGGCTACAATTGGAGCCGACTTCCTGGTCCTCGGAGCCACGCACCGCAACTCACTCGCAAAGGTTCTTCGAGGCAATGTAGCCAGCCAGGTCGCCGCCAACCTGCCAGACAACATCCAGCTCATCATCTACGGTTGAAGCGGCATCGCCCGCCCGTGGTCAAGATGACGCGAGCAAATGGCGAAGAACTCATCCCGCGTGGAGCAGCGGCGGATGTCATAAAGAAACGCAGCCGAATCATCGAGCCCCTCGCCGAGAAAATTCATGTATTTTTTCATTTTCTGGACTTGCGCCTTTTCAGGAACACCAGGACTGCACACGGTCTCATATAACTCGGAGATATAGTCCAGAACCTGCCGACCTGTCGGCAAAGACACCTCGCGCCCAGCCAGGCGGTCGCGAATCTGCAAAAAAATCCAAGGATTACGAATCGCTCCGCGACCGATCATCAGACCCGCTGCGCCGGTTTGCTGCAGCGTTTCCACTGCGCTGGCGGCAGAGATCACATTGCCATTCGCCTGCACAGGAAATGGCAGGGAGCGCACAGCTTGGGCAATGCGGTCAAGATGCACATGCGGGCCGTATTTTTCCGCCACGGTGCGGCCATGCACCGTGAGCAAATCGAGTCGGTGTTTTGAAAAAACCTCCAGGAGCGCATCGAACTCGCCAGGGCTTTCAAATCCAATCCGCGTCTTCACCGTGAACGCCCCCTCCACAGCACCACGCAACACGCCGAGAAGGGCATCCACCCTCGGCAGATCGCGCAGCAACCCGCCCCCGGCACACTTGCGGTAAACGACAGGCGCGGGACATCCCAGGTTGAGATCGATAGCTGCGACAGGATGCTTCTCGAGCGCCTTCGCCGTCCTTGCCATGGCCTCGAGATCATTGCCGATGATCTGCGCCACAGCCGGACGCCCGGTGGGATTTTCGAGGATCGAACGCAGAATGTTTTTCTCCGGCGCATAGTGTGGAGTGACCCGGAAGAACTCGGTGAAATACAAATCCGCACCACCGTATTTTGACATGAGACGCCAGAACGGAAGGTCTGTGATATCCTGCATCGGAGCGAGGGAGAGAACCGGAGATCCGCTCTGGAAAAGGCTCCGCAGCGCCCTGCCGCGCGCTTCGGGCAGGAGCGTTAGATTTTCGACTTGATCCATCGAATCACACCGCCAAGCACCGGCAGATGCTCGTAGAAGCCGGCAGAGGAGTCCCAGAAATCTTGGTGCAGCACGACACGCCCCTGCTTGTCAAAACGCAAAAGCGTCATGCCCATAGTGCTGACTGTTTCCTTCGCGCCCTTGTAGCGCACATCGAGAATCCAGCGGACATAGTAATTCGCACCAGATCGCGAGTGGTCGAGCGTTTTGCCCCGCACAAAGTCGGTGTGCTCGGGCATGCGAAGAAAGTAGGCCTCCACCGCTTGGCGACCGCGCAGCGTTTTCAGAGTGTCATTGAAATAAACATCCGGCGCATAAAAGCCGTCTATCTGCGAGCGAATGCTCTCAACGGTAACATCGCCAAAGAAAGCGTCAAAGCGCCCGATCGCCTCCCGCTCGGCCTCGGCGTCGAGAATCACTCCGGGCTTGGAAGACTCAGCCTCCACGACGGGTCCAGCGTGATTGTAAACCGCAGGACCAGCGCATCCGCAAAGCCAAACCACCATGAGCAACGCCGCTGAAATTCTCTTCATAGCCCTGTGAAATACATGATCCGAAGGCATTGAAAAATCTGTTTTTTTCTCTTGCAACACGCGGAATGATCCCTAACCTCCTCGCTTCCCGCAAGGTGTCGGAGGTGTGCCATTGTCAATATTCAGGCAATGGAATCCTATCGAATCACGCGAGTCAGAAAACGAGATTTAGAATGCCCACAATTAATCAACTCGTCCGCAAGGGACGCCAAAAAATCAAAGTCAAATCGAAGTCGCCCGCTCTGGCAAACTGCCCACAGCGTCGCGGCGTCTGCGTGCAGGTGATGACACGCACACCCAAGAAGCCAAACTCGGCTCTCCGCAAAGTGGCCAAGGTGCGCCTCACAAACGGACAAGAAGTCATCGCTTACATTCCCGGCGAGGGACACAACCTCCAGGAGCACTCGATCGTTCTCGTTCGCGGCGGCAAGGTCAAAGATCTTCCCGGTGTTCGTTACCACATCGTTCGTGGAACTCTCGACAGCCTTGGGGTTGACGGTCGCCGTCGTGGCCGCTCGAAATACGGCGCCAAGCGTCCGAAGCCAGGCCAAGAGGACAAAGGAGCCAAGGGCAAGAAGAAGTAATCGCCAAGAATCGAAATTTTTAAATAGATACAATAAGATATGTCCCGTCGCCGCAGAGTCATTCACAAGGAAGTCAAAAAGGACGCCCGCTACGCCAGTCCGCTCGTCGCCAGCCTCATCAGCAGCGTCATGCAGTCCGGCAAGAAATCCATCGCCGAGAAAATCGTTTATACCGCTATCGACAAAACCCGCGAGGGCACTGATACGGTCGATCCTCTCGAAACGCTCAACAAAGCCATCGAGAACGTGAAGCCACGCCTCGAAGTCAAATCCCGCCGCGTGGGTGGTTCGACATACCAAGTGCCGATGGAAGTCCCTGCTGGACGCCAAGTCGCTTTGGCCATGCGTTGGCTCGTGACTTTTGCAAACAACCGCAAGGGAGTTCCGATGGAAAATGCTCTCGCTTACGAGTTGAAAGATGCCGCTGCTGGTCAAGGCAACGCGATCAAGAAGCGCGACGACATGCACAAGATGGCACAGGCCAACCGCGCCTTCGCCCACTTCCGCTGGTAGCAAATTTCGGAAGGGCGGTTTTTTCCCCGGAAAAAACCGCCCTCTTTTTTTACCGCCAGAAAGGTTTCAACCCTGAAGCGGTCCCTCCCGAGACAATCCCACTTACAATCTAAAAAAAACAACCTCACACGATCCTATGGCAGCCACGACCGACTCCACGAACCCGAATTCTCCGAACCGCGCGTTTCCACTTGAGCGCACACGCAACATTGGTATCGCCGCCCACATCGACGCGGGCAAGACCACCCTCACAGAGCGTATCCTTTTCTACACAGGCATGATCCACAAAATCGGTGAAGTGCATGAAGGCACGACCGTCACCGACTGGATGGAGCAAGAGCGCGAGCGCGGCATCACCATCACCTCCGCTGCCACAACCTGCTCGTGGATGCAGCGCAAAGAGGAAGGCATCTACAAGGCCTACGAAGGAATCAAAATGCGCGTCAACATCATCGACACTCCCGGCCATGTGGACTTCACAGCCGAAGTCGAGCGCTCGCTCCGCGTTCTTGATGGCGCGATCGCCGTGTTCTGCGGCGTGGCAGGCGTGCAGCCTCAGTCCGAAACCGTCTGGCGCCAAGCCACGAAATACGGTG
>JBILMW010000164.1:0-5484 GCA_044375335.1 Terrimicrobiaceae bacterium | reverse complement strand
ATCTGGTCGAGTTCGCTTAAAAACTCGGGCTGGCGAAGCGAGGGGGTCGCTTTTCGGAAGGCGATGATGGATTTCGTGAAGCGGAGCATTTCCTTGCCGAAGGCATCGGGCTCCCAATTCAACCAGTTCCAATCGGCATCGTGGCAGTAGGCGTTGTTGTTTCCGCGCTGTGTGCGGCCGCTTTCGTCGCCCATGTAGATCATGGGAACGCCTTGGCTGACCATGAGCAGGGCCATCGCGTTTTTGCATTGGCGCAGGCGCAGGGCGTTAACGGCTGGATCGTCGGATTCGCCCTCGGAGCCGCAATTCCAGCTCACATTGTCATTCGAGCCATCCTGGTTGTTCTCGCCGTTTTCGAGGTTGTGTTTGCCGTTGTAGGAAAAAAGATCACGCAGCGTGAAGCCGTCGTGGCAGGTGATGAAATTCACGCTTGCCGTGGGCTTGCGTCCAGCGGCCGCATAGAGGTCGGGTGATCCCAGAATGCGCTGCACCATTTCTCCGACCTGGCAGGGATCGCCTTTCAGGAACCGCCGCGCGCAATCGCGATATTTGCCGTTCCATTCCATCCAGCGTCCGTAGCTTGGGAAATTTCCCACTTGGTAGAGCCCGCCGGCATCCCACGCTTCGGCGACAAGCTTGCAATCGGCCAGCACGGGGTCGTGGGCGAGGAATTCCAGCAACGGGGGATTCGCCAACGGGCTGCCTTGGCTGTCGCGGCCGAGGATTGAGGCCAAGTCGAAGCGGAAGCCGTCGATATGATACTCCGAGGCCCAGTAGCGAAGGCAGTTGATGACAAACTCCCGCACGGCCGGGTAGTTGCAGTTCAGAGTGTTTCCACAGCCGGAGTAGTTCGCAAAATTCCCTTTCTCATCGAGGATATACCAAGTCTTGTTGTCGATGCCCCGGAAGGAAAAAACCGGTCCGTCCGCGCCGCCTTCCGCAGTGTGGTTGAAGACCACATCGAGCATGACTTCGATGCCTTGGCTGTGAAGCGCGCGCACCATCTCCTTCATCTCGGCGACCTGCATGCTTTGTGTGCCCGCCGCTGCGTAGCTGGCCTTCGGTGCGAAGAACCCCACCGTGCTGTAGCCCCAGTAATTGCACAGTGTCTCGCCATTTGTTGGATTCGTGCGGAGGTTCTCGGATTCGTCGAATTCAAAGACCGGCATGAGCTCGACGCAATTCACGCCGAGGCTCGAGAGGTCCTTCACTTTTTCAGCCAAGCCGGCAAATGTGCCCGGATTTTTGACCTTCGATGTGTCATGGCGTGTGAATCCACGCAGGTGCATTTCGTAAATGATCAGGTCGCTCGCAGGCACATGCGTGATGCCATTCGGCTCGAGCAAGCCCGCGCCCACAGGCACCCGCGAACGGAAGATCGGCTTATGGGATGCTTTCGACTGGGCCATCCATTCTTCGCGGCCCACGACTTCGCGCGCATACGGATCCAATAGGATTTTTGAGGAGTCGAAATAATGCCCATCCCGCGCGCTCGAGGGACCATCCATTCGGAAGCCGTATTCCAGATTTTCAAATTCCAGATCCTGCACGAGCATTGCCCACACATGGCCCAGTCGGTAGTTCTTCGGAAACGGAATTTCCGCTACTGGCTTCTCCTGGTCTGCCTTGAAGAGCACCAGCGTGCAGCCGGTCGCATTGGCACTGAAGATGGAAAAATTCACACCGCCGGGCACATGACTCACGCCGAATGGCAGCAGGTGACCGCAACTCACGCGGAGGTTGCCAATTTGTTGAAAAGTTGCCGCAGGCGAATTCATCGTGCGCGGATCGTAATTTCGAAACACGGAATCGCAAGCATCGGATGTGTGGCCGCGCAAGAGATCGAAACGCAAAACACATCGCTTGTATTTTACGCTTGCTGAGATTCCATCCAGCCAGAAGATATCGAGTTCTTCAACCCGCCTTGCCGGCGTGGCGAAATGGCAGACGCAAGGGACTTAAAATCCCTTATTCCGAAAGGAGTGTGCGGGTTCGAGTCCCGCCGCCGGCACATCCCTCAACTCGTGCAAGGTTTTTTCTTTTGTGGAATGATTTTCAGCGGCTTTTTAGCGTTGATTGTTAGCTGGTGGGGGATAATAAAGAGCCTAAATCGTGTAATTTCTCAAAGAAAATGAGCAAAGGTCTTTTACTGGCAGTGGTGGTTGGTATTTCGAGTTTTTTTGCTTGGAAACACTTTTCCAAGCCCGAAGTTCTCACTCCGGAACAGGAGGTCGAACGCTTTGTCTCCAAGGGAACCGTTTCCGCAGTTGAGTTGGCAGAGATCACAGACAAATTTCCGGCGCTTGTCGGCAAGGCGCTTCGCAATCGCCGCATCACGGTGACGGGTGTTTTGCAAAAAGCCTTGGTGAAAGGCGTGGGGTCCCATGATTTGATCTTGGATTTGGAAGGCTCCGGCAAACGAAAGATCACTTTCACTTCGGATGTGAATAGCTACGGGCAGGCGAACAATTTGTATGGCCGATCCAAGCAAAAATTTCAAAAAGTTGGTCGTGATATCATGGTGTATGAATCCGCGCCAACAGCTGCCAAGGTATCGCCAGGAGGTAGAGCAGTTCAAAAAATGCTCGGTCGTATCGTGCCGACTGCGACTCAATCAGAGTCAGTATCCGATGCGCCAAGTCAGCACCAAAAACAGAACCAGGGCCCCACGGAGCGGGTTGTTTTTCGGGAACTGGACACAGTGACGCTGGAGGGGATTTTTCAGCACATCACCAATGCCGCCATCTTCATCGAGTGGAGGACATCGAAAAGTTTGTAGTCTGCCAGCCGAATCAATCGACAGGCTTGGGATTTTTATCCCGCATTAACCACGCGATCCCGATGCAGATTTCGTAGAGGATATACATTGGACTGCCCATGAGGAGAAGGGTGAGAATGTCTGATGTCGGAGTGATGAGCGCTGCCAAGATGAAGATAACCACGACCGCAAAAGCACGCGTGCGGTTCAGAAGTTCGTGATCGACGATGCCAAGTTTGACCAGGAGCAGAACCACTAGCGGCAACTCGAAAGCCAGGCCGAAGGAAATCACGAATTGGGTGGCAAAGGAGTAGTATTCGCGCACGGTCCAGGTCGGTTGCCAGTTCATCGCCTGTGCATCTTTGAAGAAAAACTCCAGTGTCTGGGGAAGGACGACGAAGTAGCTGAATGCTGCGCCGCCGAGGAAGAGACCGGATCCCAGCGCGGCCGCCGGAAAGATCATAGCCTTCTCCTTGGGGGTAAGAGCCGGAAGGATGAACTCCGCCAGAAAAATTACGATCAAGGGAAACGAAAGAACCAAGCCGGCGTAGAAGGAAAGCTCGAGCGAGATCGTGAAGGAGTCCGCCACGCCGAGGGATTGTAAATTCGCCGCACGCTGCGGATCCACTGCCACGAGTGGATGCTGCACGATAGCCGCCAACTCGGTGCGGAAGATAAAAGAGAGAAGCATCCCGCATACGAGCGCGGCAGAGATTTTGATGATCGTGAAGCGCAGATCCTCAATGTGCGAGAGGAAGGGCTTCGCTTCATCCCCTCGGTTTCGAAAAGCAAAAAACTTTTCGAGAGTCGTGGATGGTTGTTTAGCGGAGTTGTTCACGCCAGCGGCTGAGTTCCCTTTGGATGTTTTCCGGCGAGGGTGCACCGGTTGTTCCCCGCGCGGCGAGTGCTGCGCGGAGGTCGAAAGTGGCCTTCACGATTTCAGGCGTCAGCACAGGGGATGCCGCCGCGAACTCGGTCGCGTCCAGCTTGTGCAATGGCGTTTTAGTTTCCTGCGCAACGGCCACCAGTCCTCCGACAATTTCATGAGCCTTGCGGAACGGCACACCGCCTTCAACCAATCGGTCGGCCAAGTCAGTGGCAAGGAGCAATGGATCGCTCGCAGCAGCCAGTGCCCGGTCTTCGCGGAGCGAAGCGGACTCAAACATCTCAGCCAAAATCGCCAGCGTTTCGGAAGCGGATTTGACCGAGTCGAAGACAGCTTCCTTGTCCTCCTGCATGTCGCGATTGTAGGTGAGCGGAAGACCCTTCATCACCGTCAGGAGACTCATAAGGTTCCCATAAAGCCGTCCTGTCCGGCCACGCGCCAATTCGGCGATATCCGGGTTTTTTTTCTGCGGCATCAGGCTTGAACCGGTTGTGTGGCGGTCGCTCAACTCGATGAATCCAAACTCCGCCGAGGCCCATAAAACAACATCCTCACTGAGGCGTGATATGTGCATCCCGAGAATCGCAAGGCCAGCGAGCACCTCGCAGGCGAAGTCCCGATCCGCGACGGCATCCATGCTGTTCGTCGTGACTTTGGAGAATCCCAACTCGGCGGCCACGGCCTCGCGATTCAAAAGGATCGTCGATCCGGCAATCGCCCCCGAGCCCAGCGGGCAGGCGTCCATGCGCGCGGATGCGTCGGCCAGGCGCGAGGCATCGCGGTCGAGCATCTCAACATAGGCCAGGAGGTGATGTGCAAAAAAGACAGGCTGGGCGCGCTGGAGGTGGGTGTAGCCCGGAATGATCGCGTCCTTGTGGCGTTCGGCGAGGCCTAAGAGTGAGACCTGGAGTGAGCGAATGCCGACTCGCAACCCCTCGCACGCATCGCGCAGCCACAGGCGAAAATCCAGCGCCACTTGGTCATTCCGGCTGCGGGCAGTGTGGAGCTTCGCTCCCACCGCGCCGATGCGCTTGGTCAGCTCTGCCTCGATGTTCATGTGCACATCCTCGAGGTCTTGGCTGAACTCAAATTTCCCTGCCTCGATTTCGGAGTGGATTTCGAGCAGCCCTGCTTCGATTTGGCCGAATTCCTCAGGCGTGAGAATGCCGGCGCCGAGCAAGGCCCTCGCATGCGCGATGCTGCCCCTGATGTCCTGGCGGTAGAGTTGCCAATCCACATGCACCGACGCGCCGTAGCTTTTCAGGAGGTCTGATTGCTCCTCTTTGAATCTTCCTTTCCACATATCTCGTCAGGCTTTGGCTTCCATCCGCTTCGTGCAGGATCCCTTCAATTGCAGTTCATCGCAGCGGGCTTCGATTTTCACCATCTTGTTGGTCGGGGAAAAACCCAGCCGGCGGGTGATGCAGTTTTCGAGGAGTTCCATGTTCGGGTCTTCAAATTCGATGATTTTTTTGCAATCCACGCAGACCAAGTGGTTGTGCGTGGGGTGTTCCAGGAAGTTGGGATCGTAGATTTTCGTGTCTCCACCGAGATCGAGTTCGCGCAGCAGTCCGCTTTGCACAAGCAAAGGAAGCGTCCTGTAAACAGTGGCCCGCGACACCGAGCGGTCGATCGCACGCGCCATCTCGAGAAGCTCCTCGGCTGTGTAGTGATTGTTCGTGCCGAAAGCGGCCTCGATAATAGCCTCCCGCTGCGCAGTTTTGCGCAGTCCTTTTCCAGCGAGAAACTCATGCAGAATCTCCCGCACGCTCTCGCGTGAGACAGTGGCCATCGCGGGATAAAACTACCCCTCGCGCCCCGAGTCAAGGCAGGGGGGATT
>JBILMW010000270.1:0-5513 GCA_044375335.1 Terrimicrobiaceae bacterium | reverse complement strand
AATAGGGGCGGAATTCCTCGATGGCTTTCAATAGATAAACGGCGGAGCCGGGTGAGGTGCGGCCGTGGAAATCGATCATCAGGTCGATCTCGTCGCCAATGGCGGCGCGGAGTTGGCCGACCATGCCTGCGAATTTCTTCACCGCCGGGATGTTGGTGAGGGCCTCGGAAAATGGCACGAAGACCACTTTGACGGCCGTGTATCCTTTTGCGATCGATTGGTGCGCGAGATCGATCGCCACTTCCGCGCTGAAGGTTTCATAGACCGAGCCGGTGTTGCCGCCGCCGAGGTGGGTATACATGCGCACCCGGTCGCGGACCCGGCCGCCAAGTAATTTGTAAACGGGCACATCGAGCGATTTTCCGAGGATGTCCCAAAGTGCCATTTCGATTCCCGAGATCGCGCTCATGCCGATGAGGCCCATCTCGTATCGCCAGAAGGAATGCCGGATCATAACTTGGTAGAGGTGTTCGATGCGTTCCGGATCTTGGCCGATCAGAAGGACCGAAAGATCCTCGACGCATCCGACGACCGCGCGCGTCTTCCATTCGATCGACGCCTCGCCCCAGCCGACGAGGCCCGGTTGGTCGGTTTCGATTTTGACGAACACCCAGTTCCGCATTTTTGCGTTAACGACGACAGTTTTGACGGCTGTTATTTTCATATTGATAATTTCGGCGATGGATTTTCGGACTCAGTGCATGAGGCGGGTCGTCAGGCCGCAATCCACAACAAGGTTGGTGCCGGTGATGGCGCGGGCGAGGGGACTTGCGAGAAAGGCGACCACATTGCCGATGTCCTCACCGGAGGCGATGCGGTTGAGCGGGTGGAGTGCGTTGACGCGTGCCATCGTGGCCTCCGGGTCAGGAGTCGAGGCGAGCCAATCGTCGAGCATCGGCGTCTCGGTGAAGCCGGGACTGACTGTGTTGACGCGGATGCCGTAGGCGCCGAGTTCCTGGGCCATCGAGCGGGTCATCGCCACGACCGCGCCTTTGGCACCTGCGTAGGCGGTGATGCCGGGAATCGTCTGCGTGGCATGCACACTGGCGATGTGGATGATCGAAGAGTCGGCCGCTTTCTTGAGCAAGGGCAGCATGGCTTGGCTGATGGCAAAGAGCCCGCGCTGATCGACAGCGATGATTTTGTCGAACTCCTCCATGGTCGTGTCTTCCAATCCCTTGAAGAGATTGACGCCCGCGTTGTTGACGAGGAGGTCGAGGCTTCCGGATTCGGAAGCGATCGTGTCGCGCATTCTTTGGATGTCGGCCGCCGAGGCGATATCGCCCTGCAGGTATCGCACTTTGAGCCCCTCCGCTTCAAGTTTGGCAAGTGCCTGCAGGCCTTCTTTTTCATTGCGACTATTGAGGTAAACGGTGGCGCCGCAGCGGGCGAGGACCTCGGCGCAGGAGTAGCCGATGCCTTTGCTTGATCCGGTGACGAGTGCCGACTTGAGGGAGTAGTCGATGTTCATGATGTGTTGTGTTCTTTGGGTTTGATGAGTTTACCAATCGCCGACCGAGCCGTCGTTGCGCCAGCTTTCGGGGATCCAATCGGTGAAGGGATTTTTGCGGAGAAATTCCTCGTCGAGTTCCACTCCGATGCCGGGACCGGTCGGTGCCGAAGCACAACCGTCCGCGCCGACGGCTGGGACGATCGAGCAATACTTGCGCATGTAGTCGTGGTGCTCATGGCGGTGTTCCAGCGCGGTGGTGTTGGGCATGTGCATTGCGAGGTGCAGGCTGGTGGCTCCTTGCAGCGCGCTGTTCGGATTGTGCGGATTGAGGGTGATGCCAAAGGTCTCCGCGAGTGATCCGATGCGCACCATTTCTGAAATGCCGCCCGCGTTGGAGACATCCGGTTGGATGATGTCGGCGAGCTTTTGTTCGCAAATGTTGCGGAAGCCCCAACGGGTGAAGAGCCGTTCGCCGGTGGCCAGCGGTGTTTTGTAGTGAGCTCGCAGCAAGGCCAGATCCTGCGTGATTTCCGGCAAGAGCGGTTCCTCGATCCACATGGGTCGCGTCGGGCGGACGGCTTCCTCGACCTGGATGGCAAAGGCGGCCGAGCAGCGCCCGTGGAAATCGAGTGCGAAGTCACCTTCCTCGCCCATTACTTCGCGCACCGCTTCGCAGCATGCCACGATCCCGCGCATCGTTGAGCTCGCCTCAATGGCGTGAATCGCGGGCAGCGGGTAAATTTTCACCAAGCGGTAGCCCCGCGCCTTGGCTTCGTTGGCGCGTTGGCGAAACACTTCGGGATCATTCGAGAGGCCGAGATTCGCGTAGAGCGGAATGCGATCGCGCACCGCGCCGCCGAGCAGATCGCAGACCGAGCGTCCTTGCACTTTTCCAAAGATGTCCCACAGCGCGACATCCACGCCCGAGAGGGCACTGGTCACGATCGGTCCGCCACGCCAGTAGCTATGACGGTAGCAGATTTCCCAGTTCTTGCGGATCTCGAGCGGATTGCGTCCGACGAGCAGTTTCTTGAGATCTCCCACCGCGCCGAGCACGCCGCGCGGTTTCGTAGGAAGGGTGGCCTCGCCCCAGCCATGCAGGCCGGGCTCGTCGGTTTCGATTTTGACATAGGTCCAGTCGGTGACCGGTGACTCGATGCTGTAGGCTTTGATGTCGGTGATTTTCATGCGGATTTCCAATGGTTGGTTGAGTGATTGCAGAGGCGCGCCAAGTCGTGCAGCGCGTCCAAAAGATTGCGGCGCGAGATTTCGTCGATCTGATATGAGGCGGGCGGCAGCAGTGCCTCGTTTTCGAAAATGCCTTGGATGCGAAGGAAAAACTTTTCTGCAGCCAGATACGAATCCAGCGAACTCATTCCGATGAAGATCGGCAAAAGCGCTTTCTGGATTTCCGCCGCCGCTGTCATGTTGCCTTCGTTCAATGCCTGCCAGAGGCATTGAACGGCCCATGGGGTGTCGGCTCCCGGCAGCACGCCCTTGACTCCACGCTGGAAATTCTCGCGGAGAAACTTTCCTCCGGTGCCGTCGAAGATGACCGCCTCGCCTGCCGTTTCCTCCATCATGCGCGAAATGACCGGGCCGACCGGAACCGATTCCGGTTTGAAGAGCACACGCCCGGGGAAGTCCCTAAACAGGCGCAACTGCACATCCATCGCGAGAGGGAATCCGAGGTAGCCGCTTGAATCCTGCAGGATCAGCGGAAGCGGGACGCCTTCGAGAATGGCGCGGAAAAACGATTTCTGTTGGGCAGACTCGACCCGGTAAGTGAGCGGCAAGGCGGCGAGCAAGGCAGAGGCTCCACGGTCCAATGCACCATTGGCGAGCTCCATCACTTGGGCGGAGCTTTCCGCAACGATTGAGCAGACCACTGGCCCTCGACCGCCAACATGAGTCACCACCTCGTCCAACAACGCAAGCCGATCGGCAAGTGTGAGGCGGGTGATTTCGGTAACCATGGCCAGCGTGACTCCGGCGCATCCGGATGCGAATACAAAATCAATCTCTCGCCGCAGCGCGGGGACATCCAGACCACCATCTGCCCGGACCGGGTATTGCAGCACCGGAAGCACGCCTGTGAGTGGGGAAGTCGTTGTCATCTGTGGTTATCTCTCGGGCCGGATCATTGCTGGCTTCGCCACAGGGAGAGTGTTTGTTGCCAGCTTTTACGCAGGATCGAGAGGTCGGAGTCGATGGCGATGCGGGTAAAACCAAGCTCGAGATAATTGGGCAAGTCTGCGGGATCGCGAACGAGGATGCCCGCTTCTTTGCCTGCTGCCTTGGCGGCGGCGACAACGATGTTCAGGCATTCTGCGAAATCGCCGGGAGCCGCAGCGCTGCGGTGGCTGAGTTCGTGTTGAAGATCCGCAGGGCCGACAAAAAGCACATCCACACCCTCGATTTGCGCGATCTCGGCGGCATGGTTGACTCCTTCGATGGTCTCGATCTGGGTCATGATCACCGGCGCGGGCGATTGCTCCGGCGAACGCAGGCCGTAGTCATGTGCGCGCACTGTGCGCGAGAAGCCACGGCATCCGCGCGGTGAGTAATGCGAGGCCTGAACAATCTGTTCCGCCTCGGCAGACGAGTTTACATGAGGAACCATGATGCCATGCGCGCCCCAATCGAGCACACGGGCGATGAGGTCTGGATGCGGCGCTCCGACGCGCACGATGCCTTGCGTTTTGCTGCCACGCAGCGCTCGTAGTTGATCCGGCATGGCTGATTCCGATCCGCTGCCGTGCTCCAGATCGATCAGCACCCAGTCGAAGCCTGACAAAGATGCGAGTTCCACGATGACGGGTGAGCCAATGGAAAGGAAAGTGCCGACGGTTGGTTTCATGATTTAGAGATTTTCGATGGAGGTTTCATTGCGCAGTCCGGTCAGGGCTGCATTCAGTCGTGCGCGCGTGAATTCACGCAGCGACCCGCCGTTGGCACCACTTGGGATTAGGAAAAACGAATTGCCGCGATCGAAGTAGCCTGCGCCCACGCGGATGACGGCTTTTACGATCATGTTGCGGAGGAGGTGGAGCCAGAATCGGCGGAGATGCTCCTTTGGCAGCGGGCGGATGTCTTGGTATCCCTGAAATGCGCTACGGAGAAATGCGGCGTCGTGAAAGCACGCGAGCAACGAGAGGTCGTCCATCGGATCGCCCGAGATGGCGTCGTCGAAATCAATGAATGCGGCGATGTGATTTTCACTGCCGAGGATATTCCAAAGCGCAAGGTCCTTGTGGACGAGGCAGCCGCGTTCGATGGCAAGGAGCGAGTGGTGAAGCGCGATTTCCGCGCCGATTTCCGAGCTCTCATCCGAGGAGAGAAATCCTCGCTCGGTGAGAAACTGGAGATGCCTTTCGAGATGGAGATGAAAGTAGTCCGCATAGCTGGCGTGGTAGCCGGTGAGGTGTCCGGTGCCTTGCAACACCTCGCCATCGAATGGGCCGAAACCGCCCGGCTGAATCGCCTGCCATCGCGCTACGGCTGCGCCGATCTCGCGTGAGACTGCGGTGACATCAAGCGTGCCGCTTTTGAAATGCTTATTGAGGTCGGGGTGCGGAATATCCTCGAGCACCTGCCACGCGAATGGAACCCGCGCGCGGCTCGCATCCACAGCAAGAACGCGCGGCGTGGGCACACCCAGGGCCCCGACTTCACCGAGCAGGTGGGATTCGACTTGGATGTAGTCGTCGCGATCTTCGCCGTCATCGATCCGCACGAATCCGCTCTCGTCGCCGATGGTTGCGCGAAAGGTGATGTGATTTCCCTGACCTCCTGCGGGGAAAACCGTGAGCGGTTGCATAGGAAAGCGCGCGGCGAGTTCCGTGCGGATCATCTGCTCGATATCGGGCCGTGCGTCGCGTTCCGCGGTGCCGTGGTAGGCTGCGGGGCGGTCGCATTTCCAATAGTAGATGGCGCTGCGTGGATTTTCTTTCATCGCGATTACAAGTCTCTCGTGGGTTTCGCCGGCGGAAGCTTCGCCGAGTAGTGCACGGCACGGTGGCGGTTGTCGTCGTAGGCGAAGTGCAGCCACTGCTTGTCC
>JBILMW010000163.1:0-5538 GCA_044375335.1 Terrimicrobiaceae bacterium | reverse complement strand
AATTTTTAGGCACTACAAATGAAAGTTGAAAAACACGATCGCTGATAATAAACGGTTTACAAAACCTCCGATCGCGAAAATGCCAAATTGGCGCTATTTTTTTGAGATTCTTGCGAAACTTGGGTTAAAGACCATTTCTTGTCCACTTATTTTTCCTTCGATCTGGCAAAGTTCCGAGCCCATTTGATAAGTTCCCCGGACGCTATCTCCACTAACCTCCAACTTCATCTTTCCAAATGAAGTATCCCAATCTCCTGCAAAACCGTTGCTTGATGGAGATGCGCTTGCGTTTTGCTGGGAGGTATTTGAGATCTGAGGAGCAGGTGTGGCAGCCTTTTCGGCATAAGTTGAGCTTGCCGTTGCAGAAGATGCCCACTGGCGGGAACCATCCTCGCCCACCAACTCCACGGCATCGATTTCATTCCAGCCTTGAACGCGAGTAGTATCCAGATAAATTTTGACACGATTGGATAGGACTCGGCTATCAGGTTTCACCACCATGTCGGACGGCGAAGGCAGGACATTTGCCTCGCCTTCCCACAACAGGACTTCTTCCTGGTTGTTTAAGAAAGCCGTAATTTTTGAAATGGCTCCAGGGTTGAATGTTTCGCGGATGCGAACTTCGCCGAGCACAACGGGCTTCGGAAATTCAACCTGTAGCCACTCGGGGCCACCATCTGGAAGCAGAGAAGCCCAAGCGGTTTGAAAATCTCCTGCAGTGGCTGTATCTGGAGCGCCTGTGGCCTGTTCTGGCCCCCATGCTCGCTTGGAAGGCAAGTTGCTTTGCTTGCTTGCAGCTTCAGATGGTCTTCTGCCTTCCCATTGCTGCCATTGATTTGATCCGTCCTGCAACCATTTTCCTGAAAATGACAGGCCATCCGAGGCTAAAGTGAATCTTCCCTTGCCCTTAGCGGAGGGCTCTTTGTAGTTAAAGAGCATTTCTTGACCGCTGATTTTTCCTTCGACTTGGCAAAGATCTGCTCCCATTTGATAAGTTCCCCGGACGCTATCTCCACTAACCTCCAACTTCATCTTTCCAAATGAAGTATCCCAATCTCCTGCAAAACCTTTTCTTGATGGAGCTGCGCTTGTGATTACCTTGGAATTATCATTTACCTTTGGAACTGATGAAGAAGCCTGTTGCGAATAAGCGGAGCCCGTAGAGCCTTGGCCTGACAAAACTACGCCGTCGGGTCTCAGGATGGACTCCATTTGAAGCGTCAAGGTGCGAACTTCGTCTATTTGATTGCGCATGGCGGCTGCGCGAATTAATGACTCGAAACTTTGCTTAACCTCATCTTGAGCCATCTTTACTTCTGAATCATAACGCAAAGTCGATTGTGAAATTGCATCATTTTTAATTTGATCCGCCTTGGCCACCCGCTGCTGATATCGTTCTTTAACTCTATCTACATTCGATACAAGTTGGGCTTGCAGTAGGTCGCCAGTCAAAAATATTGCGAGGCATTGTAGTATTTTTATAAAAATATTCATGTGTGTTAATTACAAAAAGGCACGGAATAAATCCGCATTAAATACAAGTTTTTCTTGCAGCAGGCTTAAAGAACATTAGTGGCATTATAATGGATTTTTATATCTGCTATCAATCTCTTTTTTAACTAAAATCAACTTCAAATTTGAGCTTGATCAATTCGCGCTAGCGGTCGGTCACCGGGTGGGGGTCAAAGGGGTCGGGCATTAATTATTGATATTTGGTCGTCTGGAGGCGCGAGAACCAATCTTGCGGATGGCATGAGAGCGCCAATGTCCTCATTGGCTTCGCTGGAGTGGCGGCCGAGGAGGCACTCCGTGTTCTGCTCTCCATCGGCCGAGCGTAGCTCACCGAACCGCGAAAGGTGCTGCTTGCAGGTTTGCTCTGGAAAAAGACAACGGTGTCCCAAGCGTGGACAGCCGAGCATCTGGGCATGAAAAACGCAGCCAATGTAAGCAGGGCTATCCACCTCATGGTTTTATCGCTGAGCGAGGAAAAGGTTTCTGCAAAATTGACAAGGTTCAGATCGGAAAAATGAACAAAAATGAGCCCTGCCCCCAGTTCCGGGTTGAAATTGTCGTCCGCTTCGCCGATGGATTACGGTATTATGAAAACAAGCGGACGCTGGTTTGTTGCGTTCGGAGTCTTTTTGATTCTTTGTGGGCTGGCGGGGTTTTTGTCGAATCCCTCCGGCGCGAAAACGGCTCTGATATCGGGAGGAACTTTTGGCGCGCTCTCTGCGGCGTGGGGTTTGTTGATGCTCCGTGGTTTCGCTTGGGCTTGGATGGCGGCCCTGGGGTGCACGGGGTTTTTGGCGGCGGTGTTCACCTGGCGCGCGGCAGCGGGTTGGATGGCTTATTCGGCGGGAGAGCCGAAGTTGTTCGCGGCCTCGCTCATCTCCCTTATGCTGGCGGGATCGCTGGTTTCCATCGGCGTGTTGGTGAAAAACCGATAAAAGGTGTCGATTCCCACACCATTGGTATTGTCAACTCGAGGTTGCAACTTAGCATCCCGTTCGCCATTCGCGCACCATTCCTATGAAAACTCCCACCGTTGCTGAATATGTTCTGACACGCCTCGCCCAGCTTGGTATCGACAAGGTCTTTGGAATTCCAGGCGACTACGCCTTCTCCATCGACGATGCCGTGGAGCAGATTCCCAGCCTCGAGTGGGTTGTCTGCGCCAACGAACTCAATGCCGCCTATGCCGCCGACGGCTATGCCCGCATCCGCGGCGCAGCGATCCTCACCACGACCTACGGCGTGGGGGAACTCTCCGCCATCAATGGTGTCATGGGAAGCCTGACCCACCGTGTCCCTGTTTTCCATCTCGTCGGGATGCCCAGCGAGCGTCTCCAAGTCCAGAATCTCATCACGCACCACAACCTCGGCGATACCAACTACAGCCGCTTCGTGCCGATTTCCAGCACAGCGGCGGGCGTATCCGCCGTTCTCACACCTACCAACTGCGTTGAGGAACTCGAGCGAGTGATCCGCGAGGCCCTGCGCCTGAGCAAGCCGGCCTACATCGCGATCTCCGAACTCTCGGGCTATTCACCTCTCGTGGGCACTCCTGTCACTGGCAAACCTCTGGCCCAAATCAAGCGTCAACAGAGCGTTCCCCAAGAGTTGGAAAATGCCATCGGCTCGATTCTGGCGCGTCTCGAAAAGGCAAAAAATCCCGTGGCCATCGTGACCGCTCTGACCGCCCGCTACGGACTCCGCGATCAGGTGCATGAACTCCTAAGCAAGATCAACCTTCCCGTCGCCATCGCGCCTGCTGAGAAGGGATCCCTCGACGAGTCGATACCGCAATTTATCGGCCTCTACCACGGAGACTTTTCCAATCCCGCCTCCGTGAAACAGGTCATTGAAAGCGCCGATCTGGTGCTCGATATCGGAGGCATCATTTTGGCTGAACTGAACGCGGGCCTTTTCACGGACAACCTCGACCGTTCCCGCATGATTTCCATCCGGGACAATCATGTGCAAATCGACACGAAAGTCTTTGTGAACACGGCCATCGACGATGTGCTCGCAGGGCTTCTGGCCAAGGTGACGACACGCGCGCAGGCGGTCGTCTCGGAAAAAGTGGACCTTCTCCCTGTGTTGGACAGCGGCAACGACAAGCTCTCCTCGGCGAATTTCTACCCCCGCCTCCAGCGTTGCCTGAAATCCGGCGACACCATGGTCATCGAGACGGGCACTTGCATGATGCATCTCAACCCCATGGTGCTTCCCGAGGGAGTCGGCGCAGAGGGTCAAGGACTCTGGGGCTCGATCGGATGGGCCACCCCGGCCACGCTCGGAGTTTGCCTCGCCAAAAAGTCCGGTCGCACTTGGATGGTCACCGGCGACGGCTCACACCAACTCACTCTCAACGAGATCGGCGTCATGGGACGCTACGGCATCAAGCCCGTCATTTTTGTCATCAACAACGACATCTACGGGGTCGAGGATTTTTTCAGCGAGCGCGGCCATGTTTACGACGACATAGCCCGACTGAACTACCACCTCCTGCCCGAGGCTTTCGGTTGCAAGGGATGGCTCACCGCCAAGGTCGGGACTGTGGCGGAACTCGAGGACATCCTCGGCAAAATCGAGAAACACGATGGGGCCGCCTACATTCAGGTGCTAATTCCGGAGTCGGAGAGCCAACCGCTCCCCGCCGAAGTCATCGACAGAGACTACAAGCTCCGCATCCCGCCGGTCGGCTAGGGCCGTTCCTTTTTACAACTTCGTAGTCCTCGTCTCAGGGAATTTGCCCACGAGTCAAAGGTCAAAGGGGTCGGCATTAATTATTGATTTTTTGCTCGTCTGGAGGTGCGAGAACCAATCTTTCGGATGGTATGGGAGCGCCAATGTCCTCGTTGGCTTCGCTAAAGCACCATGCCGAGGAGGACCTCAGCGTTCCCAATGGGTGGAAAAAATTTCATGGCTGCAAAATGAAATCTTGTGTTGAAAATCAAATAGGGGAGATTATTTTGGAGGCGTGAAATTTGAGTGGGATCGTTCGAAGGAAGCGGGAAATGTCGTCAAGCATGGCGTTGATTTTTCGACTGTTCCCGAGGCTTTCGGAGATTCTCGGCGGATTTTCATTCGCTACCCCGGTATGACTGAACACGAAATCCGCTGGCAGTTGGTGGGATTTGATGGACAGGGAATTCTAACAGTTAGGTTTACCTTGAGGCGTGGGTGGATTCGTGTGGTAGGAGCGGGATATTGGCGTAAACAGAAGCAAATCTATGAAAAAGAAAATAAAATATACTAATGAACCCAAGGATGGATTGGAATTGCCGGAGTCTGGATATGAAGTCTTGAGTGGTTCGAGTGTTTCCACAAAATGGAATGAACTATCCGTTTCAGGAGAAGGTTATGAAAAATTGCAGAAGGGGGAAAAACTCCAGTTAACCCCCAAGCGTGGAGGAGTGCGTGAGGGAGCTGGTCGGAAGCGCTCCGGCCATGTGCGCTTGCAACTCTCCATATCGTCAGCCACACGACAGAAGATCGAAGCTATCGCCAAACTAAAAAGAATCAGCCTATCACAAGCCGTTGAGCAACTTGCAGCCGCCGTTTGATCAATTTAAGGAACTGGGGGTCAGGCAGCATTTCCTTTCATTTTCATGCTCTAAAGAATCGGTTTCATATATTCACATAGTTTTCATGGATTACCTCACGGCTATGCTCTACCATGGCGTGTCGCGCGAGTAATACGGCTTCGACGCTGTCGTCAATCCCGTGGGCTGCACGAACCGCGCAGGGCAGATTCGCAACCTTGGCCTTCGACATCCTCAACCGCGAAATCCTGACCAACTGGAGCAATGAAGCGCCTGAAATCACGCGTTCGTTCGATGACGCCAGTTTATCAAAAAAAACTTGGCCCGTTGTCGGGATAATACCTCCTCATTGGGAAGAAGTAGAAATATATGTCGTGGATTGATGAATACTTTTGCTGAATTCGGCCTGCTGGCCACCTTGCAGGAAACTTTGCTGGAAAAGGGAATCTTGCGTCCGACGGAGATTCAAGTTCGGGCGTTACCAGCGCTT
>JBILMW010000032.1:0-18137 GCA_044375335.1 Terrimicrobiaceae bacterium | reverse complement strand
ATCGACTGGAAATCCGCCTTCCTAACCCGAAAAACCGAAATCCCAGCGTGAAGAGATTGTAGTGCCTTTGGAACGACCCCCTAGGTTTTATGCGGGTTCCCGGTCACCCATGCGAAACTTGGGTTAGATTTGATGATGAACGACATATCCTTTGTCTTGTTTTGCGGATTCCGTTCCGCTTTCGGGCTCACGCGGGTTTGCGCCTGCCAAGGTAAGATATCGGCATTTCTCTTCTCGGATTTAGAAATAAATCCAGATGCCGCGAGAATATGTGCCTGGCCTCCCGAACGGGGAGCGCTCAGGGCGTCGGCGTGGGAGTAGGAGTCGGGGTGGGCGTGTAGCCGGGCACGCCTCGGTTGGCAAGAATCTGGCCTACGAGATTTAGCGCCGCTGCGCCGCCATAACCTTGATTGTTCGCATGCTTGGTAAGTTTTGTGTTGTAAGTCGCGGTGGCTTTGCTGAAGCCGGCATAGCCGTATTCAAAGTTTGTAATCGTGGAGTTGGAAGTCGTGCCGTTTGTCGTGGTGGCATCAACTTGAGCACCACTGGCCAGAAAGTAGCCTTGGAGTTTTTTCGCAAGAATGGAGCGCTGCTCTCCACCGATATTGCTGTTCGACTCGATGGCGCCAATGACCTGCAAGGAGGCATTGTCTGTGCCGGACGATGTTCCATACATAACAGCATGGTTGTAGCCAGAGTAGTCGAGCATTGTTTCGTAAGTGCCAGCTACCAGCCCAGCGGTCTGGTAGTAACGGAATGTATTGGGATCTGTGAGGACGATTACGGATGAAAATGTGGAGGCAGAGAGATCGACTACGAGATATCCGCTGTCGAAGAATGTGTAATTCACACTGGGCCCGGTTTTGTCCAAGGCGAGGTCATAGATGAGAACTTGGGCTCGAGCGGGACCTGCTAATAAAGCGAGCGACGCAAGGAGGGAGCAAAATAGGCGCGTTTTCATGAAATAACTTTAGGCTTGGTTTGGGTGGAGGGTCAACTTTTTGCCGTTGGTCTTTTCCGTTTAAAATGAAGGAGGCACTCGTCGCCGAGGTGTTCCATTTTTGCCAAACGGAACTCGAGTGGCTTCGGTAGAAAGTCGCCGGGCAGGCCGGTGAGCGTGGGCGCGGCAGCTCCGCCGAAGAGGACGGGTGCCAAGGTGAGGTGGATTTCGTCAAGGAGTTCGGCGGCGGCCAAAGAGCGAAGGAGGGCTCCCCCGCCTTCGCAGACGAGGGATTTCACCCCATACTCCTTCCGCAGCATCGCAAGGGCGGCGGGGAGGGGAACGGTTGCCGATTCGTAAAGGTGCAGGTCACAGAGAGGGGCGAGGGTGGCGCGGAGCTTTTGCGGCATGCGCGTCGTGGAAAGGATGACGATCGGCGAGCCGGTGTGCTGGAAGATTTTCCATGCGGGATCGATTTTCCCAGCATTGCTGATGACAACGCGGAGCGGCTCGGGCGGGAGGCCGCGCTGGACGCGGGCGGCGCGGAGTTTTTCACTCGAGAGCCGCATCGACATGGTATCGGCGGCCACTGTGCCACGCCCGGCGAGGATGGCATCGTGCTGTGCGCGAATCTCGCCGATGCGCGCCTTGTCTGCCGGCGATGTGAATTGCGAGGGCGTGAAGTTTTTCGTGCTGATCTTGCCATCCGCCGTCATGGCGAAGTGGGCGTGGATTTTCGGCCTCATGCCTCGGGCGGACGACCGGCTTCGATATTGTGCTCGACGCGTTTTTCGAGATCGTCGACGGATTTTTCCATCTCGGAAAGGGAGGCGCGCTCGGTCGAGCGGTAGGCGAGGTAGATGGCGCCGCCGATGAGGCTCCAGAAGACCTGCATCATGAATCCGGAAAGCGAGACAAGCGTGGCAATCGGCTCGGGTGTCGCGTAAAGCGCGCCGAGGATTTTGATGAAGAGACCCTCGCGCAGACCGGCCCCGCCGACGCTGATTGGTAGGGCTGTGACGGTCGCCACGATTGGCATCACGCAATAAATACTCAGCAGGTTCAGCCCGGCGGCGAAGGCTTTGGCACCGAACCAGAATGTCGAGAACATGAGAATGTGTGCGGGAATAGACAGCAGGAATGCCAAGCCGACGGATTTTCCTGCACGGGCATATTCGACAAACGCGCCAGCGGCCTCGGCGATCTTGTCGCGCGCGGGGAGCCAGTGCGGCAGCTTGGTGGCGAGGTCGAGACGCCCAGTGAGCCAAGCCACGAGGATGAAGCCGATCGATCCTCCAAGGATCACGGCGGCGGTGAAGACGCCGTAGCGTGTCACCTCATGCTTCATGAGATCGTCCCAACGCAGGAGGATGACAACAGAGGAAACGAGCGCCAGCGCGAGCACGCCCACGACGCGGTCGATGAAAACACTCAGGAGCGCGCCGGCTTTTTTATCCGGGGCCTCGCGCATGATGAGAAAAATTTTGATGATGTCGCCGCCGGTTGATCCCAGCAGGAAGAGGTTGAAAAACATTCCGATCAGGAGGATCCGCAGGCTCCGCCAGTAGGAAATGACGATGCCCTGCACTTCCAAGAGGAGGAGCCAGCGTTTGGCTTGCAGGAGGAGTCCGCCGCCGAGCGCGAACAATCCTGGCACGAGCCACCAGTTATTGGCGGCATCCAGCGCGTGGAGGAGTTTTTGATTTTGCTCGGGGTTTCGAAAAATCCACCACAGGAGTCCAATGGTAATGACGACCTGAATGGCGGTGAGAAAATGGCGCTTCATGGTTTATTTGAATTTTTGATGCCACTCGCTAACGGCCTTCACAATATCCGCCGCCTCGGTGCGGGGAGACATTTCCAAAACGGTGGCGCATTTTTGAGGCAGAAGAGGAACGAGTTGGTCAAAGGGCGTTTCGCCGGTGAAAGGCGGGCAGTGGTCGCGAAAGGGCGGGCGGGTGTCGTGGATGTGGCAACCGATGAGACGAGGGGCCATCTTCTCGAGATGCTGCGCGTGGTCGATGAGGCCGAGGTTGTGCTTAATCTGGGCGTGGCCGAAGTCGTGCCAATAACCCGTGTGCGCGGCATCGAGACGCTGAAGAAAATCGGGAAACTCGCGCTCGGATGGGACGGCTTCGTAATACTCGCGGTTTTCGATACCGAGTTTCACCCCGCGCTTGCCTGCGTGGGCGACTGCTTCGCCGAGAAATTCCAAGATGCGAGCGGTATAGATTTCGGCCACCTTCTCCCTCGCTTGGACTGCCTCGAGCTTTCGTTTGATGAATTCGCGGGAGTAGATTTTCCCCTGCTCCACCATTTTGCGCAGCGGAGCGGTGAGGTTGAGGGAGCGTATGCGACCGGTGTGCACGACGACGAAGGGAGCGCCGAGCTTCTCAGCCCAGTCGATACTGGAAAGCGTGAGACGCATCGCCCTGTCGCGGTCCTTCGCGCGGTGGGAGGTGAACTCGTAGCAATCGGGCGAGTCAGTGAGAACCTCCACTGGCATGGGAAGAAAATTGTGAACACTGGAGACGCTGAATTTATGCCGCTCGCGGGCCTGCAACACGCCTTCGAGTTGCGAGGAGCGGATGCCGTGACTCAGTTCGAGGGATTCAAATCCGAGCGAAAGAATTTCCTCCACCATGGAGCGGCCGTTCTGGTGCCGCCAGGAGTTCCAGCAAGTGGAAAGGGAAAGTTTCATTTCAAATCAACCACAAAGGACGCGTTTCGCTGTTTCGGTGCCGGATCGCAAAGCCGCCTGTATGCTGGCCCCGCGCTCCCAGTCGCCGCAAGCATAGACATTTCGAGGCAGATCGGGGAAGGGATTCCTCGCGGCAAAGCCGGGCGGCTGCGCGGGAACGGCATAGGGCACATGGATCGTCTCGAGGTGCTCGAGAGCGCCCGCCGCGTGAGGGAAAACGGCGGCGATTTCCAGCGCGGCCTCCCCGGCCAGTTCCTTCCCAGAGCGGCCTGCGGGATCAAGCACTGTTGCAGAAATCAAGTGCCAGCCTGAGGGAGCGAAGCCGGGCGCGATATTTGTGATCTGAACAAAGTGGCGCACCAGACGGCCAGCGCCCTCGGGCAGCACGATGCAGGCGCGATTGTAAAGGGATGTCCGCGTTTTAAAGTAAACAACAGACACGCCACGCGCCGGTGATGGGGCCGGTAAATCGAGGAGTCGGCAGAGCGATGGTTCGTCAAGCGCAAGGACGATTTGATCGGCGCGAAAGATCTCGCCATTTTCCAAAACAACCCCGCCGGGATCGCGCGAGATGGCGGCAACGCGCGAATTCAATCGCAGCGATGAGGATGGCAGGCGCGCTGCGAGTGACTCGGGAAGGGCCTGGATGCCGTCGGCAGGAACCCAGGCGCGACCGGTGAGAAAATTTTTCAGATAATAAAGAAAGAGTCCGGCACTGCTCTCCAGCCCGTTGTCGAGCAGGACGCCTCCGAAAAAAGGTTGGGCGAAACGGCTGAAGAACGCCTCCGAAAAACCACGCTTCTTCAAATAGGCGGTCGTCGAGACATCCTGCGGCGAGGCGCAGCGGGCGAGGAGGGCGCGGGCTGGAGTGAGCAGCAATTCCGCTCCCAGCAGCGCCAGGCGGAGTTTGTCGGCGATGGACAACGCCGACGAGAAGAGGGCTGTGAGCGGATTCTCAAGCGGACTCCCGAGGTGCGTGAGCCTTGTTCCGTCATGCAACAAGGCTCCGGACTCAAACCAGCATGGTCGCAAGGCGGCGGTGTCGCAGAGCGCCGACACGGCATTGTAGGAACTCAGAACCACCTGAAATCCGTGGTCCAGAATGAAACCATCCCTGCGGGAAGTGCGCTGGCGGCCACCCACAAAGGGAGCCGCCTCGAAGAGCACAAATTCTTTCCCGGCGAGGTGCAGCTCGCGCGCACACGCCAGACCCGCCAATCCGCCTCCAACTATGACAATCATGCCGCGAGCTTATTCAAGCGTCCGCAAAAGCAAACGCGATTCGCCCGCAGGAGGCGGCCAAATTGACTTAAGAGATCGTGGACTGGCCGTATTGCGGAGCGTTTGCTCCATACTGCGCCTGAGTGACCGGCTGCTGAACCTGCGAGGCTGGGTTCAGGTATCCCGGAGCAAATTGAGCGGCGGCGGGATTGGCCGAGAAATTGGTGTAACCCCGGTCGCGCAAAAAAACCAACAGCGCGCGTCTAATTAGAGTGCTTATTTTACGGTCGCCTTCGGCGATGGCCGCCCGCTCAGCTGCGTTCAGTTCGTCGTCAGTCAGTCGCACGGTAATGCGCTGATCCATTTTTTGTTCATTTATCATATATAGAGTGAATCATTTTCCTTGTAAGAAACTCAACAGAAAAGTAATGCCCGAAAGTCGGTCTTTTGATTGAGTTCTCACCCCCCTCAATCGTCCAGTCCTGAAGCGGATGCAAGCTCGATCGAGTGGGGTGAAATACCCATGCCAATGCATGTTTGCAAGATGCCTTGGAACTTTTTGCAAATAGAAACGCAAAATTTTTGTCACAAAAAAGATGGTGTCATTGGCGGGGCGTTTGGTGTAGCGCGAGGCGTCATGATTCGCTTTTGCTACAAACCCTCCGGAACGCCGCCTGGAACCTTGAGTCCACCGCCGGGCGCGTCTGGACCGGCAAAAATGCGATTGATCCAGTATGATGCCGACTCGCTGCTGGACGAGGAATTCGCCGATTGGGACCTGCTCATGGCGAAATACGATCCCTCGAAAGTGAACTGGATCGACATCGAAGGCCTGGGCGATGTGCCTTTGCTGGAGCGGATGGCAGAGCGTTTCGGCCTGCATGCACTGGCGGTGGAGGATGTGCTGAACACGGCGCAGCGGCCCAAGATCGAGCCGTTTGAAAACCACTTCTTCATCGTGAGCGAGATGGTTTATTTTCAAGAGGGTGATGAATTGTGCTTCGAGCAGGTGAGCTTGTTTTTGGGGGAATCGTTTTTGATCACGATCCAGGAGGATGCCGGGCACGATGTGTTCGAATCGGTGCGGACCCGCTTGAAATCAGGCCGTGGGTATGCCCGCCGCATGAAGCCTGACTACCTTGCGTATGCTCTTCTCGACGCGACCGTGGATCAGATTTTTCCCGTTCTGGAATCCGTCGGCGACAGCATCGAAGAGGTCGAGGAGGAGTTGCTGGAAAAACCGGTTCGCAGCAGCCTGAGAAAGCTCTACGAGGCGAAGCGGCTCCTTCTTGCGCTGCGCCGCGCGGCTTGGCCCCACCGGGAAATTTTCAGCACCCTCATGCGTGACGACTCGGGACTCGTGACACGGGCCACGCAGGTGTATGTGCGCGACTGCTACGACCATGTCACGCAGATCATCGACATCATCGAAAGCTACCGCGATCTCAGCGCTGGCTTGATGGATCTTTACCTCTCGAGCGTGGGATTCCGAACAAATGAAATCATCCGCGTGCTGACCATCGTTTCGGTTTTGTTCATTCCGCTGACATTTTTAGCCGGTGTTTACGGGATGAATTTCAATACCGAGTTTCCAGCGAACATGCCGGAGCTTTCCTGGCCCTTCGGCTATGTTTTCTTTTGGGTCGTTTGCGCGTTGATTTCGGGCGGGATGCTGGTCTTCTTCAAACGCAAGCGCTGGTTCTGAGGCGGTTCAGCGGAGTTGCGCGAGGACAACATGGCAGGATACGGATTCCTTCACCTCGGCACTCCCCTTGGTGACGGATTTTGTTTTTCCTGTGATGATGCGCATGGCGATGACGCGGGGCGCTCCGGTGAGAAGCGGAGCGGAGCCGGCGTGGGTGCGGCTAGTAAAGCGCCGAAGACCGGAATCGACACCCTCGGTGAGGCGGATTTCCACTTGGAGTGAATTGTTTTTCAAGCTGCCTGTCACATCCGCGCGGGAGTTTCCGAGGCGTGTGGAGGAGCTGAGCGTGGGGGTGGATGGAGTGGATTGGCTAAAGAGGACCTTGCCGCCTTGGAGATACCGCACGCTGGTGACGGTGCGGTCAGCATTTGTGATTTCCGCCAAGCTCAAACCGGCGAGAGCCGCGTTGAGTTCAGTGGCGGTTTTTACTTCTGGAAATTGCACAACAGCGAGATCAAGTTGAGCGGCAAATGCGGAAAGCGTCTGGAAAAGAAAAACAAGGGCTGCAAGGCGGATCATTCTTCCGGATTTATTCCTGCGTGCTGAATTGGCAATGAGATTTTCATGGACCACGCATGACCGGGAGCCCCGCAGCGCGCACTCCTGGCCGACCGCAGACAGCCGAGCGGTCGTCGCTTGCGTGCACGGAATGAATGGCTCCGGCGAGCAATTTCATCCACTCCCGGAGCGGATTCCCGGCTATGCATTCCACGCTCTCGACCTGCGTGGGCAGGGTAGTGACCACATCGCTGCGAGGCGCGGGGCGGCGCTGTTTTTTGAGACGCAAATGCTCGACATCGCGGCCTTCATTGCCGCCTTGCGAAAGTCCTACGAAAGGCGCCCGGTTTTTCTCATGGGTGAGAGCATGGGCTCGCTCCTCGCCGCTGGATACGCGGGATGGTCCCGCCAAAGCGGTGACGCCTGCCATGCGGTGGATGGTGTGATTTTATCCGTTCCAGTCGTGGGCTTGCGGCAGCCTGTGCCTGGATCTGTGCGATGGGTTTTACGCCGCGTTGCAGCCGTCGCGCCTGGGTTCAGGCTCACGCCAAGCCGGTTCGTGAATGGAAAATCCATCGCCCCGCCGCTGACGCGGGACCGCGCCTATCAAGATTCCTTGAGTGAAAAACCGCATCACATCCCCGGGTTTAGTCTGCGCTTCCTGGTCGAGTTGGGGGATCTCATCGAAAACAGCGCTTCATTGGCTGCGAGAATCCATTCGCCAACGCTTGTCCTTGCGGCGGGTCAGGACTGCTTTGTGAAACCCTCGCAAATCGATTCGTGGTTTGAAAAAATCCCGTCGCCGGACAAATCGCTGCGACACTATCCGGAGGCCTACCATCTGCTCTGGCACGATTGGGACCGCGAACTCGTGGTCTCGGATATCGCCGCTTGGCTTGACCAACGGACCCGCATTTGAAGCTGCCGGGGTCTTTTCCCTTGAACCTCTCGATTCCTTCACCGAACGATCAGTCCATGCTCATCGACACACACGCGCACTTGGATTACCCGGATTTTGAAAAAGACCTCGAGGAGGTCATTAACTCCGCCCGCCAGGCTGGTGTGCAGCGGATCCTCAGTATCGGAACAGGCTTGGAAAGCAGTCGCCGGGCGGTGGCGCTGGCGGAGAGGTTCGATTGTGTGCATGCGGTCGTAGGACTGCATCCCACCTATGTCGATGAGGAATCGGAAGGCTGGCTTGAAGGCATCCGCGCGCTCGCCTCGCATCCCAAAGTCGCCGCCATTGGTGAGACCGGCATGGACTACCATCACCTCCCTTCCGAGAAACTCGCCTCGGCGGCAGGCATCAGCGCCCTTCAGGCGGAAACAGCGAACGACACCGAGGCGGCGATCATCGATGGTGCCTACAAAGCCGCACAGGCCGAGGCCTTCACCGCGCAACTCGATCTCGCGGCGGAATTCGGCTTGAATGTGGTGATCCACCAGCGCGACGCGTGGGATGACACGCTGGATATTTTAAAAGACTACAACGGCCGCTTGCGCGGGGTCTTCCACTGCTTCGGCAACACGCCGGACCAAGCGCGGGAAATCCTCGCGCTCGGCCATCTGGTTTCCTTCACCGGCATCGTCACATTTAAAAATGCCGCGCTTGTCCGGGATGTTGTCGCCGCCATTCCTCCCGATGCCTTCATGGTGGAAACCGACTGCCCCTACCTTGCCCCCGTGCCGCACCGGGGCAAGCGTTGCGAACCCGCCCACACGCGGCTTGTTGCCGAAAAAATCGCCGAAGTGCGCGGAGCGACACTCGAAGAAATCGCCGCCGCCACCACACGAGCCGCCGAGGCGTTTTTCCGGTTGTGAACTTGCGGCAGCAGGACTGATTTACCGATTGCAATCGGGCATGCACTTCCACAAAGTGATCGCAGTTTTTTCAAACCATGAGCCAATCCAACGCACTCGACCAACTCAAGCAATTCACCACCGTCGTCGCTGACACGGGCGACTTCGAAAGCATCCGCGCCTACGAGCCACAAGACGCCACCACAAATCCCACGCTGATTTTCAAGGCCGTTCAGCAGGCTGAATACAAGCCTCTCCTCGAAAAAGCCATTGCAGACAACCGTGGATCCTCGCTCAGCGGCTCTGCCCTGCACCGCAAGGTCATCGACGATCTACTCATCGCCTTCGGACGCGAGATTCTCTCCATCGTTCCAGGCCGTGTTTCCACCGAAGTCGATGCCCGTCTCTCCTTTGATGTCGAGGCAACAGTCGAAAAAGCACGCTACCTCATCGGCCTCTACGAGAAGCTCGGCACGCCCCGCGAGCGCGTTCTGATCAAGATCGCCTCGACCTGGGAAGGCGCTCAAGCTGCCGCCATCTGCCAAAAGGAAGGCATCAACTGCAACCTCACTCTTCTTTTCTCGCTTCCTCAGGCCATCGCCTGCGCCGAAGCCGGCGTCCGCCTCATCTCGCCGTTCGTCGGCCGCATCTACGACTACTACAAAGCAAAAACCGGCAAGGAATATGTCGGCGCCGAAGACCCTGGCGTGGAATCCGTGCAGAAAATTTTCACCTATTACAAAAAGTTCGGCTACCACACCCAAGTCATGGGGGCCAGCTTCCGGAACACCAGCCAGATCCGCGAACTCGCCGGCTGCGACCTTCTCACGATCGCTCCCGAGCTCCTCAAGGAACTCAAAGATTCCTCGGACTCCGTCACACGCAAGCTCGACGCCTCCACAGCCGCAGCCGACAGCGTTGAGAAAATTACGATGGATGAAAAAACCTTCCGCTGGATGCTCAACGAAGACGCCATGGCAACCGACAAGCTCGCCGAAGGCATCCGCAAATTCGCTGCTGACATCGTTCAGCTTGAACAAATCATCGCGAAAAGCTTCTAACATTCCATGCTCAAAAAAACCCTGCTCGCGATTCTCGGTCTCGCCCTTGCCGCCTCAGCCCCGCTGCATGCGACAACTCGCGCAACCGATTATCCGGGCTCGGTGACCCTGCTCATGGAGATGCCCGGCGTCCGCTCGGACCTCGGTCTCAGTTCGACTCAAACCGCTCAAATTCACAGCCTGCGGCGCGAGTTGAAATCCCGCTCCCAATCGCTTCTCAAGAGCCCTGCCGGTTCCAATACCGGCCTCACCACAGACCAGCGACTCTTCGCGCTCATCGATGGCAACAACGCCCGGGCGCTCGCACTTCTCACGCCAACGCAGTTCGCCCGCTTCAGCGAGATTCAAAACCAGATTCTCAGCTACAGCATGCTGGTCTCCCCGCAGATCCAAAAACAACTCCGCCTGACATATCGGCAACGAGCTTCTATCGAAGCCCTGCGCGTCCGGGGATTGGAATTTGTTTCAGAAATCAACCGCTCCTACGGATCTGGCGCCGTCTCGCACAAAAACCGCGTCGATATTCTCCGCGACTACCGCATGCGGCAAGCCGAGGAAATGAAAGCTCTCCTCACCCCTGCCCAGCGCAATGCCTTCGCCGCCCTCTGCGGCAAGCCGCTCGCCAAGAACTGAACAGAGAGGCGGGCGCTTCATCGTAAAAGCATCGTCTTCAGCCGCGAAGCGCGGTGAGTTTTTAGCATGACCTGCCGTTGCCATCTCGAAAACACGATCGCCCCGTCTACAAAGCGCTGTCCGTGAATGAAATTTGGGTCAGGCGAGGACGCTGACCCTCCCGGGATTACGCGCTACCGCGCGGCAGCGCGAACTTAAAACTTAAGACTTACAAACTTAAAACTTCTCCCCCTCTCAGCAAGCCGCAGGCAGGCTTTGCCAAGTGCTTTTCCACTCGCGCAGGGATTGGCGGAATTGGTCGCCAGCTTGTTGGAGGCTCTTGCGGAGTTCGGCCATTTCGCGGCGGGAGATTTCGGTTTTTCCTGCGGCGGCGGCGCGGTATTCGACGAGCAGTTCCTCCCAGCGGAGGAGGGCTTCATCCATGCGGGCACGGGCACTTTGGACCATGGCGTGGATCGAGTCGGAGATCGGGGTGGACTGGGCAAGTAGTTTGGCCTCGAGCAGACGGTCATGCTCGGCAATTTGCGCTTTGAGGATTTTTTCCTCCGGCACGGTGCGGAGGTTGCTGGCCAGACCGAGCTTGTTAAGAATCCAGATCGCCCATTTGGTGGGATCGTATTGCCAGGGCTTCACGCCGTTGCGGTAGTCGTGTTGGAACTCGTGGTGGAAGTTGTGGTAGCCCTCGCCGAAGGTGAAGATCGCCATGAGGAAGCTATCGCGCGCCGAGCAGTGGGTGGAATACGGGCGGTCGCCGATCCAGTGGCAGAGCGAGTTAATACAGAAGGTCGAGTGGTGCACGAGCACCACACGGGCGAAGCCAGAGAGCAGGAACGCGCCGAGGGCGGCATTGGTGCCACCATAGATGTAGCCGATGAGCGCTGGCAGGCCGAAGCTCATGAAAATGGCGATCGGCACATAGTATTCGTGCTGAAGCCAGGCGAGGCGGTCTTTTTGCAAATCCCTCACCCATGTGAGAGGCGTATCCGGCCCGCGACGAAAGAGAAGCCAGCCGATGTGGGCATGGAAAAGACCGCGCGAGATGTCGTAGGGGTCGTCATCGTGATCGACGAATTTGTGGTGGCGGCGGTGGTCGGCCGACCAAGCGAGCGCGGAACCTTCAAATGCCGCCGCTCCGAAGAGCAGTGTGTAGAGTTTCACTAACGGATTCGCTTTGAATGTGAGATGCGAGAACAGGCGATGGTAGCCGAGCGTGATGCTCATGCCTGTGGAGAAAGTGAAGAAGAAAAACAAGGCCACTTGGAAGAAATTGAGGCCATTTTGCCAGATGTAGAGCGGAACGGCTGTGCAGGTGACCAGAAAGGTTCCGATGAGGAAGATGCTGTTGGTGACTCGAATTTTGCTGAGGATATTTTTCATTTGGCTGATAGGGCGCGGCCGAACCGGGCGGCCGCTTAGGTGTTCACAGTATTGAGAGGACTGCGAGCACAGGTCATCCTCGCGAATTTTGCGGCTTTTGCAAGTGTCGTGTCTTGCAAGGCGCGGCCAAACCGATATTCTCGACCACTCTTACCTATGAGCCAGACGCTACTCGACAAGGTGTGGGCCGCCCACACCGTCCGCACTCTTCCGAACGGAGCCACCCAACTTTTGATCGGCACCCACCTCATTCACGAGGTCACCAGCCCGCAGGCCTTCGGCATGTTGCGCGACTTGAATCTCAAAGTGCTCTACCCCTCGCGCACCTTCGCCACGGTCGATCACATCGTGCCCACGGATGAACGCGCCGAGCCATTCAGCGACGACCTCGCGGATGCCATGATCAAGGCGCTGCGCTCGAACTGCGCGGAAAATGGCATCACCTTCTTCGACCTTCCCACCGGCAAACAGGGCATCGTCCACATCGTCGGCCCCGAGCAGGGCATCACCCAACCCGGCACCACGATCGCCTGCGGTGACTCGCACACCTCGACGCACGGCGCATTCGGCGCGATCGCCTTCGGCATCGGCACCAGCCAAGTGCGCGATGTCCTCGCCACCCAGACCATGGCGCTCCACAAGCCCAAGGTCCGCCGCATCAATGTGAATGGAAAACTCAGCCCCGGCGTGTATGCGAAGGATGTCATCCTGCACATCATCCGCAAACTCGGGGTGAACGGTGGTCTCGGCTACGCCTACGAATACGGCGGCACAACCTTCGACGCCTTCACGCAAGAAGAGCGCATGACCGTTTGCAACATGTCCATCGAAGGCGGCGCCCGCGTGGGTTACGTGAACCCCGACGAAACCACCTTCGAGTATCTCAAAGGCCGTCCCTACTCGCCGAAGGGCGCTGATTGGGACGCCGCAGTCGCCCGATGGAAGGCGACGGCATCCGA
This sequence comes from Terrimicrobiaceae bacterium, assembly GCA_044375335.1. Taxonomy (GTDB): domain Bacteria; phylum Verrucomicrobiota; class Verrucomicrobiia; order Chthoniobacterales; family Terrimicrobiaceae; genus UBA967. The sequence goes on along the minus strand of JBILMW010000032.1, from coordinate 5,242 downwards.
CCCGGATGCCAAATACGACGACATCGTGACCTTCGACGCCGCCGAGATCTCGCCGACCGTGACTTGGGGCATCAATCCCGGGCAGGCCATTTTCATTCATGAGAAGGTGCCATTCCCGAACGAGGTTCCGGAAAAAGACCGCTCGACCGCCGAGGAGGCGCTCGCGCACATGCTGCTCAAGTCTGGCAATCCGATCAAAGGCACGAAAGTCGATGTCGCATTCCTCGGCAGCTGCACAAACGGCCGCCTGAGCGACCTCCAGGAAGTTGCCCGCTATATCAAAGGCCGCAAGGTCAACAAAGGCGTGAAAGCCATCGTCGTCCCCGGCTCGCAAGGCGTGGCCAGCGTCGCCGAGAGCATGGGCCTGGCGGAAATCTTCCGCGAAGCCGGCTTCGAATGGCGCGGCGCCGGATGCTCCATGTGCCTCGGCATGAACCCCGACAAACTCGTCGGCGAACAACTCTGCGCCAGCTCCAGCAACCGCAATTTCAAAGGCCGCCAAGGCAGCCCGACCGGACGCACCGTCCTCATGTCGCCACTCATGGTCGCCGCCGCAGCCCTCTCCGGAGAAATCTCCGACGCCCGCGAAGTCTTCGACATCAAGTAAACACTCCACATTTAAAAAACCATGGCTCTCGAAAAAATCACCCAAGTCGGCGGACGCGGCGTCTATGTGCCCGGCGACGACCTCGACACCGACCGCATCATCCCCGCCCGCTTCATGAAGTGCATCACTTTTGACGGGCTCGGCGAATTCGCGTTCTACGATGCCCGCGCCTTCGCCAAGGCCGAGGAGCAAACCCATCCGCTCGACGACGCCCGCTTCACCGGCGCCAGTATTCTGCTCTCCGGCTCCAACTTCGGCTGCGGCAGCTCCCGTGAACACGCCCCGCAAGCGCTCTACCGCTTCGGCATCCGCGCCATCATCGCCGAAAGCTTCGCCGAGATTTTCTTTGGAAATTCCATCACCCTCGGCATGCCCTGCGTCGTGATGAGCGGGGAGAACATCCGCTCCGTTGCCAAACTCATCGAGTCCGACCCTGCCGCACTCCTCACCCTCGACCTCACCGAGAAAAAACTCTCCATCGCCGACATGGACTTCCCCATCACCATCGCCCCGCACGCCCACGAGGCATTGGTCACTGGCAAATGGGACGCCATCGCCGATCTCCTCGAAGGCATCGACGCCGTGCGCACCCGCGCCGCGACCCTGCCCTACATGGCGGCGTAAAATCAAACCCACCCGCGTGCTGGCGCGCGTCGTTTCAAGTTGGATTTTCTCCTCTTTCTCATCGGCACGGACGAGCCTCTCGAAGGTTGCTGGGAGCGTTTGGAAGACGCCTTTGCGGGGTGCGTGATCCAGATCGAAAAAACGGGCGAGGGAATGCTCGGCCGCATCGTCTCACTTCCCAAAACCATGGCCGAGGCAGGTTGGCAAATCGGCGAACCCAAGTGGCAGGACATCCGGCCCGATGGCTCCTCGCGCTGGCTCATTCGCGATCTGCGCAAGCATTTCGACACACGGACCGGCCGCGTCGTCGGCATCGACCTGCAGGAATACAATCTCTCGCTGGCCGCAGGAGGACGCCTCCGCCTCCACACCGGCAGCCTCCCGATGTTTCCGGTTCAATCTTGGAAACGTATCGCATCGCCGCCTCAAAAATAAAATTCATTTTGAATTGAACTCTTCGGCGTCCTGTGAAAGCCTGTTCCCCGATGAGCGTCGCTTCACAGCCTCTTCCTGAAACGCAAGCCACCGATACGGCTTCCCGCGAGCACTTCGAAAATACGCTCGTCGAGGTCTTTTCCGAGCTGGCCGATCTCTTCGGCAACCCCCGCTCCCACGGCCAAATCTACGGCATACTCTTCGCCTCGCCCGAACCGCTGACGATGGATGACATCGCCGCGCGACTCGGCATCAGCAAAGGCTCCGCAAGCCAAGGCCTCCGCGCCTTGGAGACGCTGGGAGCCATCGAGCGCGACGCCAGCACGCGCACCGCCACCTACGCCGCGAAGCTCGAGCTGAAACTCCTCATTTCCGGATTCGTCCGCCAGCGCCTGCTCCCCCGCATCGACTCCAGCAAAACCCAACTCGCCACGCTCAAGCCCCTCCTGCCCAGCCTGCCCCAGGAGCACAGCGCCGACTACCAACTCCGCCTCAAGCGCGTCACCCAATGGCACGACCGCGCCCTCCGTTTCCTCCCACTCGCCCAAAAACTCCTCGACACCGCCTCGAAGTTCCCCACATCCATCGACTAAAAAAACCGCGTGCTGGAAACGCCACCACCTGACTCCTCTTGCCATGGAGCGACTACTCGCAAAAGTCGCAACCAAAGGCGGCAGCTTGTGTTGAAATAATCAGACACTCCTGCTAAAATCGCATCCCTTCTCTTCAGCATGCCCTCCAGCCAAACTCCCAAGTATCTCTTCGTCGCAGGCGTCTTCCGCTCCGGCACATCGATGCTTTACGCCAGCCTGAATCAACATCCCGCGATCGCGTTGATGTATGAACCGGAGCTGCAAAGTCACGACCTGCCGAAGCGTCTGTTTCTCCGCGAGAGATGGCTGGAAAATGCCAATGCTTGGGGAAAATTTCTATTCCGGCACGGATTCCCGGCTTATCCGAAGGAAGCGGCCGAGCATTTCCATTGCCCCGAGGATTTTTACAAAGCCTACGCAGACCGCAAGCAAGCCATCTACGGTGGAGAGAAGAGCCCCTTGTTAGTAGGCTACCTTCCCAAAGTCTTTGAGCGCTTCCCAGACGCAAAAATTCTTACCATTTCCCGCAACCCAGCTTCCATCCTCCGCAGCATCCAGCAGGCTGCAAAAAATGAATCCTGGTTCTCGCGCGGGCACATGCTGGAGAGGGCGCTTTATGGACAGGAAAAAATGCTTCAAGACAGCATTCTGCTCCAAAATCAAGGCCACCGCATTTTGCACCTCACCTACGAGGACTTCACGGCTGCGCCCGATACCGAATGCCGCCGCATTTGCGACTACCTTGAAATCCCATTCGACGAACGGATGACCAATCTGCAGGATGCTGACCTCTCTCCCATTTACGACCACCCCCACCACATCAAACTCCGTTCTGAAAAAATCACCGCCACCCCAGCGATTCCACCCGACATCTCCAGCGAATGGCTCGCTATGCTGGATGCCCAGTGGCAACGCACCCACGAGTGCCTCGCCAGACTCTCCTCCTCCGAACGCCCGATCCCACCAATGGCCCCGCCAGCGGAAAAAATCCAACACGCCATCGGCAAGGGACGATTTCTCCATTACCGCACACGCTGGAAGCGATTCTTTTACCACCTCCTGCCCGCCGAGTTTATCCGCATCTTCCGCGCCACCAAGGCCCTCATCAGAGCCTCAAAAAGCATCCAAGCCGAAAAATACAGCCCCAGCGAAAGACTCCAGACCCGCCTGTTCTGCGGCACATTCATTCTGGCCTCCATCGCTATCGGCGCAATCATTCACACCACCTCGCACGGCGAGATCAGCCCGCTACCCTTTTTCATTTTCCCGGTTCTCACCGCAGGCTGGTTCCTCGGATGGAAGCCAATCGGCTTCTTCTCCCTGCTCAGCGCCGCCGCATGGACATTCGGTCCCAAGCTCACCTTCAGCTCAGATCTTTCTCTCTACTGGGTGGCATGGAATCTCCTCAGCCGCACCAGCGTCCTCCTCATCCTCGGCCTCTTCGCCTGGCACCTCAAAGCTACATTGCTGATCCACCAAAACCAGAAAGAGTGAAATCCCCACGCGCAGCGCTCAAGCCAACCTCCCCAGTGATTTTGCTGTCCATGTTTTTGCCAACTATTCTCTTTTCCATCCCATCCACGCGATAAAACGCTCAAACATGTCTTGAAAATAGCATTTTTGTTGCTACTTTCAAAATATGAAAAGACATCTCCTCGCCTCTTTTCAAGACTGAATCCACCGCAATTCCCAGAAAACCAACGAATTTTCCTTCACAAACACGCCACCAGTTACCCACCACGCGTAACTTCTCCTGCCCGTAGGCGGACCCGTCGCGTCGGAGTCGCGTAGCGCGTAGGCGGATCACTTCCCCACTTCCCCGTATACCCTGCGCCCCGCCACTCCTGATTTCAACCTTGCATACCGATTCGAGCCACTACATCTTAAGCTTATGACAAGTATTCCAATACCAAAAGACCTGCTTGAGGAAGCCAACGAAATTCATGACTTGCAGGGTCTTGTCGCCCGATTCCTCAAGTCGGAAATATCACGCCGCCAAATCCTGAAAAAACGCTATGGACCCGACATTCTAAGCATTGTCAATCAGGCATTTGCAGAAGCAAAGCAACTCAAAGTGACTGGAATCGACGAAAAGCAGGCGCGTCTAAAAATGTCAAAAATCCATCAATCCATCACAGAGCAGTGATTCGCGCCGTTCTTGATACGACAGTTGCTGTTGCAGCTGGAAAATCCCAGTCATCAAGCAGCCCGAATCGTGAAATCATAGACCGGTGGCTTCAAGGCGAATTTACACTCCTCCTCTCGAAAGACATCGCTGCGGAATACGCAACGAAACTACGCGAACGAGGCGTGGGTGATCACGCCATTCTGACTTTTCTGCGCCAACTCGCCCTCCTCGCAGAGATCGTTGACATCAAATTCTTCCATTTTCGCCACTACCCTATCGATGAGAATGACATCGCCTTTCTGCTCTGCGCCATGAATGGCCATGCAACACACTTGATCAGCTACGATCCACACCTTTTGGACTTGGATATCCACTATCCAGAGATCATTTTTTCTTCAGCAATTCCTTTCCTCAACACACTTCGCCAAATTCAATAGGGTTTTGCCGCGCAGCGCGAAGTTGGATCATTCCCTCCTATCAATAATATGCAAAACAGGACTTGAACTCCCGTATTGCATATTTTAAAATAAACCCATGATTACAGGTGTGATAGCAGCGCAGCGACAAAACAGAAATCCTTTATTTCCGCGACGCCGCACTAAAAATTCTCCGCCCACACTTGTAGCGGCGCGTCTATGGCCGCCGAAAATCGCCCCCCGGCGGTCATAGACCGCCGCTACAAAACACGCCAGCAGTTACACTCAACTCGTTACCGCCTCTTCTTTCCCTGATTCTGTAAATTCTGTCCTAAAATCCCTCACTACTGTCCGGTTATAAGTCAAACAGCTCCAGTTGTTTAATATTTTGACTATTCGGGTTTTTGGGGGCTGCATTCATAAGCAATTCATTTAAAGG
>JBILMW010000162.1:0-5557 GCA_044375335.1 Terrimicrobiaceae bacterium | reverse complement strand
GTTTTCGGGGCAGAGGCGGACGGCTTCACGCATGTCTTCGAGGCTCATATTATCGAGGAGGATGACATCAACTCCTTGGAGGCGGAAAAAGCTTTGCACCTGCTGAAGGGTGTCGGCTTCGATTTCCACGCGCACGCCGGGGTTTGCGGCGCGGGCGGCGGCGATCATTTTCTGGAGGGTTTCCAGATCGAGTCCCGCTGCGAGGTGATTGTCTTTCACCATGAACATGTCGTGGAGACCGATTCTGTGATTGCGGGCTCCTCCAGCGGCGACGGCGGCTTTTTCCAAGAGGCGGAGTCCGGGAGTGGTTTTACGGGTGTCGAGTATCACAGCCCTTGTGCCACGGACAGCGTCGACATAACGGCGGGCCATGGTGGCAACGCCACTGAGGCGCTGGACGAAATTCAGCGCGGTGCGTTCGGCGGTGAGAATTGAAGCTGCGATGCCTTGAACCGTGAGGACGATGTCACCTTTTTCAAGCGCTGTGCCGTCGGGCTTTTTGATTTCCACATTGAGCGATGGATCGACGCGATGGAAAACCTCTGCTGCGATCTGAATACCAGCCAGACAGGCGGACTCGCGGGCTACGATTTCAGCAGATGCCTGTGATTCCGGCAGGGTGAACCATTTTGCGGTGATATCCCCCGCACCTATGTCTTCCTTGAGGGCGAGGTCGATGATGTCGGGTGCGTGCGCTTTCATGGGCCCAGACGGTGTTGATTGATTCAAACGGGCACCGAAGCAGATATGGCAGGAAGCCCCAGAAGCTGGCGCTGCCAATTCATAAGCGCGGAGGAGGAAAGATCGGTCGCCGTGGCATCCAACGCGGCGCGCGGAGCGATGATGGACGAGTCGAGATGAAGCTCAGCGGCCACGCGGTCGCGGATTTTTTTGAGGTCCTCGAAGCGGTCGAGTTGCTCGCGGGATGGACGCTTGCGGCGAACCTTTTCGATCTTTGGCCATTCCTTTTCGGGAATCTGCATGGCAAGGGCGGTGACCACTTCAAAGCTCTTGCGACGCCTGCCGTTCATGCGAGGCACAGAGAATGAGCCACCGTTGGCGACCTTCTCCGCAACGCGAAGCATGTCCTCGTTGCCGATGACATGGAAGGGCGGGCGGTCCCAAGCGCGGGCCTCCGCATCGCGCCAGAACCACAGGATGCGAAGAACGGCTTGGGCGCGGGGCGAGAGCGCGGAGGAACCTGTGATGCGCCAGACAGTGCTTTCATCGCGTTCCTTGACCTCACGCGCGGAGGCGATCATGCGGTCGCGGGATTCCAGAAACCAATCAAGCCTTCCCATGTTGCGGAGGTCACCCTCGAGGATATCGGCTATTTCGAGCAGATATCTCGTGTCGTTGATGGCGTATTCGAGCATCTCCTGCGGGAGGGGACGAATGGCCCAGTTGGCCTTTTGGGAGGCTTTGGACAACTCGATGCCGAAGTATTCCTTCACAAGCGCAGCGAGACCGAATGCGGTTTTTCCCACGAGGCGAGCGGCGATCATGGTGTCGAAAAGATCCACCGGCTCAAAATTCCCGGTTCGGCGCAGTAGACGAAGGTCGTAGTCCGCGCCGTGAAAAACAAGGCGCCGCGAACAAACGAGATCGTAGAGTGGCTGCAGATCAATCTCCGAGAGCGGATCGACAAGGACATGATCAGGACCGCCGCTGATTTGGATCAGGCAGACTTTTTCAAAATAGCAGTGAAGACTGTCCGCCTCGGTATCGATGGCTATACGGTCGCAGGCCGCAAGCTTGCCAACCAAATCCTCGAGGGCTTTCGCTTCGGCGATCAAGGTTCCGCGATGAATTTTTCAGGCGGCACAAGATCTCCAGCATGGCGCGCCCGGGGTTCACGCACCTGGGTGGTGCCATCGGTAGGCACGGTGACAAATGGCCCTCCTGCGAGTGGCGCAGGCTCGGTAAAGGCGACGCCGGGAAGGTCGCTGTGCTTTCCCTGGAGCGGGAAGTCTTTTCGGAGGGGGTGGTAGGGATATCCGTCCCACATGAGGATACGACGCAGATCGGGGTGCTTCGAAAATTGGATACCCATCATATCGTAGACCTCGCGCTCGTGCCAATCCGCCGTTGGCCAGATATCCGAGACGGTGGGAACAGTGCAGTCGTCCTCACTGACGGAAATTTTAAGGCGCAGGTGGACGCAGTCTTTCATCGAGTAGAGCTCGTAAACGACCTCGTAGCGGGGTTCGTTTCCAAAGTGGTCGACGCTTGAGACATCGATGAGGTAGCTAAACCCGAGCGTGTCGCGTGCGTGCAAGCAGACCTCGCGCAGGGCGGAGGCTTGAATGCGGAGCGTGCTCTCGTCGCGAAAACGGGATTGGTCTATAACGGCTGCGGGGAAAGCCTCGCGCAGCTTGTTGGACATTTCGTCGGATGTCATATGTTCTCCAGCAATTCCTTTTTCTGATCCGCCAGCGAATGCTCGCCCATGATTTTTTTCTGAAGGCGCATGAGACCGTCCAACAATGCCTCGGGGCGTGGAGGGCAACCGGAAATGTAGACATCCACCGGAATCAAATGGTCGATACCCTGCAGCACCGCATAACTGCGATACATACCACCGGACGAGGCGCAGGCGCCCATGGCGATGCACCATTTCGGCTCGGGCATCTGATCCCAGATGCGCTTCACAGCAAGGGCCATTTTGTAAGTCACCGTGCCTGCGACGATCATGACATCAGCCTGACGGGGCGAAAAACGCATCACCTCCGCACCAAAGCGAGAGATGTCGAAGCGCGAGGAGGAAGCGGCCATGAGTTCAATCGCGCAACAGGCCAATCCCATAGGCATCGGCCAAAGAGAATTGCTGCGCATCCAGTTAATAGCGGCATCCACCTGAGTGAAGATGACATTTCCCTCAATCTTCGCATCGTAGGCAACCGGGCTGAGTGTTGTCGACATGGGCACGAAGCTATTTCCATTCCGGATTTCGGCAAGCCAAATCATGAAGAAGGATGCTTGCGCGCGGTCTTGGGCGTTGCGAAATGTTCAAGGCGACCGAGCTATGAAAAACAACTTACTTTTTTATTCAGCCCTTGCCACGCTCTTGGCGACCTGCGGGCATCCCACCGAGGCCAGGAGCGAGGAACCCTTGCGCCGCATCGCAGCGGGCTCCTGCAACAGGCAGGATTTGCCACAGCCACTCTGGAGGTCAATTCTCGCCTTCAAACCCGATCTATGGATCTGGCTCGGGGATAACATTTATGGAGACACGGACAGAATGGATGAACTCGAGGCGAAATGGTCCGAACAAAAAAACAATCCCGGCTACAGAGAACTCCTCGCAACCTGTCCGGTGGACGGCATCTGGGACGACCACGACTACGGGCGCAATGACGCCGGCAGGGAATATGAATTCAAAAAAGATTCGCAGCGGTTGTTTTTGGATTTCCTTGGCGAGCCGCTGGAAAGCCCGCGACGGGCACAATCCGGGATTTATGCCGCCCGGACATTCGGCCCCGAAGGTCGGAGGGTTTGTTTGATTCTTTTGGACACTCGGACGCATCGAGGAGCACCTCGAGCGGGCGATGACATCCTTGGCGAGGAGCAATGGGAATGGCTCGAAAAAACCTGGGAATCGAGCACGGCCGATGTGCACATCATCTGCTCGGGAAGCCAGATTCTGCCGAGCGAACATCGCCACGAGAAATGGAGCGATTATCCTGGTTCGCGGGAGCGTCTTTTGAAATTGCTGGGCTCATCGCGGCAAAGCGGCGTGGTCTTGCTCAGCGGTGACCGGCATTTCGGAGAAATCTCGCGAATTGAGAGTCCACAAGGTGGACAGTCCTTGTATGAACTAACAACAAGCGGACTCACTCATTCCTATCGAAATTTCCGGGGTGAAAAGAACAGCCTCCGTCTCGGGGAACCTTTTGCTGAGCTGAATTTCGGCACTGTGATGATCGATTGGGACAAAAGGCAGATCGAACTCGCGATCCGAAATGCACAGGGGGAGAAAAAACAAACGTTAAGCGTCGCGTTTTGAGAAAGGAAAATTTTTCTTGCCATTGGTTCCGTTGCGCTTAACCAATTCTGCGTATGAAACTCCTCTTCTCCAATCTTCTTGTCATCACGCTTGCCGCATTCTCCCAAGCGGCATTTGCGCAAACCACGGAAAAGCCGGCCACTCAGCAGGCGGCAAACACGCCAGTCACAGCGCAGGCTCCGACGATGAACCTCGGAAACATTCGCGTGGTCAAAGTGGAAGGACGCGATGCTAAACTCGTGGATGCCTCGGGACAGACATCGACGCTGAAGGAAGGCGCGTTCATCAGGCAGGGCGCCAAAATTCAGACAGGCAAGGAAGCCAGCGTGATTCTCCTCTTTGACAACGGGACAACGGTGAATGTCAAACCCGAGACGGAATTCGCTATCGAGAAGTTTGCACAAGACCCGTTCGACGCGAATGGCGTGGATTACCAGAAATTGAAATCCGAACCATCCAGTTCCGTAACTCGTCTCAATGTTCCAGAAGGCACAATTGTCCTTGATATCGCCAAACTCAAAAAGGACTCGAGTTTCCAAATCGCAACGCCCGTGGGTTCGGCAGGTATCCGTGGAACGAGTCTTGGAGTCACCTCAAGCAAAAGTAATCAAGCCAACCCCGTTACGCTGGCCGTATCAACGGGCGTGGTCCAATTGAAGACCGCGACGGGCTCGCGTGCCGTGAGCGGTGGCCAGAGCTTCGGTGTTGGAAACGCTGGCGGCTTCAGCCCCAATCCTCCCGGTGCTGCAGGTTTGCAGACAGCCACCAGCGAATCAGCCGCTGCAATGAAAACCGCCGTTCCAGCCACCCCTTTCCAAGGTGCGCCACCGCCAGCACCGGCTCCAGCAGCTCCTGGAAGTTCTCTCACCGCCGCCCAGCAGCAGACCTTGGCAGCGGCTTCGGAACAAGGCAGCGAGGCCTTGGCCGCCGCTGTTGAGCAACTGGCCAAAGCATCACCTGAAGCTGCTGCAGAAATCGCAGCGGCAGCTGCCGATGCCCTCCCGGTCGCTGCAACAAACGTGGCTGCAGTAGCAGCAACCGTCGCGCCTGCCGCAGCGGCAGCCATTGCTGCAAATGTAGCCCAAGTCGCACCATCCGCCGCACCTCAAATCGCCTCCACTGTGGCGGCAATCGTTCCAGCTGCAGCAGTTCAAGTCGCGCAAAGCGTAGCCACAGCCGCTCCACAAGTGGCCGCAGCCATCGCCACAGCCGTTGTAGCCGCTGTGCCAACAGCCAACGCGACAGCCATTCAAGCCGCCACCCAAGCCGGTGCCCAACAGAGCACACAACCCGGAGGCGGAGCCGCAAATCAACCAATGAACACCGGCGACCAAGGCAGCTCGACACAAGGACAAAGCCTCCCTGGTTCAACTGGCGGCACTACTGGAGGTAGTGGGACACCACCGAGCCCTCGAGTGACCCCCGTTCCGACTCCCACACCGGCATCAAACTGAGTTTCTAAAATCCCATCGAAGCGAAGCCGTCAGCCCCCTGACGGCTTCATTCTTTGTTGAAGCAACGGATTGGGTTCAGCGGGTCACTTTCACAGGC
>JBILMW010000091.1:0-10156 GCA_044375335.1 Terrimicrobiaceae bacterium | reverse complement strand
TGAGAACTATCTCCCTTACGGGCGACTACTGAAGTGCGAGCTCGTGAACACCGTGGACTCAATCAACCTGGAGACTCCGATCATCGGGCTTGTCACCGAGGATGTCTGGAGGGATGGGCGACTCATTATTCCAGCAGGAACCGAGGTTCATGGATCGGCCAAGGATACCGCTGCCAGGGATCGGGTCGGCTCTGAACACGAATGGATGCTCGTCTTCCAAAATGGGAAGCAGCTTCCGCTGGCAGGGACAGTGCTCGACTACGCTCCTGATGAAAAGGAGCCGGGTCGTTGGCAAGAGACTGATGGCTCAGCGGGACTGAGGGGCTACAAGATTGCGGCAGATAAATATGCCGAGGCCAAGGCGATCCTCGCCTCGATGGTTTCCTCAGGTGCGGGGGCTTTCCCTGAGGTGACCAACATCATTTCCCCGCTGACAGGAGGAGCTACCCAGATTCAGGGAGGCGGAATGACGCAGGCCTTGTCTGCAGGCATCCAAGCCGGTGGGCAGCTCTATGCTCAGAGGCTCTTGGAGGGGATGGAGAAGAACCCCTACTACGTGCGCGTTCCCGCCGGGACGCTCTTCTACCTCTATGTCACCCAGACCGTCGACCTGAACAAGGCGGCTCGGGGACTCACACCCAACACATCCAACAAATGAAACACTTGATCCCAGTTCTCCTACTCGGCCTTCTCTCCGGATGCGCCACCCCTAAGACCCTAAAGACTGAAAACTATCCGGCTGTAGCCGGAACAAGTCTTCCAGAGCGCGACCTCGGACGAGTTCGTGGCCCCGAAGTGGTGAAGTCTTATCCCACGGGACGCTACAGCGATCCCGATTTCCCGGACGCTATGCACGAGCGGCACACGCTCTATCGGAAGGAGCAGTCGGCTGATTGGAATTACCGCCCAGGTGGCCCTTACGCCTACCCGCTCGTGGTGTCGGACCCGACACCCTCTTACTACGTCAAGACGGATGGGGATCAGCGCAATGCCCAGCAGAAGGCTTATGCGGCTGCACTGGAGGAACAGAATGTCGCCATGAAAAAGCGAATCGAGTCGCTTCAGCAGGAAGCCGGGAAGGTGCCTGCCTTGCAGCAGCAGGTCGACAAACTCAAACAGCAATTGGAGGCGGAGCCCCTGGAAATTCCCGCTCCCAAGAGCCAGCCCATTGAGGAAAAGCCTGCTGGTTTTTCGGTGGAGGACCCGCAGCGGGATCTGATTGCCGAGATGAAGCTCAACCATGAGTTGAGCGGTGAACTCGACGGGCTGGAGGGAGGGCGACACCTCGTTCTCATGGACAACTTCTTCCTCAACACCATCACACCATGAACAAACCCACTACCGTCGCAGTGACTCTCGATCCTGAAAGCTATGCCATTTTCAAGGAGGCCATGACTCTGGCCGAAAGTGCCGGAGCCAAGGTCACAGTTGGTCATCTGGTTCAGCATTATCTCCAAGACGAAATCCGGAGGCAGAACCCCCGGAAGATCGCCCAGCGTTTTCTCAGTTCGGTCGTTCGGCAGATCAAGATTTCCCCGAGTGGGGAAACGCCGGGTGGAAGGCCTGAGTAAAACCGTCAACCCTGCGCGGCTACGGAAACCAAAAACGCCGTGCGCCAAAATTAGATAAAAATGGCTATCACATCACCAAAACAGAAAGAGGAACTCGCCCAGCAGTTCAAAATTAACCCCGAGATCAACGCGAAGCTCGAGGCCTTCATGCGATCTGAACCCGGACTCGTGGAGTTCGTGAAGCAGATACCGAGGGAGCAGTTGGAAAGGAAGTTCCTCCTGCGCAAAATGCAGGATCAGCAACAGAGAGAGGGCTACACAGCAAAGGTGAAAACCTGGCTTGAAAAGCCCGAGCAGGCGGAGGTGCTCAAAGCGATCCGCTCCATGATCAGCCCGGTCATGAAGCCTGAGCGCCAAGAGCAGATCATCGTCAATCAAGCCAAGAACTTTATCAAAAACTCAGGTGTGAAGCTTGGCTGATTAAGGAGAGCCCCTGTCCGGCAACGGGCAGGGGCTTTTTTCATGGAAGAGCAAAAAATCAAGGTCTGAGAGCGGATTCCATTTCATCCATTCCTTCAGGAAAAAAGCCTTTGATGCTCCCAACCGGGAGCACCATGTCCCTGGAGATGTGTTTTATTTGGTAGCTATGCCACCAAATGCACCCCGCACACCCGATGATCTGAGCAAGGTGAAAACTTGGTTGGAGAAGCCGGAGCAGGCCGAGATCCTCGGCTATCTCCGGGAGATGATCCGACCGACGCTGCGGCCGGAACGACATGAGGAATTCATCCTCAAGAAAGCCCAGCGATTCCTTCGCACTACGGGCTTCCAACTTCCCGGAGAACGATGAGTGAGCAACACCACATTGGGGAGGGGAGGAGGAGGCCCAAAAACATGAGCGAGGCCCTGCGTCTGCTGAGCTCAGTCATTCGTCCCACGGGAGATCCTCCTGGGGCTCATCCCAAGTCGGAATTCATCAACACTAAGACCGCCGCGCAATGGCTGGGCATCCCTGAGCGATCGATGCAGCAGTATGTCCAAATGGGGCTCCTTCCGAGCTACAAGCTCGGTAAGCATCGGCTGTTCCGTAAAAACGAACTACTGGAGGCCCTAGGCGCCACTCGCAGGGCTACCCGTGCAGAGATTCTGAGGTGATCTGGGGGAGATGCCTACTTGGTGGACTTCCCAGTGATCAGCTTGGACCGCTTTGCGGGGACCTTCGCAGTGGTCTTCCTGGCACCCTTGCTTTTACTCTTGGAGCCCTTGTCGCCCTTTATTTCAGGAAGGATGCCGAAGTATTCCTTCGCCGCTTTCTCGGTCACGAGTTCGCGGTAATTCTCAAAGAGCATCTTGGGTGAATTCCCCGCCTCCAAGGAAACCTGAGCTGCCGACTTGGTGACGGCCAGTCGGTAAGAGCAGAAGGAGTGACGGAGGCCATTATGGACGAGTGTGACCAAGCGCTCGCCCTGTGCATCGAGCAGCTTGGAGGTGGCATCCTTGAAAAGCTTGGTGAAGTGGAACTCATCTCGGATGCCAGGGAGGATCGGGCCGGTTTTGGCCCGGGGTTTGAGCCATGCCTCTAGGGCGGGAACGATCGGTGCCAGTCGCCGGGTCGCGGTCTTGGCCTTGTCCTTGCCGACCTCAATGACCCCCTTATCGAACCAGACATCTTTCCACTCCAGCCGGAGGATCTCGATGGTTCGGAGGCCCGCGAAACCGCCTAGAGCAATGAAGGGCACGAAACGATCCTCGATATTCTCCAGCAGGGTTCGGAACTGCTCGGGGGTGTAGATCCCGATGTCGCCCCCCTTGTCATCGAAGCGGGTGGCGAACTCCGCCTCAGTCTTTTCCCCTCGGGGGAGGTGCTTCTTGTCTCTGGCATAGGAAAAGAGGGTGAGTAGGGCCATCCTGTAGTTGTTCTTGGTGCGCCCAGAGGCTTTCTTCATGCCTGAAAGCCATTCGTCGATGTCATCAGCCCTGATACCCCGGATTTGGACCCTGAAGACCCCGGAGGCCTTCTTGAGCTTCGACTTGAGATCGAGAATGTAGCGGCGCGATTTGGTTTCCTTGATCGAGTCCAGGAACTTGGTCGTGAGTTCCGGGAAGGTTATAGGGGTGAGGGCACCCCGGCGGTTTTCCTCTTCAAGGTGCTTGGCGTAGAACTGGGCAGCAGAAACGATGGAGCCACCTCGTAGTATTTTGTGGGCTTCGGCGAATTGCCTCACGGCGTTATTGAGAGAGATTTCCAAAGGGGTGAGAATATCCACCGCTTCGTTGATGGAGGCGGTTTCCTTGGGAGTGAAAGCGGCCACATGGGCCACCCCCGTTGTCAGGGTCTGGATGATCTCCTTGGCTCCTGCCTTGGCTGCCACCAGGGACTTGTATTTGACCATCCTACGCTTTCCCTCGGCATAGTATGCGGCAATGAATCGACCACCACCGGCATCGTAAATCGGAATGCTGCTGGTCTTCCCCTTGATGATCTCTACTGGCCCACGTTCCTTCGCCTTCGATGCATTGCGGGGTCTTTTCATGACCCAACTGTTACCTTTTTGTTACCATTGGGTCAAATAGCAAGTTTCTATCTGTAAAACCTACGTATTCGAACCCTGTATCGCGCACCATCCTCCCACGCTCTGATTATGCGAGGTCGTAGCGGTCGAGATTCATGACCTTGTTCCAAGCGGCGACGAAATCTTGGACGAATTTGTTTTCGGAATCTGCGGTCGCATAGACTTCGGCCACGGCGCGGAGTTGGGAGTTTGAGCCGAAGACGAGATCGACTCGGGTTCCGTTCCACTTCAGGTCGCCGGTTTTGCGGTCGCGTCCCTCGAAGACATCGGAGTCCTTCGAGACAGGTTTCCATTCGGTCGCCATGTCGAGGAGGTTCACAAAAAAGTCGTTTGTGAGTGCGCCGGGGCGCTTCGTGAAGACGCCGAGGCGGGAGTTTTCGAAGTTGGCGTTCAGGGCACGAAGACCTCCGATGAGCACGGTCAGCTCAGGCGCGGTGAGCTTGAGCAGTTGTGCCCTGTCGAGCAGGAGTTCCTCGGCGGATACCGCGAACTTTTTCTTTTGGTAATTGCGGAAGCCGTCGGCGACTGGCTCAAGAACGGAGAAGGATTCGACATCCGTTTGCTCTTGCGAGGCGTCCATGCGGCCTGGAGTGAATGGCATGGTCAGCGTGTGACCGGCATTCTTGGCTGCTTGCTCGACGCCCGCGCAGCCGGCGAGGACGATGAGGTCGGCGAGGGAGATTTTTTTGCCGCCTGACTGGGTCGAATTGAATTCGGTTTGGATGCCTTCGAGGGTTTTAAGGACCTTGGCGAGTTGCTCGGGTTGGTTGACTTCCCAGTCCTTCTGCGGGGCAAGGCGGATGCGGGCGCCATTGGCTCCACCGCGTTTGTCGGAACCGCGGAATGTGGAGGCGGAGGCCCAGGCTGTGCCGACGAGTTCCGAAACGGTGAGGCCGGATGCCACGATTTTGCCTTTGAGCGCTGCGATGTCGGTCGCGTCGACAAGCGGGTGATTGGCGGCGGGAATCGGGTCCTGCCAGATGAGTTCCTCGGCGGGGACATCCGCTCCGAGGTAGCGCGAGCGTGGGCCCATATCGCGGTGTGTGAGCTTGAACCAGGCACGGGCGAAGGCGTCAGCAAATTGGTCGGGATTTTCCAGAAAGCGGCGGGAAATTTTTTCGTAGGCCGGATCAAAGCGCAGCGCGAGGTCGGTTGTGAGCATGGTCGGCACCAGACGCTTCGACTGGTCGTAGGCGTGCGGAATGGTGGCATCCGCTTCCTTGGCGACCCACTGGTGTGCACCTGCGGGGCTCTTGCTGAGTTCCCATTCGAAGCCGAAGAGGTTTTCGAAATAATAGTTGCTCCACTGCGTCGGTGTTTGCGTCCAGGTGACTTCGAGTCCGCTCGTGATGGCGTCGGCGCCTTTTCCAGATCCGAAGCTGCTCTTCCACCCGAAGCCTTGCTCCTCAATGGGGGCCGCCTCGGGTTCGGGGCCGACATGTTTGGCATCGCCTGCGCCGTGTGTCTTGCCGAAGGTGTGTCCGCCGGCGATGAGGGCCACTGTTTCTTCGTCATTCATCGCCATGCGGGCGAAAGTTTCCCGGATATCCCGCGCCGAGGCGACGGGGTCGGGGTTTCCATTCGGGCCCTCGGGATTCACATAAATGAGGCCCATCTGCACAGCGGCGAGAGGATTTTCCAATTCCCGGTCGCCGGTGTAGCGCTTGTCCTCGAGCCATTTTCCCTCGGTGCCCCAGTAGATGTCCTCCTCGGGTTCCCAGATATCGGCGCGTCCTCCGGCAAAGCCGAAGGTTTTGAAGCCCATGGATTCCAAGGCGACATTGCCTGCGAGGATCATGAGGTCGGCCCAGGAAATTTTGCGTCCGTATTTTTGTTTGATCGGCCAGAGTAGGCGGCGGGCCTTGTCGAGATTGCCGTTGTCGGGCCAGCTGTTGAGTGGAGCGAAGCGCTGGCTACCATTTCCACCGCCGCCGCGTCCATCACCTGTGCGGTAGGTGCCAGCGCTGTGCCAAGTCATACGGATGAAGAAGGGGCCGTAGTGACCGAAGTCCGCAGGCCACCAGTCCTGCGAGTCGGTCATCACTGCGGCGATGTCTTTTTTCAGCAGTGCGAGGTCGAGGCTTTGAAATTCCTTCTTATAATCGAAGTCCGCATCCATCGGGTCGGACTTCGATGTGTGCTGGTGCAGAATGCGGATGTTGAGCTGATTCGGCCACCAATCGCGGTTCGTTGTGCCGCCGCCGGCGGATTTTGCGAGGAGTTGACCATGGTTGAAGGGGCATTTGGATTCGGTGGACATAATTTAAGGGAAGGGTTGCGAGTTTCTACTACGGATGAAGTTTGGGATGCGTTGTCGTTTTTAAGAAATATCTGCGCTTTGGAGAATACGGTATCCTCGAATCCTGAGATATTCAGGGACATTCGTGGAATTCATTTCCTCATCCGTGAGGGGTTGGATGATAAAGCGGGGCGTTTGCGGGGCGGTGAAGTCTTTCAGTGGAATCGGACTGGAATCCTGCGCATGGACGACGAGAGCAGTTCCCGCAGGCACGGTCACACTTTCCAAACGCACATCGCCATCGAGGACGAGCGTGGCATCCCCTGAAATGCGGCCGCCTTGGATTTTTTCGCGCACATCGGCGAGCGTTAGAGCGAAGGAGGGTCTTAAAATCACGCGTGGTCCTGAGGTGAACGGAACTCCTCTGAGTATTTGGCGTGGGCCGTCCTCCACTGTCATCCCAGCGGCGCGGAGTTTTGTTCTTCCGGCCTCGTAGAAGTCGTTCTCTGCGCTGGAGGCACTTTCCGGCGGACCGTTTTGAGCGACTTTCTGAGCGGCGTCGGAGAGGTTGTTTTTGCAAGCGCTGAAGCACCAGACGCGATCGAACACGGTGACGCCGACTTTTTCACCCGAGGTGAAGTTTTTGGGCAGGTCCTGCATGAGTGTTTCCAATCGGGCGGGTTTCTTGAAGCTTGTGCGGGTGTTGTCTGAGAACTTGGGATTCACAAACTCCGCCACAACGCCGCCGGAAGACTCGAGAACCTTGAGGTAGGGAGCAAGACGGACGACGAGGAGGTTGATATTCCCTGGGAATTTCGAAAAACCCTTTTCGTCCGGCACATCACCTTCAGGGCTCACTGTGGCGCGGAGGAGGGGATCAAGCAGGTTGTATTCAACATTGATCGTCAAATCCGGGGCACCGCTTCTAACGAGGCGTGCTATGCCGCCAACGGCCTCGCAGGGAATGCGGTTTACCGCAATGGAGTTGAAATCGTAGCCACGCTGCTCGGAAACCCCGATTGCTGCGAACGCTGCATTGAAGACCTGGCCATTCGTGTCCTGAATGAAAAGCAGGTAGCGCACGCCCGAATTGGCCAGTCTTTGAGCTGTGCCGCTTGTGTGCAGGAGGGTGTGGATATCACCATGGCCATGGGGCTTCAGAAGAAGTTCGTATTTCTTCTCCAGAGCCAAACTGGCATTCATGTCCGAAAGCGCGGGCACAAGCTCCTGGCGGAGTATTGTGACTTGGCCTTCCTCCAAACCGAAATTTTGATTCGCTGAGAGCGAGGCGCGTGTTCCCTCGTCTGTGTCGCGGCTTGTCATGATGATAAGTGGTATGCGGCGTCCGAGGCGTTTCGAGGCCGCCTTGATGACTGACGCATAGTGCGCGAGGTAGCTTGTCGTTTCGGTCACTTCGACCGGGATATCAAGTTTGATACCCTTATATCCCAACCTCTCGCCAAGGCCCCCGGCAACGAGAACCACCGCCGATTCCGCAAAACAACGCAATCCCTCGGCCTCGGCCGCATCGTAGGCTGCGCCCAAGGTCGATAGATCAACCAAGTCCGGTTGTGCCGGAGTGCAGCCCTCAAAGGGATTCGCGCCAGATGCCGCCTCGGCCAAAAGCCGCCGCGCATTGCGCGTGTAGGCCGTTAAACCGCCGGGGTAGGCGCGGTGGGCATTGAGCAATGTCGCCATGAATTCCTTTTTCTCTTTGTCACAAACGCCCGGGGCATCCCAATCGATGAACAGGTGCGACTGGCCATCGGAAATCAACTCCTGTGCAAGTTGCCGCTCTGCTTCAGAAAACAAACCCGCCGCAGCGTTGATCGAGAAGGCCGTGGGGTCTTGCGCTTGGTGTGGTTGCATAGTGCGGAAAGCTCACCCGAAAACCCGCCGCCTTGCAATTTCACAATCCGCTTCTTGTTTTTAAAAATAGGCGCGACCGCTGGTCATTCATCTCTTAACCACTGAAACACCCCAGCCGATGGCTATGGCGAAACCGAGGCAGTAGGGGATCACGCCGAGCGAGAGACTCAGGAATGTTTTCAGCGGTCGTTCACCTACGGCGAGCGCGAGGATGCATCCGGTTTGCGGGCCGATGGTCAGTGGGGCGAGCAGACCCAGACCAACAAGCCCGAAGCGCGACCAGGCTTTCCATATCCACTTATTAGGATCGCGCTCGAGTGGAATGTGCAGTTTTCTGGCAATCCAGCTTCTGGCGGGGGCACCGAGCAGAAGCATCACGGCGGCACCTGCCGTGTATCCGAGCCATGCCGTCAAAGCGGCCAGCCAGATTGGCAGACCCGCTGCAACGCCACCGGGAACTGCTCCTATGAAATAGAAGAAGCCGAGTGTGAATGCTGCCGTGAGGCCTCCCGTGTAAGCCATCATTTGTCTCCAACATCGACCTTGATCGGCATGGTTTCAAGGAGGTCGGAGATTTCCGATGGGTTTGTGAAAAGGTAATCCGGCGCGGCTTCGGTGAGGGCCGGGGTGCTGTTGTAGCCCCAAGTTACAGCGGCGATGTGCACACCTGTTTCCTGGGCGGCCTCGATGTCGCGCAGTTCGTCGCCGACGAAAAAAATCTGCCTGGGTTTGAGGTGGAGTTCCCTCATGAGACGCCGCAGCACGCTGGCCTTGCCCAAGAGCTTGGATGAGCTTTTGACAAAATCGAAAATCTCGAGGTCATGGTTTTTCAAAAACGCGTTCACATTGGCCTCGGAGTTCGAGGTGAGAATGCCAAGTCGGAATCCTTGCGCGTGCAGTTTGCGGACCAGTTCAGGCATCTCCGGCAGAGGAACGATCGAGTCGATGCGTTTGCCGATCTCCTCGGTGCCGCGCTTGGAAATGTGCGGCAGCTTCATGCGGGGAATGCCCAGATGTTTCATGAGCCCGCGCGTGGAGAGGTCGCGAGCGAGGGAGACCTCCTCGGGTGGAAGTGGACGGAAGCGAAACTCCTCGGCCAACACATTCAAAATTTCCACGCCTGCGGAAAAGGTATCGGCCAGCGTGCCGTCGAAATCGAACAACACATAGCGCGGGGGGTGCTGCAAGAGCCCAGCAGGACCGACGCGGCGGCGTCCGCCTCTCAAGACGAACTTCGCCAATCGCGTGACCCGTGAGCGTTTTTTCATGCTTTCGCTTCTTCCCACAGCGTCGAGAGGCTCAAATCCACCTCGCTGAAATGGAAGCTCGAGCCGCAGAAATGACGATTTCTCATACGGTCTGAACTGTAGTTGCCCAGAGGCTGTATGGCGAATCTTTCGTTTGGGGCTGAGTCGCTACGAGAGAATCTGCTTTTCGTCGGCAGATCGGCGGTTAGATTTTCACGCCTTATGCAAACAACCCTGACTCTTCTGAAACCCGACTGCATCACTGGGCACAAGGCCGGCGAGGTCTTGAAGCGCTTTGAGGACGCCGGCTTCCAGATTCGCGGATGCAAAATGTTCCGTGCCGATGCGAGCCTCCTGCGCGAGCACTATGCTCACATCGCCACGAAGCCATTCTTCCCCGAAGTGGAAGCCTTCATGGGTGCCACACCACTTATCGCGGTCGCTCTGGCTGCGGACAACGCCGTGGATCGTGTGCGCGAACTTCTCGGGCCAACCGACTCCACAAAGGCGGCCAAGGGCACGATCCGTGGCGACTTTGGAACGACCATGATGAAAAACATCGCCCATGCTTCGGACAGCGCCGAGAGCGCGGCGGTCGAACTGAAGCGTTTCTTCAAGGACGGCGAGCTTTTCGACTATTCGATGACCCTCTCGGTCTGAGAAAAACTCGCGCAAAAAATCCTGCAAAATGCCAGCGTGCGAGCGCTGGCATTTTTT
>JBILMW010000161.1:0-5638 GCA_044375335.1 Terrimicrobiaceae bacterium | reverse complement strand
AGAATCCCTCACCCAACTTGGCCCCGCTTTCCTCTCTCTGATCTGGAGCCCTTTGATCAATCAAAATTCTAAACTCTCCGCGCCGGCGTCCCCGGCGTCCCCGGCGTCCCCGGCGTCCCCGGCGTCCCCGGCGTCCCCGGCGTCCCCGGCGTCCCCGGCGTCCCCGGCGTCCCCGGCGTCCCCGGCGTCATCAGCGTCATCAGCGCCGTCGCGCACTATCAGCGCGCTGGCGGTGCATCGCCCGTAGCATTGGTTTTGATCTGTTTTTCATACCAACGGAAGAGGCGCTTGGCGTCGCGGAAGACCTCCTCCTCCGTGCTGCCGAGGAGGACGATGAGGATTTCGCGACCGTCGTGCTTGGCGCTGGCGATGAGGCATTTTCCGCCTTCGATCGTGAAGCCGCTCTTGAGGCCGTTGAAGTAGGCGGGGCGGTTCCAGAGAAGTATGTTGGTATTTTCCAGCAGGACGGTGCGGTCGTCGCCATAGCTGAAGGGAATCATCTCCTGCGCGGCAAAGTGCCGGATGAGTGGAACGCGGTAAGCGTGGTAGGCGATGACGGCGGCATCCCTTGCCGTCGAGTGTTGGCCAGGCATGTCGAGGCCGTGGGGATTGAGGAAGAGCGAGTGTTTGGCGCCGAGGCGTTCGGCGCGGGCGTTCATGCGCGAGATGAATTCGCCGTAGGATCCGTCGGCGGCATTGGCGAGAGCGCTGGCGGCGTCATTGGCGCTGCTCACCAGCATTGCGCCCAGGAGGTCGAGTCGGCGATGGCTTGTGCCGGCGATGAGTCCGAGCTTGGTCGGCGGCTGGAGTTGATCCCAGATGGTGACCTGCACGTCCTTCTCGAGCCCGCCTTCTGCGATGACTTCCATCGCGGTGAGCAATTTCTGCGTGCTGGCGACTGGAAGGCTCTCGTCGGCATTTTTTTCATAGAGCGTCTTGCCGCTCTGCGCGTCGATCATGATACCGCTTCGAGCCCGAATGGAAGGAGCATCGATCGGTTGTTGTGCGCTTGCCAGTGGCCCAGCGACCGTGCTGGACGGCTTGAAGCCGGGCTCGACGGTGGAGTCTGGCTGCATGTAGGCGCAGCCATGAAGGATTACAAAAAAAAGCGCCACCGTGAGCGGCGTTCGAATGAAAAATGTCAGGCCGGCGTGCGTCCCTCGGTTCCCGCGTGGGCGGAGTTGTTCAAATGCTGTTTTCATACACAGGCACTGGTATGCCGCGAACTGGGTGGAGCAACCCTCAGAGCGCAAAAGTAGGCGAAGACTCCATGGAGCTGAGAAGGCGCGGATTCTAATTTTTTGCCATGGAAAACAAAGGTGGAAACGATGTTAAAAAAGACCACGCATTGTTAAATCTGCTTTTGCCCGGTCTCGCGTTCCTGTTCTTCGCGGCAGCGATAGTTGTAACCTTCTCGTTGCGCGGATCCGCTCAGGCGGGTGGCACGGTGACGCTTTTGTTCTTTGACCGAAACGGAACGGCGCTCACACCCACCCAGGTGCGCTCGGCTTCAAACAATGGAGGCGCCGGCTACAACAATGACTTTTTGCTGAATCCGGCCAACATGCGTGCGATCAGCAGCGGGCCGCTCTACACCTCTGGCACGAATTTGGCATTCAATATCCCATCTCAAGCGGTGGCCTTGGCTTTCAACTGGCCAACTCTTCCCGGGGGATACCAACTCTTGATCTTGGACAACGGCGGCACGGGGTTCAGCACGGCGGCGACGATCAATTTCACCTATCAGGCCGCGCTGGATGTGAAAAAGAAGCTCGATGCGGCTCGCGCGGCGCGTCCTGATTATGTGCCGTCCGCGAAGTTCACCACCGCCTATCAAGCGGCCTCCTCGCAGCTTGCCGGTGTGGATGTCTACAGCCCCCAATCCGCAAAGGGAAAAGCCGGGCAACTCGCGCTGGACCAACTTGCGGTGGCCTATGACGCGATGCTCGCCGAGCATGGACCCGTGTATGCGGCGGCGAACAAATCCACCGTCACACCTTGGATTGGATTCACGATCGATACGGTTTCGAACTATCAAGCCAATGTCGACCTGGCGGCCACACTGGCCGCGCCGTATGCGTGGATTCGCATCGTTTTTGACGCAGGACAGGCGCCATCGACTTACACGACGCTCGTGAACTACGCGAAAACCAAAGGCGTGAAAGTGCTGGGCCAGCCGGTGGATTCCACCTACGACAAAGGCTATACTCGAGCCCAATACAAACAGCGCTTCATCGATTACATCACAGCCTTCCCGCAGATCGATGCGTGGGAGGTCGGCAACGAGGTGAACGGAAGCTGGCTAAGCAGCGACATCGGACTGCGCATCGCGGATGCCGCCGCCGAGGTAAAAGCCCGCGCACCCGGCAAGCCGACATTTCTGACATTGTTTTGGCAAATCAACACGGACTCCGTGGCTTATTCGATGTTTGCTTGGGTGAATGCCAACCTTCCTGCCTCGACGCGGGCCAATATCGATGTGGTGACATTTTCCCAATACCAAGAGCAGGCGCCCATGGGCGTCGCGTTTGATCAGGTCATGAAGACGCTGCGGGCGGAATTTCCAACGCAGAAGATCGGCCTTGGCGAGTTGGGATATTGGATAGCGGGCCAGCAATTCTGGTGGGCTTACAATCAGACAGACACGCTCGCTGCCAAGCGCACTGTGGCCGAGCAATATTACAACGCCGGCTTTGACTATCCCGGCAGTATCGGCGGGGTTTTCTGGTGGACATACATTGCCGATTTCAAAAGCGACACCGCCATGCAGCAGATCGTGAAGACGCTTCGCGACAAGCTTCAGAGCGGCGCGCCAACACCGACACCGACCGCAACGCCGTCTCCTACGGCAACCGCAACGCCTACTCCCACGCCAACTCCAACCGTGACGCCGAGCCCAACACCAACGGCCACTCCAAGTCCAACAGCGACGCCGACGGCGCCTGCGCCATCTGGCGGCAGTCAGTCCGCGCCAGCCAAAAAGGGCAAAAAATCGAAAAAGGCTTCTGCAAAAAAATCGAAAAAGTCAAAATCTAGCTCCAGTAACACTGCAAAAAAATCTGGCAGCAAAAAACCGAAGAAGAAGCAGTAATCAAAAAATCATTACCAAATATTTACACATTATTCTCTTTTCCTTTCCGTGCTTCCCTTCTGGATCCTCCTCAGCAAGTTAAAAATACTATTCGGCGCTCCCGCTTTCAGTCCTATAGCAATCCGCGCCAACGATATCGCCGTCTGTTTTTGCAGTTCCGCCGCACCTCCATCAACTCGCCAAACTCACGCCGACCGGCCGCATTGTCCTGTCCGATGCCCCGCTCCCCCAGCAGTCGATCCACCCGCCACTACTCCTACCGCCTCATCTAAAAAAATCCCTCGCCTGTAGCGGCGGTCTGTGGCCGCCGAAATCGTTGCCCCCCGCCACGAAAGTGCACGCCTTTGACGCCCCTGTCCCGCCCCCATATTTAGAGTAGTTTAAAAAATTTTGTTAAATACCTCACTTCTAGAAATTAGCTAACAAAGTGATCGCGTTTCTCAAATAATTTTCCAGAAATTCTTGCAAATTGGGAATTTATTACCAAAATGCAAGAAATGATTGATCGTTTCTATCGCAGATTGGTGGTTGAGAAGTTGGAGAAATATCCAGCGGTTTCACTGCTCGGCCCGCGACAATGCGGAAAGACAACGCTCGCAAAAATTTTGGGCGGCAGATATTTCGACATGGAGAGTCAGGGATCGGCCCTGCGCTTGGACTCGGAGTGGGATCGCCTCATGCGGGGAGAGGAGTTGGTCGTTATTGATGAGGCCCAGTGTGCGCCGGAGATTTTTCCTCGCCTTCGTAGAGCGATCGATCTCGAGCGCAAGCGCAACGGACGCTTCCTCCTACTCGGTTCGGTCTCACCCGCCCTCATGCAAAATGTCTCGGAATCCCTCGCTGGACGCATGGGGCTGCTTTCGATGGGGCCTCTGACATACTCGGAGTTGTCTGATCCTCTCGGGACGGATTGCTGGGAGAGTCTTTGGCTGCGCGGAGGGTTCCCGGATGGCGGGATTCTCGATGGGAGTAGTTTTCCCGATTGGCAGAACAGTTATCTGGAACTCTTAGCCACTCGGGATTTGCCGGAGTGGGGCTTCACTGCCAAGCCCCAGCGCACCCGTCGCCTGCTGAGTATGCTGGCGGCCGTGAATGCCCAACCCCTGAATGCCTCGGAACTCGGTTCTGCACTGGGAATCGATCACAAGACCGTCATGGGATATTGCGATTTTTTGGAGGAGACTTTTTTGATTCGCCGTGTGCGTCCGTGGTTTGGAAACATTAACAAGCGCCTTGTCAAAACACCCCGCCTCTACTGGCGCGACAGCGGTTTGCTTCACGCCCTGCTGAATGTGCAAAACATCGAGCATCTCTACAATCAGCCTTGGGTCGGTTACAGTTGGGAGGGTTTCGTGGTCGAGCAAGTCCTCGCCTCGCTGGCTCTCTTCGGTTTGAGCGCCGAGCCCTATTTTTTCCGCACATCCGACGGCATCGAATCCGACCTCCTCCTCGATTGGGCCGGGGAAAGGTGGGCTATCGAGATCAAACTCACCTCCGATCCGACAAGAATCATGATCAAGAGACTCCAAAAAGCCTCTGAACTTCTTGACGCTTCCAAGCAAATTCTCATTTGCCAAACGGCGGAGGAAATCCGTTCGGACAGTCTGCTGATCACAAACTTGCCATCCTTCCTAAATGAACTCGCGAAGGCCAAAAATCAAAACCCCCCGCAAATCTTTTCTGCGAAGGCTTGAGCGCGTCGACTCCCAGGAGGTCAGCGTCCTCGTCTGACCCAAATTTCAAACAGAACCGGCCTACATCAGCCCGGAAAAGCTTCGGTTTTTTTTCGGCGGCCGACTTGTAGCGGCGTGTCTATGACCGCCGAACGTTCCCGGACGCGCTGCGCTGCGCGCAAGCCTCTTGTAGTAGCGGCCTGTGAGCGCCTGAGGATCGCGCGATACGGCAGTCACAGACAGCCGCTACAAGTGAAAACGGGCGATTTTTTTGATGTTGGCGTCGCGTAGTCCGGCTTGCTTGGCGAAGCTCGGCCAACTGCGAACCGCATCGCGCGCTTTTTCAAAAATCTCTTCGGCGTCGTCGAGTTCCGCGCGTTTTCCGAAGGATAGGAAATCCTGCTTGGTCGGGGTTGCGGATCCGTTGACGGAGGCGACATGGATGCCTTGTCTTCCCGGGCCAGGGCTTGGAGTGATGTCGTAGGCGGGGGATTGGCTCCATTGGCCGCTGGAATCCATGAGCAGGCTGAAATTTTTGGCATGGTCGTCCCGGTTTCCCGCCAGAATATTGAAGGCCGCGCGCCGCGCCAATTCACGGAGTTCCCGGCGGTCACCCGTGACCCGCAGGAGGGTGTCGGCGATGATTTCGTAAGAAAATCCCGGGGCTTGATGATGGATGTGTCTCAGGCCGGCAAGTGTGTGCAGGTGGAGTCTCGCGCCGTCCACCGGACGGTCGAATCTTCGCACAGCAAAGGGAGCTGGGTGCAGGACAAAAAAGTCACGAATTCTCGCAGAGCGTGTATTTTTTTGGCTTGTGTATTGTCTAGTTACTAGACAAAATTATTAACCATGAACCCAAGCTCTTCTCATCAAT
>JBILMW010000031.1:0-18440 GCA_044375335.1 Terrimicrobiaceae bacterium | reverse complement strand
CGTAACCAACGACAAGGAGGTTTTTTCCGCTCGGATTGCTGCCAGCGGGGATATACTTGATCGATTCGGGCGAGATGTAAGCCGCACCGGAGTCTTGGGTGCTGGAGATCGTATTGAAATATCCTACAACCCTGACCTTGCTGAAGTCACTGATGTCAAAGGCGTAGATGCCATTTTGACGCTCGGCACCCACGAACGCATAGTGTCGGCCGCCAAGGGAGGCATAGGCAATGGCTTCGGGCTCGGGACCCTTGTCATCGGAACGGGTATCGGTATTCGAAAGGCTTCCGCTATTGGTGTTGAATGTTTCCGGATCGTTCGCAGCAGCGAACATTTCCAGTGTGCTGCCGCTGTCGTAAACCAGCGTTCCATTCGCACTGTTCCAGATGGAGAAGCTACGGGTGCCCATCATCGTTGGGAGATCGATTTTCCCGTCTTTGTCGGTGTCGCCTTCGAATTTCAGGAGGTTCAGTCGGCCAATACCGGTGTTGGTGGCACGGGCGGCGACCGCAGTGGTCATATTCGCGGTAAGCGTTGATCCACGAGCGATATCAACATCATCCGGGCGGGCATCGCCCTCGTTGGCTGTCAAAAGGAAGACCAACCCGCCACGGGTGAAGTTGGCGATTGTATCAGGCATCGGGAGACCGTGAACCAAATCGTTGATGGCAATGCTGGTCGTGCTATTGGCCCCATCGCGATCAGATGCGTCGATCAACTGCTCGATCGTGCCGAGCTCAAAGATCGCCGAGAATTTTGATGTGGCGAAGTCGAAGACCGCGATCGCATTGTTCTCTTGGAGCGTGACATAGGCCTTAGTATTCGTAACTGTGGCATACTCCGGCTCGATATCGGCGGGATTTGGCGTCTTCGTCGTCAAGGTATCCAGGCGAGGATTGCGAAGGCCATTAATGCTGACTCCATCTGCCAAGTTTACGGAGGAGAAGTCGAAGGTTTTGACATTGGACTCGGTCAAGTTGCCCGCATGAGCCGGCGTGGTCAGGCTGGAGATATCAACGATGCTGATCGAGCCAGGTCTGTTGAAGGCCTCGGGAACATTCTTATCGGTGGATCCGTATTCGCCTTCGTTCACCACCACGAGCTTGTTGCCATCAGGCGTGATTGCTACCGAGTCGGGGTGATACCCAACATCCAAAGTTTTAAGAATCGCCCCTGATTCGATATTGAAAATGGCGATCTTGCCGAGATCTGCCGCTCCGGTTCCTGTAGGAATTACAGTAGCCACGCCAAATCCACGCTGATCCGCAAGGACGCTGGAGATGGAATTGATATTTTGCGCTCCGCCGAACACGCTGGAGAGGTCGACTGATGTGGAATTGCCGGAAAGAGTTCCAGAAGCAGAAACCATAAGGATTTCCACTTTGTGGGCGCCATTTCCAGAATTGGTGGTAAGGACTTTGCCATTGGCGTAGTCCACAATTTCTCCACCACTAGGAAGGCTTGCTCCACCGAGGAATTTGATGGTTTGGAAAATACTGTCCTCAGCACGGAGATTGATTCGGAGCGTTTCCGTATCGGTCCCATTACCGTTTGAGGCGGTGACAATAAGATCCTCGACTCCCCAGGCAGGAGGAGTGCCGCTGAGTAGACCGGTTGTCGAATTCAGAGTCAACCAGGAAGGCAGGGTGCTGGAGCTAAATGCTGTCGCGTAGTTGCCCGCTGTAAGCAGGTAGCTGAATGGGACGCCTGTTTGGGCAACGGCCGCTTTGGGAATGGCATCGATCTGCGGCGCGGAACCTGGTGTGATTTGAGAAATCCGGCGATCGAGATCGACGGTTTTGTCTGCAATTCCGAAAGGCGTCGTGCTGTGGAAGGCGAGGAGGTATTCGGCAAAGGCGTCTTGCTCAGTGCCGTTGCCAGCAAAGGTGCTGAGCGCGGGGAAGTTGCCCGGCAAGGCTGGAGTTAGCGAGCCAGAGTTGAGATCTTTACGGTCGTAGGATTCGACGCCATTCAGGCGGGAGATGTAAGGGAATGGGTAGTTGTCCCCGCCGAAGTCGGAACCGGTGGAGCCTGCGTTGGCAAGGAAGTTGAGGGTGACCATGCGAATGAGGCGTTCTGGCTCAAGGACTTGTCCATTTGCAACGATGACATCGGTCGGATTGCCTTGTGCATCGGTGAGAGCCACATAACGGATGCGCTCGCCGGCGTTGACTGTGGAGATGACATTATTGCTCGAAGTATAGGTTTGCGCAGTGCGGCTCAAATCCGCTGCGGCGACGAGTCCCCCGAGTTGGCTGAACTGGCCTGGAGTGTTTTTGTCCGCCCCGCTGCCGTTGCTTCCTGCAACACCGTGCTCGAGAAGCATTTTGAGTTGCGAGGCTTTGACTGTGAGGACGGTGAGTGCGTTGTTGAATTTGAGGGAATCCTCAACATCGAGTCGGGAAATGTCGCCGGCGGTTTTGTTTGCCGTGAGATTTGCCTTGGTGGGCTGCAGAGTTCCGTTAGCACTGGTGCTGCCGATGGCGTTTCTGATGCCACCGCCGTTCTTTAGCGAGACGCGAGTGGTGGCATCATATTGCTTGGCATACCAGAGGTTGGCATCGGCGGAGAGATTGCCGAAGTTAGTTTCCTGTTGGCGGACTGCCGTGCGGCGGCCTTCGAGGTAAACGGAGGACTTGCCGAGGATGAGACCATCTTTGCTATTGATGACGGCACCGACAGCGTCGGTGAGAGCCTTGACAGTTCCGCCACGGGTGCCCACCGCGTAGGCATTGCTAGAATCCGAGCCCCAGAGGGAAGTGACTTGGGCGGCCGTCGCAGGAATCGTATCACCTGCGGTTCCAACGATTTCACCATTGGCGTTGAAATCGACCAAGAGGCGACCGAGGTATTGGTATTGGCCATCTGTGCTAACGACGGCGACGGTTCTGTTGCCTTTATCAGTCGTCAAGTAGGGGTAGGTGCCTGCGGCGGTATCTCCCGGCAAAAGATTAGCCGAGTCATTGGCATAGATCGTTCCCGATCCGCCGGCTACGATGATGTCCACCCCGTCGAGTTTGGAGGCGAGAGCTTTTTCATTTTCGATTTGTTGGAGCTGGGTTGCGAGGATGATCTTATTGCATCCATTGCTCTTGAGGTCATCGATAACTGGCTGCAGGTGCGCGGCCAAGGCATTGAGGTCGTAGGTGCGTGGACTCGTGAGTGTGGCGCCTTGCGGTCCCGTCACCGCCACGCGACCGGGCGAGGAAATGTTGGCTAGGTCCGGAGGCGTGACTCCGAGAACACCGATTTTTTGGGTTCCACGCTCGATGATTGCTGATTTCGCAATCTTCGGGTGCTGGGCGATATGCGTGGAGTTTGTGCTCACATAGGTAGAATCCGTGGAGGGATTTGCCCGGAATCTGGAAACGGGGAGCACCGAGGAAGTGGTGCGCGCGGCGAGAGCGGACTCGCTCGATGGCACAGCGCTGAAGTCGAGGTTTGCGCTCAGGTAGGGGAAGGAGGCTCCGTAATGGCGGAGTTTGGATAGCCCGCCGGAGCGGACATCGGGTAGGATGATGCTGGCGAACTCTGTGGAGCCGAGGTCAAACTCGTGGTTGCCGATGCAGGAGGCATCGAAGCCGATGGCATTAAGAATGGCGATGTCGGGACGGCCGGCGCTCTCGCGAAGGTCGGTCGCCGTGCCATTGGCATTGAACCCGAAAAGCTGTCCGAGGGCGAGTTTCAGGGAATCTTTTGTCGTGGCGTCGTTGCCAGCCGAGAGGAAGGCGCCGGGGATAAAGGTGTCACCAGCAGCGATCGTCACGGAGGCGTCTACCTCGGTGCTGTCTTCGAGTTTATCAACGAGCGCCGCAAAACGGGGGGCGGTTTCCAATGAGACGACATCCGCCTCCATATCCGAAGCGTGGAGGACTTGCAGTCGGTAATCATTTTCCTCGGTGGTGGTTGCATTGATGGAGAGTGTGGTGGGAGTGGCCGATGCAATCTCGATGGGTTGGACTTTCCAATCTTTTTGTCCGGCACCGGTCTGCTTGAGGTAATACTTCGCGAGCACTTTCTCGGGAGTGAATGTGACATCGAGGAAGCCGCGGTTGGCGAGGTTGGCGAATTTCAAGCCCGGGCTGTAACCAAGGAAAAGCTGGCGCAGAATGTCTTCTTGGCCGGGGAAGTATTTTTCAATACCTGGAGCGGAAACGCCCGGTGTTGCCAGTTCAATTCCGGCCACGGTGCCCTGAGGAGCAAGGCCAGCTGATGTAGGTGACATCGTCTTGAGTTGGTTAGACCATGCATTGTGCGTGTCTCCAGAAAAAACGAAGAGTTTCTTGTTGAGGGACAATGCTGTTTGGAGAATCGTTTCCCGGTCTTTGCCGTAGCCATCCCAAGCGTCTTCGTTGTAGGGAAGTGCGTTGGCGTTGGTATAAACGGCTTGTTCCGTGGCATTCAGGGAATTGAAAGGCATTCCGGCGGCCATTTTGGCGACCGGCGTGAGATATTTTGCAATCGTGGCGGGATTTACTGTTCCCCCGGCGAGTTCCAAGAGGAGCTCGGCAGGCATGACCATGTTGCCCATGAGAACTTGTTGGCCAAGCACTTGGTAGGTAGCATTGGATGTCGCCATTTCGTTTTGCAGCCATCCGAGTTGGGTTGCACCGAGGAGGGTGCGATTGCCGGAATACATTTCGACGACGTTGGCATAGACCAACTCATTGGCAACCGGTGTGGCTAAGGCGGCGCCGAAGGTGGGGAGATCGGACTGAGAGGCAGGAGGAGTCAATCCATAAGTCGAGGCGTAGGATGCTGTCAGCGTAGAATTTGACAAAATCTGACCAATTCGAGCTTGGACATCGGCGGAAGTAGGAGCGAGGGCGATTTGTTTGTCTCTGCCGGTAAGGCGCGTCTCGAGCATGTGGAGGGAAACGAGATTACCGAAGTCGAAAGAGCGGTAAGCCTCCTTGCGATTGCCGCTGCCTGGTTCGCGAATGGGCATCCACTCATAGTAGGCTTGGAGGGCGGCCGTAACGCGATTGCTCCATGTGCCTTCAGTGCCTTCCGTGTGATTTTGAGCGCCGTCTTTGTAGGCATCATTCGCGGTCTCATGGTCGTCCCAGATGGCAATGAGAGGGGCGGAGGCACGGGCGGATTGGAGGGAGTTCTGCCGATGGTATTGAGCATAGCGGGCGCGGTAGTCCGCAAGAGTCAGGAGTTCGCCATTGGGCTCGAATCCAACCGAGGCGGCCTGAGATTCGGCTGCGGCATATCCGCCGGGGCCGTATTCGTAAATGTAGTCGCCGACATGGACGAGAGCATCGAAATCGCCTTTGCGGGCGACCTTGTCATAGGCGTAAAATGGATCAGCTGTGATATTCGAGCAGCTGAACAAAGCGAGGCGCACGGAACTCACAGACCCGTTCGGCAACGTTTTTGTTCGTCCCACGGGCGAGATGGAGGCACCGCCATTGGTGGTGAAGCGATAGAAGTATTCTGTGCCCGCTTGGAGTCCCGAGGCAACGAGCTTCACGGTGAAATTATTGTCGGTCGAGGCTTGAAATGTGCCCGAGGCAACCGGCGACGAAAAATTCGTGCGGGATGTCGAGATTTGCCAAGTCACATCCTGACTGGCTGTCGAATTTCCCGCCGGTGCGAATTTGGTCCAGAGCACGACCGAGTCGCTGTAAGGATCTCCCGAAGCCACGCCGTATGGGAAAGAGGCGTTGGTTTGTGCCAGCGAGGCGGAGACGAGTGAGCAGACGATGACAGTCGAGAGGACTGTGATTTGACGTTTGAGCGTCGAGAAGCTTGTTGCGATGCGTTTCATCGCGGCCACAGATATTCGACGAATTCTGGTGAGCTACGAGTTTATTGTGAACATTTCGTAACAGATCGCTTACCCACTCGATCCTGATCAGGCTGTCGGAATGATGCGAAATTTTCGATTTGTAGGAACCGCCGCGAGGCCCTACGCGCGGTTCGAGCAGCTTGGAATGGGCTTGCCCGGTCGCTGACAAGCGCACGATTCACAGGTGGCTTAGGAATCGCGGGCCGGCCAGACCACGAGCACGGGGCGTTCACATTTTTGGAGGACACCGAGGGCCACCGATCCCGCGAGGCGGGCGGCCGCTCCTGGCCTCGTGTGCGCTCCGATGCAGACGAGGTCGGCGTTGAACGACTCCGCAGCTTGGCAGATCGCTTCGACGACATGGAAATTTTCAACGACGCGAATCTCGGATTTGACGGAGGAAACGCCGGGAGCGTCGGGTATTTGCGTGCGCAATTGCTCCGTGCACTCGGCGATTTGCCGGGCTCTCTTGTTTGATTCCGAAGGTTTGCAGACATGGGCGATGCACACGGTGCCATCTTGATCGACGACGGAGTAGGCGTAGGAGAGAGCATGCGCGCCACTTGGTTTCAAGTCTGTCGCGACCAGCACACGGCGGCATGGATGCACGGCCGGAGAGGGTTTCAGGACCTTTGGCACGCAGACAACACTCATCGGAGCATGCCGTAGAATGCCGCTGGAGAACGATCCATTGGCCAAGCGCTTCAGGCCTTGGCGTTGATGTGTGCCGACCACGAGGAGGTCGGCTTGGTTTTTGATAGCGAGGTTCACAATCTGGAGATCGGCTTTCCCCTCGCTGGCGCGCACCAAAATTTCAAAGGGTTCCAAACCGGGAATCGCCGAGGCTTTTTCCCGTAAATCCCGCTCAAGTATCGCCTGGACGGTGGGCTGGTTTTCATTTGATTCCTGTGAGTCGCAAAGGCCGAGGCGCTTTTCTTCGCGATACGGAGAGTTCACATGACCCAGCAGCACTTCACACGGACCGATCGCCTGCAATTTTCCGACCCAGTGCAAGGCGGCGTCCGAGGAAGTAGAGAAGTCCGCCGCGACAAAAACCCTCAACGCCCGCTCGCCACGCGCCCATGCCTCGAATGGTTTGGCCGAGCGGACAGTGAGCGTGGGCACGGGAGCGGCTTCCGATATTTCTTCGGAAACACTCCCGAGCGTCCAGCGATCATACGCCGTTTTGCTCACCGCTGAAACTACGAGCAAATCCACGGGATTTTTGGATGCAAAATCGACCAGGGCATCCTCGGCATATTGCCCATGCAAGACCTCCCCGTTCACGCGCTCCAAGCTTGAAGCTGCGGATTCGATAGCGTGTTTCAACTTCTCGCGGGCAGGCTGCAGGTATCGGGTTGCCTCCGCCTTCGTATCGCAGTGCATATTCAATTGGTCCGCCACATGCAAAAGCGTGAGCGGCTTGCGAAACCGCCCGGCCATGGCTGCGGCAGCGGCAACGCCCTCGGTGGAATTTTCAGAAAAATCCGTGCAGCAAACAATCAATCGATCGCTCTTTGTTTTCATGCTTCAGCATAGCACTTCCAAGGCGGGTGCTTGTTTTTTATGGCTGGGGTGTTCACCCCGTGAGAGAGGGGGGCGCGAGCGTCTCGGTTGCGTAGGCGCAGGGTGTGGTTGGTCATCGATGAGGTGGCGACACAAATCGAGAAAAATGGGACATGCCGGAGGATGACCCAGTTTACGATTGGGCCAGGCTGCATGGGGGGAGAGTTTCCATGCAGCCTGGGCTGGGGGAATCGGTTTTATCGGCGGACTCTGGGGAGGAGTTGTTTATTGCGGAGCGTGACCGGTGTGGAGGAGTTGCGCGGGGCGGCGTAGTTCCAATCATTCACCGGTTTTTTGCAGCACGGTATCCATGCGGCTCTCTTCGATTTGGGTCATTTTAGCCACGACCTTCTCGCGCTCTTCAGGATTGCTCATGTCTGCCGATTGCAGGAGTTGAATAATCGAATTCGTCGGCCCTGCTGGACCGCTTGCAGCCGCGCTTGACGAAGCAGGGCCTTGTTGACGGGCGGGGTTCGGCGAATTCCGGTTGCTTACAAGTGATCACAGCACGCCCGTTTGAAAGAATGCTGTCTTTCTCCCATGTAATTTAATAAAGAAGCCCTTTATGAAGATCTCATCCTCTCCTGCGCGAATTGTTCTCGCCATCTTGGGCGTTGTTCTCGCCACAGCCTCGGCGCATGCGGCAACGAAGCAAAAAAAACCCAATATCCTCGTCATCTGGGGCGACGACATCGGCCAGTTCAACATCAGTGCGATCAATCGTGGTATGATGGGTTATCGCACTCCGAACATCGACAGCATCGCGAATGGGGGCGCGTATTTCACCGATTGGTATGGCCAACAATCATGCACCGCAGGGCGCGCTGCTTTCATTACCGGCCAGTCCCCTATTCGCACCGGCCTGACCAAAGTCGGTCTCCCCGGCACACCTGAGGGCATGAAAAAAGAGGATCCAACCATCGCGACACTTCTCAAGGCGCAAGGTTATGTCACCGGCCAATTCGGAAAAAACCATCTCGGTGATCGAGACGATATGTTGCCGACCAGTCACGGTTTTGATGAATTTTTTGGAAATCTTTACCACCTAAACGCCGAGGAAGAGCCGGAGAACCCCGATTATCCGAAGAATCCAGAGTTCAAAAAGAAATTCGGCCCGCGTGGGGTGATTCATAGCTTCGCAGATGGTCGTATCAAGGACACCGGGCCTCTCACGAAAAAGCGCATGGAGACCATCGACGAGGAGGTGACGGAAAAGGCTATTGATTTCCTGGAGCGCGCCAAGAAAGAGGACAAGCCGTTTTTCCTCTGGTGGAACTCCACGCGCATGCACATCTTCACGCACCTCAAAGAAGAGTCCGATGGCAAAACAGGTCTTGGCATCTATGCCGACGGAATGGTCGAGCACGATGGACAAGTCGGCGAGTTGCTCGCGAAACTCAAGGAACTCGGCTTGGATGAAAATACGATCGTCATGTATTCCACCGACAACGGCGCTGAGGCATTTACTTGGCCTGATGGCGGCTCAACCATGTTCCGTGGTGAGAAAAATACGCAATGGGAGGGCGGTTATCGCGTGCCGACTTTCATCCGCTGGCCCGGTGTCATCAAGCCCGGCACTGTGATCAATGAGATCGGCGCACATGAAGACATGTTGCCAACGCTTCTTGCTGCGGCAGGCGACACGACCGTGAAGGAAAATCTGCTCAAAGGGGCAAAAGTGGGTAACAGCACCTATAAAGTGCACCTCGATGGCTACAATCTCCTGCCCACGCTCACGGGAGAAGCAGCTTGGCCTCGCAAGGAGTTCATTTATTGGACGGATGATGGAAGCGTGGCTGCCTTACGCTACGAAAATTGGAAGATCACCTTCCTCAAGCAAAATGCCCACGGCATGGATGTGTGGCTCCAGCCTTTTGAGGAACTGCGCGCACCGATGGTGACAAATCTCCGCATGGATCCCTTCGAGCTCGCCCCGGACATCGGCATGGGCTACCAGCGTTGGTATTTGGACCACATGTTCGTCATTGCCCCGGCTGCGAGCTATGTAGGCACTTGGCTGCAGAGCTTCCGTGAGTTCCCGCCGCGCCAGAAGCCAGGCAGCTTCAATCTCGACCGCGTGATGGAGTCGGTCACCAAAGTCTCCCAATAATTTAGGTTGCTCAATTTTTCGATTCGAAAGCCGTTTCGATTGATGCCCTTTTATTTCTTTGTCTTCCGAAAGTTTGCGCTGGCACAATTGAAAGTCGAATAGGGCTCCGATGACGCCGAAATCCAAGCCATCCTCATGAAATGAAGCTCACGCCACATATCCTCGCCCTGCTTCTCGCGTGGGCTCTGCCGTCTCTTGCTTTGGCCGACCCCCTTCCCTCTTGGAACTCGGGCGCGGCCAAGCAAGCCATCCTCGACTTCGTCGAAAAAACCACCGACCCGGATTCCAAGGATTCCGTTCCTCTGCCAGAGCGGATCGCTGTTTTCGACAACGACGGAGCACTCTGGCCTGAAAACCCGTTGCCTTTCCAACTTGCCTTCACGCTCGACGAATTGCGCCGCCGCCTGCCCGAGGAGCCCTCGTGGAAAGACGATTCCGCTGTGCAAGCCGCGCTTGCTGGTGATGTGCCGGCATTGCTCGCCGATCATTACAAGGGCCTTTCCCGCATCATCGAACTCGTTGGGTCTGGAATGACCACGGAGGACTTTGCCGCCCGCGTGCGCGCTTGGTTTTCCACCGCGCGGCACCCGCGTTTCAAGCGCCCTTACGATCAACTTGCCTACCAGCCCATGCTGGAGGTGTTGGAATTTCTCCGCGCCAACGGATTCAAAACCTTCATCGTTTCCGGTGGCGGGGCAGATTTCCTGCGGGTCTTTACGG
Source organism: Terrimicrobiaceae bacterium (assembly GCA_044375335.1). GTDB lineage: Bacteria > Verrucomicrobiota > Verrucomicrobiia > Chthoniobacterales > Terrimicrobiaceae > UBA967. Next base: position 8,247 of record JBILMW010000031.1, on the reverse strand, counting down.
AAAAGACCTACGGCATTCCGCCCGAGCAGGTCGTCGGCTCCAATACCCGGGCCGTTTTTGAATTAAGGGATTCCGGGCCCGTGCTGGTGAAAACAATGGACGACCTCTTCATTGATGACAAATCGGGCAAGCCTGTCGGCATTCATCAATTTATTGGCCGCCGCCCCATCGCTGCATTCGGCAATAGCGATGGTGACAAGCAAATGCTGGAATACACCACCATCAGCAATCCCCGTCCCTCCCTCGGGCTGATCGTCCACCACACCGATGCCGAGCGCGAATACGCCTACGACGCGAAGCCCAAAAGCACCGGCCAACTTGTCGCAGCTCTGGCCGAAGCAGGGGATCGAGGGTGGATCGTTGTTGATATGAAAAAAGACTGGCGACGGATTTTTTCCGAGTAGTTTTAAGCCTCTCGCAACGCCACATCCTATGAAACGACTCGTTCTTTCCTTCTCAATCAGCCTGACCACGCTCCTGGCGCAGATGGAACCCCAGCCTTCAACTTATGAGGCGCTTCAGCCGGTGTCTGCGGCCGATTTCGTTCCCGCCGCAAAGCTGAGCAGCTCGCTTTACACCATTGCTCCTGCCGCGCAGCCGGACGGCCTGCATCTCACCTACACGCTTCAAGGCCCCAATGGCGCCGAATCCGTCACAGGCACGCAAAGCCTTGCTGTTCGCACCAGTGAGATCCAAGCGATCACGGCACTCGATGCGCTTGATGGATCCGAGGAGTTCGGAAAGGCACTCGTCAAAGCAGGCGCCGAGAAGGTCGAGAGTGTGAAGGAAGCCGCAAAAGATCCCCTCGGCACGGTTCAACGCCTTCCCCAAGGCGCTGCCCGCCTGCTCGGACGCGTCGGCGACGCTGTCAAAAACACTGCCGAGGGCAAAGCAAATCCACGCTCCGGAGCCGAAGCGGTTCTTGGTGTTTCGCGCAAAAAATCCGCGCTGGCCGTCCAGCTCGGAGTCACACCTTATTCTAGAGATGTCCTCCTGCAGGAAAAGTTGGATGCCACCGCACGAGCCATGGCAGGCGGCGCGCTTGTGGTCGACCTCTCCGGCTTCTTGCTCAGCGGTGGAGTGGGCACTGCGATTTCCGTGGTGAATGTGAACCAAACACTCCAACGCACGCTCATCGAATCCACGCCGCAGGAAATGAGCATCAAAAACCGCGCTGCGCTCACGGCCCTCGGAGCCACCCCCGCCGAAGTGGAAGGGTTTCTTTCCGCCACCGCCTTCTCACCTTGGCAGAAGACCATTCTCACCACCGATCTGCAAGATATCGGCCGAAATCCCGATCCGTTTCTTCGCCTCGCATCGAAAGCCACCACGCCGGAGCAAGCTCTCGACTTCATGCAAGTCGCGCATATTTTGCGGAAGCACCACCAAGATTCCGCAGCCCTTGTGTCGTTTCGGGAAGAAGCGGGCGTTCTCGCAGCGCTGGATTCCCAGGGCGTCCTAGTCGCCCCTGTCGCGGGTGATCTCATACTTTGGATGGAACCGACTGAATCCCGCGCGAGCACGCTTCGCAAGATGGCGCAGGACGATCCCAATGTGAAATCCGTCGCTTTCGAGACCGACGGAGTCCTCTCTGCACGAGCTGTGGATGAACTCACCAAGCGAGGCATTGTCACGATCCCTCAAGCCCTCGGACGGATTCGTTAAAATTCACCGCCTTGAATATACTCCCGCTGATCCTGACACTGACAGCGTTTCTTTTTTTCGGATGTCAGCCTGCGCCACAAACAGACGGCATGGTTTTGATTCCGGGCGGCGAATTCGTGATGGGCTCTGATGCCGAGTATGCATTTCCCAATGAGCGGCCGGCGCATCGCGTGAAAGTGAAGCCGTTCTTTTTGGATATCTATCCGGTTACGAATGCCGAGTTTTCGAAATTCGTGAAAGCAACCGGCTATGTCACCCTCGCCGAGCGTGCTGTGGATTGGGAAGAAATGAAAAAGCAAGTCCCACCAGGCACGCCCAAACCGCCTGCCGATGTTCTTGCGCCCGGGTCTTTGGTTTTTCAACCGACCAAGGGCCCAGTGAACTTACGCGATCTCTCCGCATGGTGGCGATGGACGCATGGCGCGTCGTGGTCACATCCCGAAGGCCCCGGCAGCAGCATTGCGGGTAGGGAGAATCATCCCGTGGTCCACATCGCTTGGGAGGATGCGAATGCTTACGCTGCATGGGCCGGGAAGCGCCTTCCCACCGAGGCGGAGTGGGAATTTGCGGCGGTTGGAGGTAAGGAGGGACAACGCTACGCTTGGGGCAACGAGGAACGGCCCGGCGGGCGCTTCATGCTGAATCGCTGGACCGGGCAATTCCCATACCTCAACGAGTCCTCGGACGGATTCGCAGGAACTTCGCCGGTCGGTTCCTTTCCCGCGAACGGCTACGGGCTTTACGACATGGGTGGCAATGTCTGGAACTGGTGCAGCGACATTTATCGCGCCGATGCCTTTTCCGAGCGCTCCCAGAGCGGCGAGATCTGTTGCGATCCCGCCGGCCCTAAAACCACGCAGGGCGAAAAAGTCATTCCAGGCGACCCTTCGCCGCCCACAGTTCCCGGATTGGAACGCCGTGTCACCAAGGGTGGATCGTTTCTCTGCCATCCGGATTACTGTGAAAGCTATCGCCCCTCGGCGAGGCGTGGCACACCGCCGGATACTGGTAGCAGCCATGTTGGCTTCCGCTGCGCGAAAGATGTCGCACAGCCTCAGTAATGCTCCATGGAGCGTTCAGCAAATCGCCTTCCAAACTCAAAAATGAGCGATTCCCGAGAATGGCGCACCTGAGCGGGTGCGGTCTCCTTTTTGTCTCTTGCCCGTGATCTCGGGCAGGCTTAAGTTTCGTCCATGCATCCCGTGGTGAATATCGATGATCCGGTTGGGAAGGTCGTTGGCAAGCGCGCCAACCTCACGCAAGAGAATTACATCGATTACGCAATGAGCCTGCAGAATAGCTTGCGAGGGTTCCCACAACCGAAAATTCCGAAAGGGGTTTTTCGATTCAAAACACATGAGGATGCCGACCAATGGCTAATGGACCATTTGATCCGGAAACCGGCGAATTGATCCCCCGCTCGCCCGAGCGCAAGGATTTAGTTGAACTCTGCCGCGAACTGCACCACCGCGGCGCTAAGTTCATGGTCGTAGGAGGGTTTGCCATCATTTTATCTGGCTATCCTCGAACCACTGGCGACATCGACATTCTCATCGACACCGACTTGGAAAATGAGGCACGCGTTTACGAGGCCCTCGCCACGCTTCCGGACGGATGCGTGCGGGAACTCGAAGCCGGTGAAGTCGAAAAATACACCGTCGTCCGCGTGGCAGACGAAATCCTTGTGGACCTCATGGCAAAAGCCTCCGGCATCGACTACCACGAAGCCTCCCAAAGTCTCGTCATTCACGAAATCGACGGCGTGGCGATCCCCTTCGCTAGCCCCGAGCTGCTCTGGCGCATGAAGTGCCGCGCCGGCCGCGAAAAAGATCGCGGCGATATCGAATTCCTGCGGCAGTATTTCGTGGCTAAAGGCATTCAGCCTCCGATGCCTTGACCGGTTCTGAACGGAGCATGGCCGGCCCGGTCGTGCAGGCGCTGGATATCTCTGACTCGGGTTTTTTGGACCGAATCAACAGCGTCATTCCTTCAAAAAATTCGCGTCCCTCCGAGCATCTGGCTGGGTTGGTTATTCGTAAGATTTGCTCCGTGCCACATTATCGGTGAAAGGTATGAATCTCTTGAAATCCCAATTTTTTGTTCCAACTGTCTCATGAAAGCGCCGCTTTTGCCCGAGCAGATTTCCCGTATCGTGCGGTTGGCTTGGGAGGATAGGACGAGTTTCGAGGAAATTGAGAAGCGCACAGGCTTTGTGGAGCGGGATGTCATAGCGGTCATGCGCCGCGAATTGAAACCCTCGAGTTTTCGTCTTTGGCGCAAACGAGTGAATGGCCGCATCACCAAGCACAGGCGCCTGCTGGAGCGCAAGCTCAAGGGACCACCGGCTGCGGATTTCGATGACTGAAATCGACAAGGCTTTGCGGCAAACACCGGCTTGGTGGAATCAGGCTTCCGCTGATGCGGAGTCGGTGGACTACACTGATCTGGATATGAAATCCGACTCTTTTTACTATTGCTCCGTTTAGCCGGGGGATATACATTTCGAGAATGACAACGACTTTACAAGCTTGGGGAAACAGTCAGGGCGTGCGTCTGCCCAAGGCCTTGCTTGCGTCTTTGGACCTAAAGTCAGGAGCTGCTGTCGAAATCGAGCTAAGCTCGAAGAAAGATGCGATCATCGTAAGACCCGCGAAGGCGCCGCCGCGCGTCCGAGGTCGGCATCGCATCGAAGATCTCGTGGCGGCCATTCCGAGGGGCTACAAAACTGCCGAATTTGAGTGGGGAACAAGCGGCCGCGAGGTCTGGTAATGACTGCTTGGATTCCGAAGCAGGGAGATTTGGTGGCGTTGGATTTCGATCCGCAGGCTGGCCATGAACAAAAAGGACGCCGTCCGGCGCTGGTAGTGAGCAAAGATGCTTTCAACAAAGGCACCGGTATGGCCATCTGCTGTCCCATAACCAATACTGACCGGAGGATGCCTTTTCATGTTTCCATCGCAGGACGCACATCGCTGACGGGTTTCGTGATGTGCGAGCAGGTGAAGTCGCTCGATTTTCGATCGCGCGGCATGAAGCTGATTGAACAAGCTCCGCAGGATGTGCTGGAGGATGTGCTCTCTATCATTGACGCGTCGGTGTTTTGATTTCAGCAGAATTAACCACAGAGGACACAGAGAGCACGGAGAATGAGTTATTTGCTTCGAAAAGCATCCGGTCTTTTGGGCAATCTCCAATACTCCACCAGGCATTCCTGTGAATCTTTTTTTGGGTTCAACTTGATTTGACGCCTGCCAAATTTGCCCACTCGAAAACCTCCTCGGTGGCAAGGGATGCTATCGCATCAAAAAGGGCTATAGCTCCATCGACGACTTTGACATTCCTGGGAGCCGCATCGGTTAGAAGAATACGGGTTTGTGGATTCATGTAGGCATCCAGACTGAGTGGAAGAAAACCAAATTGTGCCAAGGCGGCATGAATTTCACTCCGTGAGGGGTTTGGAGTATTGATTACGGGTTGGCTGACACAGATGCGCGGCATCTTGAGTCCATCTTCGGGTGGAAGGAACCCCTCGAAGCGGGTTTGGTATTCACCCAGTTGGTTCAATAACATCCACCTTCTCAGGTAAAAAATCGGATCCTCGTTGATTGATCCGTGAAAGTTTTTTCCAGTTCCATCCGGATCAAATCGCGAAAAATAGGGTTGGCATCCGAAACAATCCCCGTGAGTGAGTTTGTAAACGCGGCCCGAGTCTTCCTCAAAACGCAAGACCAGATGTTCATCTCCGCCGATCTCGTATTCTTTGTCTTGGAGCCTGCCTGCCAAGGAAGGGTTGTTTTCGGGCGAATTCAGCGCGTTCGTGAGAACCTCAAGACACCGCCTCCGAGATTCCTTCCAATCGAGCGGTGGATTTCCGCCGTGAAGCCCTTCCAACCGCCGTAGGATTTGACCCAGTCTCCGGTTTTCGGGGCTGGCATCTTCGATAAGCCGCCAGTCGATTTCAAAGGCCATGTAGATGGAACCTCCTTTTGAGAAACAGAATTTTCAACGAGCGAATGCACAGTCCTCAACTTAATCGTCCGACCGCTTGGGAAAGTCCAATAAAAACCTCAGATATTACTGCCGAGGAAGGTGTGGATGCCGCACTCGCTTTTGTCGAAGCCGGTCCATCGGCCGGCGCGTTCGTTTTCGCCATCGCCGGTGGGGCGTGTGCAGGGTTGGCAGCCGATGGAGCGGTAGCCGCGTGCGGTGAGGGCGTTCACGGGGAGGTCGTGTTTTTTGATGTAGTCTTGGACTTCGTCGCGGGTCCAGGCGGCCATGGGGTTGAGCTTCACGATGTAGAGGTCGCGGAGGACATCGAAGTGGTAGAGTTCAGCGATTTTGGTTTTCTCTCTCTCTTCGTTTTGTTGACGGCGGACTCCGGTGATCCAGACATCCAGAGTGGAGAGTTTTTTTTGCAGGGGAATGACCTTGCGGAGGGAGCAGCAGAGGTCGGGCTTGTTTGTCCAAAGCTCGGGGCCGAGTTCGGCGGCTTGTTCCTCGAGCGTTTGCTCGGGAACGAGCGGCTCGATGGTGATGCCGAAGCGTTTCTCGACAGAGGCTTTCAAGTCGAGCGTTTCGGGGAAGAGCAGGCCGGTGTCGATGGTGAAGACGGGGAAATTCAGGCCGTTTGAAAAAGCCTCGTTCATGACGACGAGACCGGCACCTTGAAAGCTGGTGCCGATCGCGGCGCGTGTGCCGAATTTTTCCCATGCCCAAGACAAAACCTCGCGCAGGCTGGCGGATTCCAGCTCCTCGGCCTTGCGACGGATTTCCTCGGGATCGAATTTCGACGGCATGAATGAAAGATGAACCACGGAGAGCACGGAGGGCGCGGAGGTGAAGAAAAATCTTCCAGGCCTGCCGGGCTTTACCAACTCTGTGCTCTCTGTGTCCTCTGTGGTAAAAATTACAGGCTTTTTGCTGCGGCAACGACACGGGCGGCGGTGATGCCGAGTTTTTCCATGACGATGTTGCCCGGTGCGCTGAGGCCGAAGCGGTCGATGGCTACGGTTTTGCCATCGAGGCCGACATAGCGGAACCATGGGTCGGAGATGCCGGCTTCGATCGAGACGCGTTTGCGGCAGGATTTCGGCAGGACGGATTCCTTGTATTCCGCGCTCTGGGCTTCGAAGCGTTCGAAGCAGGGCATGGACACGACGCGGGCGCCGGCACCGAGTTCGGCAGCGGCATTCATGGCGTGCTGGAGTTCGCTGCCGCTGGCGAGGAGGATGAATTCCAGCGCGGCGGTTTCTTTTTTGGCGATGTAGCCGCCCTTGAAAACGCCCTCGCGGCGCGTGGCGACGGGGATGCTGTTTTGCGTCGGCAGATTCTGGCGAGAAAGCACGAGCATCGTCGGGCCGTTGGTCTTCTGGAAGGCCGCAGCGAAGGCACCAGCGGTTTCCTCGGGGTCGGCGGGACGGATGACATCCAAGCCGGGAATCGCGCGCAGGGCGGCGACGGTCTCGACTGGCTCGTGGGTCGGGCCATCTTCTCCAACGCCCACGGAGTCGTGGGTGAAAATGTAAACGGTCGGGAGATGCGACAGCGCGGCGAGACGGATCGATGGACGGCCGTAATCGCTGAAGACGAGGAATGTCGCACCGCTGGCGCGGAAGATGCCGTCGTAGGCGATGCCGTTCATGATGCCGCACATGGCGTGTTCGCGGATGCCGAAGTGGAGGTTGCGCCCGGCGTGGTTGGTGCGGTTGAAGTCGCCGCCGTCCTTGATGTAGTTGAGCGTGGAGCCGTGGAGGTCGGCGCTGCCGCTGGTGACGAGCGGCATGGCGGCGCAGATCGGCTGGAGCACATCACTGCCGGCTTTGCGTGTGGCGATGTTGACGGCCGGATCAAACGGCGGGATGACATCGAGGAGATTCGGAGTTTTTCCCGAGACGGCGTCATCGATTTCCTTGGCCAGATCGGCGTTGGCGGAGCGCCAGGCGGCGTAGGATTTTTCCCAGGCGGCGTATTCGGCCTTGAGGGTGGCTTTGCGTTTTTCGAAATAGGCGATGGTCTCGGGAGCTACGAAGAAGGTTTCTTCAGGCAGGCCGAGCGCCTTGCGGGATTCGGCGACAAATTTCACGCCGGCCTCGCCGTGGGCTTTGTTTGTGCCGCTGACCTCGGGAATGCCTTTTCCGATGAGTGTCTTTGCGATGATGAACTGAGGCTTCCCGCTGCTGGCGGATTTGGCCTTTTCAATGGCCTCGGCGATCTCGTGGAGGTTGTGTCCATCGATCTGGTGGACATCCCAGCCGATGGCGGCGTAGCGCGCGGCGGTGTCTTCGCTCTGCGTGACGGGGCCCATGGCGTCGAGCGTCACATTGTTGGAATCGTAAATGAGGATCAGGTTGTCGAGGCCGAGGTGGCCTGCGAGCGCGCTGGCTTCCATCGCCACGCCTTCTTGAAGGCAGCCATCACCAGCAAGGGCGATGACATGGTGGTTGAAAATGCTGTGGGCGGATGTGTTGAAGCGGGCTTCGCACATTTTGGCCGAGATGGCATAACCGACAGCGTTCGAAACGCCTTGGCCGAGCGGGCCAGTGGTGGCCTCGACGCCGGGGGTTTCGTGAAACTCCGGATGGC
>JBILMW010000160.1:0-5742 GCA_044375335.1 Terrimicrobiaceae bacterium | reverse complement strand
GGCAAGGAGGAGCGCCGCTTGGCAATCCTCGGAGAAGGCAATACCAGCGCCGATCTCGGCGATGGCACATTTCTCGTGAAAGCATCCGGCTCCAGCCTCTCCACGCTGGACGAAAACGGACTCACCCGCGTTCGCATGGAAACCGCTCTTGCGGCCCTTGATGATTCCGCACTCACCGACTCCGGTGTTCGAACCGTTTTGGAGGCCTCCCGCGTTGATCCAGCGTCGAAGCTCCCTTCGGTGGAAACCTTCATGCACGCCATCTGTCTCTCGGATGGCGGGGCGAAGTGGGTTGGCCACTGCCACGCCGAGTCTGTGCTTTCCATCCTGGCATCCACCCACGGTGCGGCTCCTTTTCTAAAACACATCTTCCCCGATGCCATCGTCGTCTGCGGACGCCATCTCGCCGTCGTGCCATATATCGACCCAGGTTTGGAACTCGCCCGCAGTGTCCGCGCCTCCCTGCGCCAGCACATGGCAACACATGGCGCCCCACCCAAGGTCATTCTTCTCGAAAACCACGGCCCCGTGGCCCTCGGCGCAAGCGACACCGAGGTTTTCAATATCCTTCTCATGCTCGACAAATGGGCGCGCATCCTTTGCAACACGCTCGCCATGGGCGGTCCGCGCTTCCTGCCGGAAACCGTCAGCGACCGCATCGACAATCGCCCCGATGAACACTACCGCCGCGCCCAAATCGCCAAAACCGCTTAAAAAAACTTAAAACTTAAAACTCCACCTATGACCAACCTACCTAAAATCGGCATCCGTCCGACCATTGATGGCCGCCTCGGCGGCGTTCGCGAGTCCCTCGAAAAACAAACCATGGCCATGGCCAAGAACACGGCTGCGCTTTTGACCTCCAAACTTCGCCACCCGACTGGCGAGCCAGTGGAGTGCGTGATTGCCGATACATGCATCGGCGGCATCCGCGAAGCCGCTGCCTGCGCCGATAAATTCCGCCGCGAGAATGTGGGCGTTTCGCTCACCGTCACCCCTTGCTGGTGCTACGGGTCTGAGACGATGGATACCGACCCGCTTACACCCAAAGCTGTTTGGGGATTCAATGGCACCGAGCGTCCAGGTGCGGTTTACCTCGCTGCCGTGCTCGCCGCCCACACCCAAAAAGGCCTGCCTGCTTTCGGTATCTATGGCCGCGATGTGCAGGATGCGGGTGACAACACCATTCCTGCCGATGTCGAAGAGAAGCTCCTGCGTTTCGCCCGCGCCGGTCTCGCCGCCGCAACCATGCGTGGCCGTGCTTACTTGGCTATGGGCGGCACATCCATGGGCATCGCCGGTTCCATCGTGGATCCCTCCCTCTTCGAGCAGTGGCTTGGCATGCGCGTCGAGTCGGTGGACATGACTGAATTCATCCGCCGCATCGAACGCGGCATCTACGACAAAGCCGAATTCGACAAGGCGATGAAATGGGTCAAAGCCAACTGTAAGGAAGGCAAAGACTGGAATGGCGCTGGCAAAAAGCGCTCCCGCAAACAACTCGATTCCGAGTGGGAGACCAGCGTGAAGATGGCCCTCATCGCCCGTGACCTCATGGTGGGAAATCCCAAGCTCGCCAAGGCAGGCTTCGGCGAAGAAGCGCAAGGCCACTACGCCATCGCATCTGGCTTCCAAGGTCAGCGCCAGTGGACCGACCACATGCCGAATGGCGACTTCCTCGAGGCGATTTTGAACTCCTCGTTCGACTGGAACGGCCGCCGCGCCCCTTACATTGTCGCAACGGAAAACGACGCACTCAATGGCGCCGCCATGCTGTTTGGATGGCTCCTCACCAACACCGCGCAAATTTTCGCCGATCTCCGCACCTACTGGAGCCCAGACGCCATCGCACGCGTCACCGGAACCGATGTTCCCGAAGCAGCAGCAAACGGCCTCCTGCACCTCATCAATTCCGGCCCCGCCGCCCTCGATGGTTGCGGCGAGCAAACCCTCAACGGCGTGCCGGCCATGAAACCATTCTGGGACATCAGCAACGCCGAGATGAACGCCTGCCTCAAAGCCACGAGCTGGCATCCCTCGATCACCGAGTATTTCCCCGGTGGCGGCTGGAGCACACGCTTCGCCACACGCGGCGGCATGCCCTCGACCATCTACCGGCTCAATCTCGTGCAAGGCCTCGGCCCAGTCCTTCAGATCGCTGAGGGCGAAACCGTTTCGCTCCCTGAAAAAACGCACCGCATCCTTGAAGAGCGCACCAACCCAACTTGGCCGACGACCTGGTTCGTCCCACGCCTCACTGGTCATGGCGCCTTCCGCGACACCTACACAGTCATGAACAACTGGGGAGCCAACCACTGCGTCATGAGCCACGGCCACATCGGAGCCGATCTCGTCTCCCTCGCCAGCATGCTCCGCATCCCGGTTTACATGCACAACCTCGACGGATCCCAAGTCTTCCGCCCTGCCGCATGGACAGCCTTCGGAACAGCGGATGCAGAAGCCGCCGATTTCCGGGCCTGCCAAAACTTCGGCCCGCTTTATCGGTAAGCCTGTAAAATCATTCCAAACGAAAACCAGACGGCAGGAGAGCAATCGCCCTCCTGCCGTCTCATTTTCAAGTCGTTTCGACATGAGGAGGGTGTAAGTTTTAAGCATTAAGTTTTAAGCATTAAGGTTTAAGAGCCGTCTGCCCCAAGCCTTACTGTGCGCTTTGGTTTTTGAAAAATATCGTGAACCCGTTGGAGGTCTATTGTAGCGATTGTTTTGTCGCTCCGTAGCGCATTCTCTACCCATGGACATCATTTCAAAACGAAAGCACGCCGTCTTGTGGAAGACCGCCGGTGTCGCGCGGACGAATGGAATGCTCATGTCCTCTTTTCTCAATGCACGGGAGTTCAAGGTTGGCGACCTGCATTTGCGCTGCTCCCAATGCCATCTTGCTACCGGTCTCTACCGCAAGGGCGCTGGATTTGGTTCGCACAAACATGCCGATATCCAAATCGAAATCCCGTTGCTCGGAAGCTTTCAGTTCGAGTTCGAGAAAACAAAGACCACCCTCAAGCCCAGCCAAGCCCTTGTCATTCCTGCCCTACTCCCGCACAGTTGGCGATCTCCCACCGGCGGATTCATGCTTGGCATCCATGTGAGCGTCACCAACGAACAGGGGGAGGAAACGCCCCTCCCTTTTTGTGTTCAAAAAAAACCGCTCGTTGCACGCTCCGAGGCGATCTCTTTGTTAAGCCGCCAACTGATCGATATTGCTGTATCGGCGAGGAATCTCGGCTTCGCGCAGACACACACCTCCGCGTTGCTTACCGCTCTTGTCACAGGCGTGCTCGATCCCGTCTGCGACTTTCCCCAGGGAATGAACACCGAGGAAAACCTGCAACTTCGAGGCCGCGTGGTCTTCGAACGCGTGCAGTCCTTCATTCAAAACAACCTGACCCACGAGTTGGGCGCCGAGGAGTTGGAGTCCTTGGCTGGTGTCACCTTCCGCCACCTCACCCGCCTTTTTCTCCAACACTGCGGAGAGACCCCGCACCAGCACATCTTGCGCCTCCGGCTCGAACACTCCAAGCGCCTCCTCGTCGAAAACCCCGGCCGGTCCATAAAAAGCATCGCCAGCGAATCCGGATTCTCCGCCTCCTCGCATCTCACGATGGCCTTTAAAAAAGAGTTCCAGATCACGCCGACCGCCTTTGCGCTGGGCGTCGGAAAATAGAGGCGGGGGGAGGGGAGTTTTAAGTTTGTAAGTCTCAAGTTTTCAGTTTGGGCCGTCGGGTCGCGGATACCGGGTTTTCACCAACCGCGCGGCAGCGCCATCGTTTACTGAGGGTAGGGTCGGCGCGCCGCCGCTGACCCATTTGCGCGGCAAAGCCGCCATTGCATCAAGAAGAAACGCCGACGGTGCCGGCATCCCTACCTTCGATTACGAAAACACCCCGCGCGGTAGCGCGCCGTCTCGGGGATCACGCCAGCCTCACGCGTTACAGCATGCGCCCCCGTAGGCTGAGTTCAAAAAAAACTCCATTCACGCCCGGCGCGATTGTTTTAAAGGCGGCTTCAAAAAACTATCGAGTATTTCGCGAAGGCGTTTCCCGTTGTTGCGATTACCAGACCTCGGCAGTCGGGGAATCCTCGGCTTGCATGACTGGGCAAAAGAGTTGCATTTTCAGTTTCACTTGGTTCAGTGAATTTAAAAATTGTGTAACTCTGCACATTATTCAAATGAATAATTGACATGGTATCACGATCTGCCATGAATTCCTGTCATGAAGCGCGATCTTTATCGGGAACTATGTGAATGGAAAACCGCAGAGCGTCGCAAACCCCTGATACTAAGGGGTGCAAGGCAGACGGGTAAGACCCATTTGCTCCGCGAGTTTGGGGCGAACGAATACGCCGGTGTCGCGTATTTCAATTTTGAGGAGGACCCGGGGCTGAAAGATTTTTTCCAAGGCAGACTGAAACCGGCTGATCTGATCGAGGCCTTGGGCATTTACCGCAAAGAAGCGATCAAGCCGGGAAGCGACTTGATTATTTTTGATGAAATCCAAGCCTGCAACGAGGCATTAAACTCGCTGAAGTATTTTCAGGAGCAGGCCAACGAATTTCACATAGCCGCTGCGGGTTCCCTGCTTGGGGTCAAGCTGTCGCAACCCATGTCGTTTCCAGTGGGAAAAGTAAATTTTTTGGACCTGAGGCCGATGTCGTTTCCCGAGTTTTTGGATGCGGTTGGCGAGTCGCGCTACCGGAAACTCGTGGAGGAAAAAAGGGATGCCGGGCCTTTTGCACAGCCCTTCCACGAGGATCTGGTTGATTTGTTGAAGCGCTACTATTTTGTGGGAGGAATGCCGGAAGCGGTAGCCTGCTACGCGAAATCCCGCGATTTTTCCGAAGTCCGGGTGATTCAAAAAGAAATCCTGAACGCCTATGTGCTCGATTTCGCCAAGCATGCGCCAACGACCGACATCCCGAAGCTCATGCAGGTGTGGGATTCCATTCCTGCGCAGTTGGCGCGCGAGAACCGGAAATTCCAGTTTACCGCGCTCAAAAAAACCGCGCGGGCCCGGGATTATGAAAATGCCATTCTCTGGCTTGAAAACGCCGGGCTCATATTGAGGTGCTTCCTTGTCACCAAGCCGGGGCAGCCGCTCTCGGCCTATGCGGACCGGAGTGCGTTCAAGGTATATGCCTTGGATATCGGACTCCTTGGAGCGATGGCCAACATTTTGCCCGACATTCTCGTGCGGGGGCATGACCTCTTTCAGGAATTCAAGGGTGCCTTCATTGAAAATTATGCCGCTCAAACATTGTGCGCGATCGCAAGCGGCGGCCTTTACTACTGGAAAAATGAATTCGCCACTGCCGAGGTTGACTTTCTCTGGCAGTCTCCCTTTGGAGACATCCTGCCGCTCGAAGTCAAAGCCGGCATCAATTCCAAAAGCAAAAGCCTCCGAACCTATGATGAAAAATTCGGCCCCGATCAACTGCTGCGCAGCACTCTGTTGAACCTCCGCAGGGACGGCAAAATCCTCAACCTTCCGCTCTATGCCCTGTGGGCTATCGGCACCTTGTCTCCTAAGGCCTTGTCCGCAAACAAAAGGACTCCAAACAGCAAGCAGTAAAGTCAAAGAAAACCTCCCATGAGCACGCCACGCGGCAGCGCGCAAATCCTTGATTGGATGGGGCTGAGGGGAGTTGCACCCCGCAGCCCTTCCACACCACCGGACATGCGGTTTTCCGCATCCGGCGGTTGAACCGGCAGTGGTCAGCATTTCT
>JBILMW010000159.1:0-5767 GCA_044375335.1 Terrimicrobiaceae bacterium | reverse complement strand
ACAACATCCTCAAAAAGTTCCCGGAAGAGAATATCCACCATATCCGATCGCTGGCGGGCGATCTCGCGTCCCCCACCCCCGGCGTCGTGCCAGGCGCGCAGGCGCACCTCCTCCTCCTTGCGGAAGTTTTTAAAGAGTTCAACCGGGTCGCTGTTTCCTGCGCGGGCGCTCTTGGAGAGCTCCAAAGCGGATTTTTCGAGGGTGTGCGGTTCAGGCGGCTGACTCATGGTGCGGGCGGACGGATTACGATTTCGACTCGGCGGTTAATTTGTTGCTCTTCGATCGAGCCTGTCGCCGGAGCCACAAGGCGCGACTCGCCGAAGCCGCGCGTTTCGATGGTGTCAGCGGGAATGCCCATCGAGGAGATGAGCCATTCCTTGACGGTCTCCGCACGGAGTTCGCTCAAGCGGAGATTGTATTCATCCGGACCAAAGGAGTCGCTGTGGCCTTCGATGAGAAAACGCGAGCGGGGGTTGCGCAGGAGGAGCTGACCGAGTTTTTGCATGCTGGAAATCGCGCCGGGTTGCAGACGGTAGGCGTCGTATTCAAAAAGCAAATCGCCCGGCAGCAGGATAGGCGCGGTCTCGGGCGTGAGAGGCCCGGTCCGGGCAAGAAGCTCATCCAGATCCGTGAATCCCCGCCCATCAGCTGGCTGGGCGGGCAGGCTCTTTCCCGCTTCGGCTGTGGCGACCGGCTGAGGGAGGGCTGCCAGCGGGTCGCTTTTGAGTGCGGGCATTTCCTTGAGCATGTCCTCCATCGGTGCATCCGCCGCCATTGGAAGGGAGCTGGGCATCGCCATTGCGGGAGTCACAGGATCACCGATGACAGGCTTCTCATTGAGGATAGCCGTGTCCAAACGCGGAGGATTTTTGGCATCCGGCGCTTGGGACACACTTTTCTCAAACGAGAAGCTCTCCTCAGGCAGAGGAATGGAAATAGGCGACACACGAGTCTTAGTGTTCTCCTCCCGCTCAGGCTCCAAAAGACGCGGATCGATTTCCACCCTTTCAACCTGAAAAGTGCGCGGGACGATTTTTTCGTAAAACTCCTCGCTCATGCGATCCACCGGAAAATGGCGCGACCAATTCCAGAAAAGAAGGTGCAGCAGAATCGAAACAATCAAGGCCGGCCAAAGCCAGCGCCCCCACGCATCGCGATTGGCCGCTGGTTCTTGCTTGGTGAGGCTCCCCCGACGGTTCATTGCAGGCAAACTATAGATGGCGACGACGGATTTCCATCAAAGAAAACAACTGCAAGCAGACGCAGGGCTTCTTTTTACAACACACATTGAGGGAGAGCTGATGAAAAGGATGCGCCCCCTTGGCTTCATGCATCAGATCAAACCCTATGCTTCAAAACCTCTGATATTGTGCGGTGGTGAGGAATTAAAATCCCGCCTTTCAAATTGCGCCGCGCTTCCAAAAAAGATGAGATAATCCCCATACCCGCTCAACGCCTCCAGTCCTGAAATGAACGAATCCGAAACAATTGAGTTCAAGAAAAGCCTCGCCGAGCTTGGCGAGGGCCTGAATTCCTTGGCGGCCATACTCAACAAGCATGCTGCTGGCGAACTCTGGTTCGGAATCAAAAACGATGGCACGCCAGTTGGCATGGAGGTCACCGAAACTACCCTGCGGAAGGTATCGCAATCCATCGCCGCCCACATCGAGCCAAAGATCTTTCCGGAAGTTTCCAATGTGCTCTTGAGTGGAAAATCCTGCATTCGCGTCAGTTTCTCTGGAAATGAGAAACCCTACTACTCACATGGTCGCGCCTACATGCGCGTTGCCGACGAAGATCGCCAACTTTCAGCCAAGGAAATCGAGTCCATCATCCTTCGCAAAAATCGCAGCCACCGCAGTTGGGATTCGGAGTCGATCCCAGAAGCCTCCTTCAAGCCAGATGCCGCAAAGGTCCGTGCCTATGTCCGCAAGGCTGGACTCCCTTGGACCAACACCCCAAACGCCCTCAAGAGCCTCGGCCTTCATGTCGATGGCCACCACCTCAACGCCGCCCGCGTTTTCTTTGCAAAGCCGCCCGCACTTGCACTCCGCTGCGCTGTTTTCGCCACTTCCACCACAGCGACCATTATCGACCAGCATGATTTCAACGGCGATATCCTGGCCCTTATCGAGGAAGCGGAAAAATACATTCTCAAGAACATCCGGATCGGAATGAAACTCGATGGCCTGGCCCGAGTCGATGTCCCCGAGATCGACCGCGAAGCCTTCCGCGAAGCCATCATCAACGCTTTTTGCCATCGCGACTAC
Source organism: Terrimicrobiaceae bacterium (assembly GCA_044375335.1). GTDB lineage: Bacteria > Verrucomicrobiota > Verrucomicrobiia > Chthoniobacterales > Terrimicrobiaceae > UBA967. Next base: position 3,497 of record JBILMW010000159.1, on the reverse strand, counting down.
CGGGATCCCGACGAAGTCCGCATCGCCATTTTCCCCGACCGAGTCGAGGTGCGGAATCCCGGCAGGCTCATGGAAGGCGTCACCCTGCGCACGCTCAAAACCGCCAAAGTCTCCCGCCGCCGCAATCCGCTTATCGCGGACCTGCTCCGCCGAATCCACCTCATCGAAGCCTGGGGCCGTGGCATCCCTCTGATTCTTGAAAAAGCCCCCCATGCCCGTTTCTCTGAAATCGCAGGCGTCTTCATCACCGAGTTTCCTCGTCCATCGGTCTCCACAGGGCAAGTCACGGCACCAGTCACGGCACCAGTCACGGCACCAGTCACGGCACCAGTCACGGCACCAGTCACGGCACCAGTCACGGCACCAGTCACGGCACCAGTAAGCGATTATGTGGGGAAACTACTTCACCTTCTCGGCCAACGGGAGCCGCTTGGAAATGAAGACATCCGCTCAGCGTTTGAACTTAAAAGCAGACGACGACTGCGGGAAACCTACCTTGGGCCCGCACTCTCGGCAGGCTTGATTGAATACACCATTCCCAACAAACCCAACAGCCGCCTGCAAAAATACCGCCTCACGGAAAAAGGCCGGGAATTCGCCACCACAATGAATCCTCCGGCCAATTTTGAAGTTTAAAGGCAGCGTTTTGAATGGAGGATGAAAATCCAATTTTAGAAATGAGCTGCAGTCCTGCACTGGATGTCAAAACGGGCCCCTTTTTCCAATCCTCTTGAGCGAGAACAGAGCCCCTCTGAACGCCGCTTGTGAGTCTGGCATTCATCACCAACAATCACGCCGACCACCGCGCATTTGTTACGGTCGAATTACGATTTGCTCGCCAAAACACTGGCGGATGGGGGGGGATTCGAACCCCCGATACCTTTCGGTATACACGCTTTCCAGGCGTGCGCAATCGACCACTCTGCCACCCATCCATTAGCGGGAGGATGTTGATAACCGAGAATGGCGGGGATGACAACCGTGGCGTTTGTTTTTTTCGCGGGCTGAAGATCGGGCACCTGCGCCGGAATCAGGCTTTCAGCACGGCCTGTCGCTTCAATGCTTCGTTCAGCATGACGAGGTAATCGGCGCGAGCGATTTCGCGGGCGCCGAATTTTTCGAGGTGCGGTGTCACCCACTGCGTGTCGAGCAGGAGGAATCCGCCGTCGCGCATCAATTCGACCAGACGGCAGATCGCGACCTTCGAGGCTCCAGGAACGCGGTGGAACATGGACTCCCCGAAAAATGCACCGCCGATTTGAACTCCATAGAGTCCTCCGGCGAGTTGACCGTCGCGCCAGATTTCGACCGAGTGGGCATGGCCGAGGTCGTGCAGCGCGGTGTAGCTTTGAAAAATCCCATCGTCGATCCAGGTTTCCTCACGCCCGGCACAGCCAAGCATGACCTCTTCGAAAGCGGTATCGATGCGCAATTCCCACGCCGGGTCCTTGAGAGTCTTGCGCGTGCCGTGCGGGATTTTGAACTCATCCAGAGGAATGATCCCTCTCGGGTTTGGCGAGAACAGGCGCGTCTCGCCATCCACCGCCATGGGAAAAATCCCCTTGCGGTAGAAATCCAGCAACAGCTCTGGAGGAATCATGTTTGCCATGGTGGGGCGGAGGGAATAGCCTTCGCCCCTTATGAAAGGCGTCTTCTTCATTTTGTCATTACAAATTTTACTCCTCCTGAGCGGTTGCGCGATTTCCGAACAATCCGCGGAGGATGTCGGAGAGCAATTCCAAGAGGGAATCCAGGGTCGTGGAAAAATCGTGCCAAACAACGCCCTCTCCGACGACTTCGGCCCCGAATTCAGATAACGACACGCCATGCCGCAACAACCCGCCGGAGATAAAATCCTCATTCTGGATTTCGGTTCCCAATACACACAAGTCATCGCCCGCCGCGTTCGGGAATGTCAGGTCTACTCGGAGATCGTCCCCTACCACACCAAAGCGTCCGCCATCGCCAAGCTGAAGCCCTCGGGAATCATCCTCTCGGGCGGTCCAGCGAGCGTTTACGCGCCCAAGGCCCCGCAGGTGGACCGCAAAATCTACGATCTCGGCATCCCCGTGCTCGGCATCTGCTACGGCATGCAACTCATCGCTCACGGCCTCGGCGGCAAGGTCGAGCGCTCGACCGAACGCGAATACGGTCCGGGAAAACTCAAAGGCGACGCCAAATGCGCCCTCTTCCACAAACTTCCGGCAACACTGGATGTCTGGAACAGCCATGGTGACAAAATCACCAAACTCCCCACCGGATTTCGTCCGCTTGGAAAAACCGAAAACTCCCCGCACGCAGTCATCGGCGACACCAAGCGCAATATCTACGGCCTGCAATTCCACCCCGAAGTCGTCCACACACCGCGCGGCGGCGAGATTCTGGCAAACTTCGTGCACCGCATCTGCGGCTGCAAATCCAATTGGACGATGGAATCCTTCATCGATCGCACCTGCCGCGAAATCCAAGAACAAGTCGGCGATGGACGCGTTATCCTCGGCCTGAGCGGCGGCGTGGACTCCTCCGTGGCGGCTGCACTCCTGCACAAAGCCATCGGCGACCGCCTGACCTGCATCTTCGTGGACAACGGCCTCCTGCGCGCCAACGAGCGCGCCGCCGTGGAAAAACTCTTCGCCGGCGAGTTCCGCATCCGCATGAAAACGGTGGATGCCTCGAAGCAATTTCTCACAAAACTCAAAGGCGTCACCGACCCCGAGAAGAAGCGCAAAATCATCGGCAACGAATTTATCAAAGTCTTCGAAGCCGCCGCGAAGGATCTCAAAAAAGCCGACCCCGGCCACTACCGCTTCCTCGCGCAAGGCACCCTCTACCCGGATGTCATCGAGAGCGTTTCCATCTCGGGAAATCCCGCCGCACTCATCAAGAGCCACCACAATGTCGGAGGCCTCCCCGAGCGCATGAAATTCGAGCTCGTCGAGCCCCTGCGCCAACTCTTCAAAGACGAAGTCCGCCGCGTCGGCGAGGAACTCGGTCTCTCCAAGGAAATCGTCCACCGCCAGCCCTTCCCTGGCCCCGGCCTCGCTGTTCGCATCATTGGAGAAATCACCGCAGAGCGCCTCCGCATCGTGCGTGAGGCGGATGCCATTGTTATCGAGGAAATGAGAGCCTCCGACTGGTATTACAAAGTCTGGCAATCCTTCGCCGTCCTCCTGCCCGTGCGCTCCGTGGGCGTGATGGGAGACGAGCGGACCTACGACTACACCATCGCCCTCCGCATTGTGAGCAGCCACGACGGCATGACAGCCGACTGGGTGCGCATGCCACAGGAAATCCTCGCCCGCATCTCAGCCCGCGTCATCAACGAGGTCAAAGGCGTGAACCGCCTCTGCTACGACATCTCCAGCAAACCACCCGCCACCATCGAGTGGGAGTAATGCCAGTGTCACTTTGAAATTCGACTTTGCATCGCAATAAAAGGGGGCATGGCCGTCTCGGCCGTGTGGAGACTGGTTAGCTTTCCCGGGAGCCACCCATCG